>NZ_JABWRI010000002.1:0-303998 GCF_014268865.1 Pseudomonas sp. BW16M2 | reverse complement strand
AAATCCTGGCAAAGGGGCTGCCAGGAAGTGTCAACCATGTCTCCGTACACGTGTCCACCATGTGTCCGGTCTCTACAGATCCTTCAAAAAGGAACTCGCCGTAAGGGCGAAAAGGTGACTATGCGTCGACATCGCAAATGAATGCACATACGACTATCAAAACAACCGGCCTCAACTACACGCCAAACCCATAATCAACCTGCAAAACCACAAGCCCCAATTGACGCCACCCCCCGCCTGGGTAAGGCTACCCCATCCCCCAAACCATGAGACCACCAATGCTGATCGATCCCCGCAAGGCCACGCTGCTGGTCGTCGACATCCAGGAAAAACTGATAGGCGCCATGAGCGACCCCGAGGGCACCGCGGCCCGCGCCCGCTGGCTCCTCGCGGCAACCGCCGAACTAAAACTCCCAACGGTGATCTCCGAGCAATACCCCAAGGGCCTGGGCCACACCCTGGCCGCCCTCAAGGCCGCGGCACCGGCCGCCGAAATCGTCGAGAAACTGCACTTCTCCTGCGTCGCCGCCGAATGCCTGCCCCCCAGCCTGCTCGACCGCGAACAGGTAATCGTCTGCGGCATGGAGACCCACGTCTGCGTGCTGCAGACCGTGCTCGGCCTGCGCGCCCTGGGCAAGCAGGTGTTCGTGGTCGAGGACGCCTGCGACAGCCGCACCCCACAGAGCAAGGCAGCGGGCCTGACGCGCATGCGCGATGCCGGGGCGCAGGTGGTCACTCGCGAGATGGTACTGTTCGAGTTGCTGGGCAGCTCCAGCCACCCGCTGTTCCGCCAGATCAGCAAGACCTACCTGGTCGGTGAGCAGCCCTGAACGCCCGCCTGCTGACCACCGCGCTGCTGGCCCTGGGCCTGCTTCAAGGTTGCGCCGGGCGACGTGAGGAGGCTGTCGAGGCCGATCCGGCCAAGGTCCGCGCCCAGCTCGTGCGCCTGCTGCCGGCCCAGGTCAAGGACCGCCAGAGCTGGGCCGAGGATATCCAGGTGGCGTTCCAGGCCCAGGGCATCAGCCCGAGCAAGAGCAACCTGTGCGCGGTGCTGGCGGTGACCGAGCAGGAATCCACATTCAACGCCGACCCGCAGGTGCCGAACCTGGGGCGTATCGCCCGGGAGGAGATCGACCGCCGGGCGGCGCGCCTGCATGTGCCCAGGCTCCTGGTCGACGGCGCGCTGGGCACGCCCTCGGCCAACGGCAAGACCTACCAGCAACGGCTGCTCGCCGTGCGCAGCGAAAAACAGCTCAGTGCCCTGTACGACGAGGTGATCAGCGGCCTGCCGCTGGGGCGCTCGCTGCTGGGCGGGTTGAATCCGGTGCGCACCGGTGGGCCGATGCAGGTCAGCGTGGACTTCGCCGAGCGGCACGCCAAGGGCTATCCCTACGACCACTCGGGCAGCATCCGCCAGGAGGTGTTCAGCCGCCGCGGCGGAATGTACTTCGGCATCGCCCACCTGCTCGGCTATCCCACCCACTACGAGCGTCAGCTGTATCGCTTCGCCGATTTCAACGCGGGTTGGTACGCCAGTCGCAACGCGGCGTTTCAGGCGGCATTGAACCGGGCGAGCGGGGTGTCGCTGGCGCTCGATGGCGACCTGATCGCCCCTGGCGCCATCCTGCCCGGCACCACCGAGCAGGCGGCGCGCAAGCTGGGGACGAAGCTGGGGCTGCGCAATCCGCAGATCAGGGCTCAGCTGGAGAAGGAGAATGGTCTGGAACTGGAGGACACCGCGTTGTATCGCGGGGTGTTCGCCCTGGCCGAAGCGAAGGCGGGCAAGGCGCTGCCACGGGCGGTGCTGCCGGGGATCGAACTGAAGAGCCCGAAGATCACCCGCAAGCTGACCACGGCGTGGTTTGCCGGCAGGGTGGATGAGCGGTATCAGCGGTGCATGAAGCGTTGAGGTGAACATGACGCATTGATTTAGCAGAGACCTGTGGGAGCGGCTTTAGCCGCGAACACCGGCGAAGCCGGTGCCATGCACCGTGTTGCTTTCTTCGCGGGTAAACCCGCTCCCACAGGGTATTTGTTCCCTTCGCGATTTCCTGCAAAGGCGCTCAACTATCGCCGAGGGCCTTTACCACCTGCTCGACACTGGCCTTGAGCCCCGCCACGGTGTCGTCCGGATCGCTGTCCACCACCAGCAACTTCGCCCCGGAAGCGGCGATTATCTCGGCCACCTTTGCGTCCGGCTGACGATGATGCAGCACCAGCGCCACATCCTGCGCCTTGAGGTTCTCACCCAGTGCCTTGAGCATCGCTTCGTCCCACTTGTCGTCGGCCGGCAGCGGTTGCTCGACCACATCCAGGTTCAACCCGCTGGCCAGGTAGCCCAGGCGCTCGGACAGGCTGACCACGGTCAGGTTGTCGACCTCGGCCAGGCGTGTCTGGCTGTTGGCGGTCAGCTCCAGCATCTGCCGCTTGAGGCCGGCCAGGTTGCCCTGGATCTTCGCCTTGTCGGCTGGCGAGAGGCGTTCGAGATCGTTGGCCACTACATCGGCCATGCGCCCCAGGTTGGTGGGGTTAAGCCAGGGATAGGCGGTGAACGCCTCGTCACCCTTGACCGCGATGCCGGGCAGGGCGCCGTCCACCGGGCGCGCGGCGTCGATCTCGACGATGCGGATGTTGCTGCGTCGGGCCATGGGGTAGAGCGGGTCGTCGCGCCAGATCGAGCGCACGCCGATCACCGCGTCGGCTTTCGATGCCGCTTTCTGCAGGCTGGCGCCGCCACGACCGCTGAAGTACGAGGGCTGGCGGCTGGCCGGCAGGTTGGCCGGGGCGGCGCGCTGGAGTTGTACCGAGGTGCCGTCGAGCAAGGTGCTGGCCAGGCTGTGGGTCACCGGCAGGGTGGTCAACACTTGGGTGGCGCCGGCCATCAGCGGCAGGCCGCTCAGGGCCAGGGCCAGGGTGAGTTTCTTCAGGGTCATGCCGGGTTTCCTTGCAGGCGGGGGACGAGGGCGCGGGCCAGGGCGGCGAGGGCGAAGCAGACCCCGGCGACCAGGATGATCGCCGCGCCCGAGGGCACCGGCAGGTCGAAGACGATCGGCAGCAGGATGCCGAGCAGGGTGCTCAGGGTGGCGATGATCACCGAGACGAAGAAGAAGCCCTTGAGCGACTGGCTGACCAGCCGCGCCGCCGCCGCCGGGATCACCAGCAGGGCGCCGACCAGGATCGCGCCGATCACCTTGACCGAGGCCACGGTGACCAGGGTCACCAGTACCACGAACAGGTAGTCCAGGGTCTTCACTGCCACCCCGCGTACCGCCGCCAGCTGCGGGTTGAAACTGGCCAGCATGATGCGGTTGTACAGCGGCAGGGCCAGGGCCAGCACCAGCACGGCGACGATGGCCAGCACCAGCAGGTCGTGGGCGCTGACGGTGAGCACCGAACCGAACAGCACGTTCTCGAGGATGTGCACGTTGATCTTGCCGGCCAGCATCAGCAGCAGGCTCGCGCCCAGGGCCAGCGACACCGAGAGGAACACGCCGATCAGCGTGTCCGGGGACAGTCCGGTGCGGTTGCGCAGGAAGTTGAGCAGGATACCGAACAGCAGGCAGTAGCCGAACAGGCTGCCGTAAGGGCCGGTGTAGGGCTCGCCGAGCAGGATCCCGATGGCCACGCCGGTCAGCGCGGCATGGCCGACCGCCTCGGAGAAGAAGGCGAAGCGCTTGACCACCACCAGGGTACCCAGCCCGCCCAGCACCGGGCCGATCATCAGGCCTGCCAGCAGGGCGTTGACCACGAAGCCGTAGGCCAGCGCCTCCGGCAGGTAACCAGCGGTGGCCCAGTCCTGGACCAGCTGGCGGAACGATTCGAAACTCATCAGGCAAGGCTCTCGCTGCGCGGGTGGACGGAGAACAGCCCGAGCAGGCGCTCGGGGGTCAGGGCCTGGGCCGGCGGGGCGTCGAACAGCACCTGGCGGCTCAGCCCGGTGACCCGGTCGGCCAGGCGCAGCACCGCTTCCAGGTCGTGCTCGATCCACAGCACGGTGGTGCCGGCCTGGCGCCAGCCGTGCAGCAGTTGCTCGAACACCTGGATACCGGCCTCGTCGAGGGCCGACATCGGCTCGTCCAGCACCAGCAGCTGTGGCTCGGGGATAAGCCCCTGGGCCAGCAGCACGCGCTGGCGCTCGCCGCCGGACAGCGCGCCCATGCGCCGCTTGCGCTTGTCGAGCATGCCTACCCGCGCCAGCGCCGCGTCGATCGCCGGGCGCACGCGTCGGGACAGGCCAAGGAACGCCGGGCGGTGCTGGCACATGGCGGCCATGAAGTCGTCCACGGTCATTGGCAGGCCACGGTCGAATTCCAGGGCCTGGGGCACGTAGCCGATCACTTCACGCTCACCGGGCCAGTGCAGGGTCAGCTGGCCCTGGTGCGGCATCTGCCCGAGCAGGGTCTTGATCAGCGAGCTCTTGCCGCCGCCGTTGGGGCCGACGATCGCGTGCACGCTGCCGGGGGCGACGCTGAAGCGCACGTTCTCGAGAATGCGCGTGCGGCCCAGGGTGAGGTCGATGCCGTCGAACTCGATGCGTGGCCCGCAGGCGCTGGTGAGGTTGGCGGCGGCGGTCACGTGCGGTTCTCCTGGATGGCCTGGACCACCGTGTCGAGGTTGCGCTTCATCTCCACCTCGTACTTTTCCTTGGTGTATTCGCCGTAGGAGATGTGCGTGAGCGGGTAGATGCGCACGCCGGACTCGCGGTGGATGGTGTCGACATAGGCCGAGGGGAAGTCCATCTCCGAGAAGATCACCTTCACATCCAGGGCCTTGAGCTGGTCGATGGTCTTTTTCAACTGTGCCGGGCTCGGTTCGATGCCGTGGGCTGGTTCCACCACGGCGGTGACTTCCAGGCCGAAGTCGCGCACCAGGTAGTCGTAGGCGGCATGGATGGTGGCGACGCGGAAGGTCGCGTCCGGCGCCTGGGTGACCTTGGCCAGGGCCTCGGCGCGCAGGGCACGCAGGCGCTTGGCGTAGGCCCGGGCGTTCTGCGTGTAGAACTTGGCGTTGTCCGGGTCGAGCTTGCCCAGTTCGCGGGCGATGTTGTTGACCTGGGCGATGGTGGCGCTGATCGACAGGAAGGTGTGCGGGTTGACCACCTTGCCGGCGCCGCGGGCGGCAATGCCGGTGGCCGCCAGCAGCGGCACGTTGGCGTTGGACTCGATGGTCTTGATGTCGGGCTTCTCGCTGGCGGCGATCATGCGGTCGGCGAAGTCGTCGTGGCCGACGCCGTTGAGCACGATCACGTCGAGGCTGCCGATGCGCTTGATGTCCTCGGCGCGGGGCTCGTAGGCGTGGGGGTTGAAGCCGGCCGGGATCAGCGGCACCACCTCGGCCTTGTCGCCGACGATGTTGCTCACGTAGCTGTAGTAGGGGTGCAGGGTGATGCCGATGCGCAGCGGCTTGCCGTTGTCGGCGAGGGCCACGGCGGGCAGGGCGCAGGCCAGGAGCAGCGCCAGGGTGCGGCGGGCGAAGCGAAGCATGGGCAGGTCCTTAGTGACGGTGTTGGCGGGTGACCCCGGCGTCGTAGTGGGTGACGATCTGCTGCCAGCCGGCGGCGATCAGCGCATCGCTGTCCAGCGCGTCCGGGGGCAGGGCGGTGCTGTCGCGGCGCAACCAGACATCTGGCTGGGCATCGCTGGCGGTGGGCAGGATCACCAGGAAGCTGCCGGCCACCTGGGCGTCCTGGCTGCGGCCCAGGTAGGCGCCGTTGGCCAGCAGCGACCACTGGTGGCTGCCGCGGCTCTGGCTGCTGGCGTCGCTGACGAACGGCGGCAGCCCCTCGTCGGCCAGGGCCTGGGCGTCCGGGGCGACGCCGTTGTCCTCGCGCAGGGCGCGGATCTCCTCGACGGCCACCCACAGGTCGGTATGGATGCCCTGTTCGGCGGCATTGAGGTCGCGGCGGGCGTCGAGCTGGTGAGCGGCAATGGCCTGTTCATCCTCGCGCTCGCCGCGCATGGCCACCACGCTGGCGGCCAGCACCACGATCAGCAGCGCGGCCAACAGCACGTAGAGGGTCTCGTGCCCGGCGCCGGCCGGGCGCACCACCTGGGCGCGGCTCATGGCGCACCGATGTCGGCGTGGTCCACTTCCACCACGTGGCCGGGGCCGGCATCGAACAGCACGTAGAACTCACCCTCGGGGCGCTTGAAGGTCAAGGTCGAGTCGTCGCCGAGCTTGCTCGCCACCAGCACCTGTTCGTCGTAGCCGATCACGTCCAGGGTCACGCCGGGGGCGCCGCTGCCGTCGGAGAAGCCACCCTTGCAGGTGATCTGCTCGCCGTGCTCGGTGCACTCGCACATCGGGTTGTGTGCCAGCGCCGGGGTGGCGGCCAGGGCCAAGAGGGGCAGGGCGAGCCTGCGCATCAGCTGTTTCATTTGTTGCCTCCTTGTTTCTCGAGCCAGGCCACGGTGGCGGGGGATGCCTTGGCCAGCGGCACCGAGGCCTGGTACATCTTGCCGTCCCAGCCTTCGATGGTGATCCAGATGTCGGCGTCGGGCCGGGTGCGTGGCGGGATTGGCAGCGAGGTGCCCATGCGCGCCGGCGCGCCGAAGAAGATCGTGCCGGCGGCGCGCAGGCTGCGCGGCTTGCCCACCCGCAGGTAGGTGGCCTTGACGCCTTCGTCGCAGCTTGTGCAGGCGGCGTTGAAGGCCTTGAAGTAGCCGGCCGGGCCTTCGGCGCGTGGGGCCTCGTCGCGCAGTTCGGCCAGGTCCAGGGTCCAGCGCCCGACCTGGATACCCTCGACGATGTTGGCGCCCAGGCCGCTGTCACCGCGGAACAGGCTGGCGTCGGCGAAGTACTTGGGCATGAAACCCAGGGGAATGAGGATCAGCAGGATGTTGAGGTGGAAGCGCCATTTCAGCCACAGCTGCTTCAGGCCGCTGGGCGGCAGGGTATCGGTCTGGCTCAAGGTTGGGCCTCCAGGGTGGTTGGGCTGGCCGCGGCGCGTGAGCGCGGACGCTCGCCGCGCTTGAGGGCGGCGAGGGTGGCCTGGGTGGTGCGCTTGGTCCAGATCAGCAGGCCACTGAACACCATCAGGGTCAGCACCAGGCCGAAGAAGAACCAGATCAGCTTGATCGCCAGGCCACCGAAATCACCGGTGTGCAGCGGGCGCATGGATTCGGTGACGAACTCGAGGGCCGAACGGTCGCCAAGCAGGAACTGGCTGTCGACGTTGGACGTGTAGGGGTTGACCTCGGCGGTCTGGAACATCAGCGGGTACCAGCCACGCCCGCCCATGCTGTAGTGGCTGTAGGCAGTGGCCGGCAGCGAGATGAAGCTGATGTCCAGGCCGGGGATCTTCTGGCTGGCGATGCGTGCCGCCTGGTCCAGGTCGATGCGCGGCGCGGGGCCGCCGTCGGCGGTCTGTGGCACCTGTTCGCGGGCGATCACCGGCACGATCGGCTCGCTGGAGATTGTCACGTGGTTGTCGGCGAGAATCGCCTGGATCAGGAACCAGGTGCCGGTGATGGCGATCACCGCGATGAACCAGATCGACCACACGCCGGCCAGGCGGTGCACGTCGCCCCAGAAGATCCGTGGGCCGTGGCCGGTGCGCAGCGGTTTGAAGAAGCCGCGCCAGAACTTCTTGTACACCACCAGCCCCGTGACCAGCGAGGCGAGCATCGGCAGCCCGAGCAGCGACACCAGGTACCAGCCCCAGCTGTAGCCGTTGGTGAAGGGCACCAGCCACCAGCCATGCAGGGCACGGGTGAAGGCCTCGAAGTCGAAGTCCGGGCGCTGGCCCTGGATGGCCCCGGTGTAGGGGTTGACGTAGAGCAGCGCGTTGGTGCCATCGGCACGGGTTACCGAGGCCTGCAGGGCGAAGTGCGAACCGTCCGGCTGGCTGAAGAAACGCACCGCCAGCTCAGGTTCGGCCTTGTGCATGGCGTCGAGCACCTGCTGGTAGCTCAGGCGCTGGCTGTCGTCGTCGGGTTTGCTGGCGCGCACGTCGGCGTTGGCCAGCCAGACGATCTCCTGGCTGACCACCGCGAGCATGCCGGTGAAGCAGACGATCAGGACGAAGAACCAGATCGGCAGGGCAAGCCAGCTGTGGACCAAAAACCACAGCTTGGAATTGGATTTCTTTCTCGATTGTCGGGCCATCGCTCGGTCTTCTGCATATAAAAATACGGTCGAGTCTGTGCTCAACCTGGAAGGCTGCATAAGTAAGGACGAATGAGAATCAGAAAGCTGCCAAAGCAAATGAAAGAAAATGTTTCAAGAACTGGACGTGACCTCTGTAGAAACTGCTCCCTTGGCCGTGCGCGCCTGCTTCTGGCTGCGCTTGAGTGCGTTGGCGGTGGCCAGGGCAGTGCGTTTGCTCCAGATCAGCAGGCCGCTGAGCACCATCATGCTCAGCAGCAGGCCAAAGAAGAACCAGATCAGCTTGCTCGTCAGACCGGCGAACTCGCCGGTGTGCAGGGGGCGCATCGACTCGGTGAAGATCTCCAAGGCCTTGCGATCGCCCAGCAGGCGGCTGGCCTCCATCGCCCCGGTGTAGGGGTTGATCTCGGCCTTCTGGTACACCAGCGGATACCAGCTCATGCCGCCGATGCTCAGGTGGGCGTAGGCGTTGCTGGGAAAACCGACATAGTCGACGGTGAAGCCGGGGATCTCGCGCTGGGTGATCCTCACCGCTTCGTCCGGACTGATCATCGGCGCGGGGCTGCCGTCGGCGGTCAGTGGCACCGTCTCGCGGGCTACCACCGGAATGATGGGTTGGCTGGAGATGGCGATATGGTTGTCGGCGAGCAGGGCCTTGACCAGGAACCAGGTGCCGGTGATGGAAATCACCGCGATGAACCAGATCGACCAGATGCCGCTCAGACGGTGGAAATCGCCCCAGAAGATCCGCGCGCCCTGGTTGAAGCGCAGGGTCGGCTTGAAGAAACCTTTCCAGAAGCGCTTGTAGATCACCAGGCCGGTGACCAGTGACGCCAGCATCGGCAGCCCGAGCAGCGACACCAGGTACCAGCCCCAGCTGTAGCCGTTGGTGTGGGGCACCAGCCACCAGCCGTGCAGGGCGCGGGTGAACTCTTCGAAGTTGAACTGCGGCGGGACGCCCTGGATGTGCCCGGTGTAGGGGTTGACGTAGACCCTCAGGGTGCGGCCGTCGGGGTAGGTGACGTCCGACAGCATGGCGAAGTGCGATTCGCTCAAGGTCATCAGGCTGGCCACGGCGATGCCGGGCTGGTCGCGTTGCATGGCCACCAGCAGCTCGTCGTAGTTCAGTCGCCGGGCCTCGTCCGAAGGCGGATTGGCGCGGGTTTCCGGGTTGGCCAGCCAGACGATCTCGCGGCTGATCACCGCCAGGGTGCCGGTGACGCAGACGATCAGCACGAAGAACCAGATGGGCAGGGCCAGCCAGCTGTGCACGAGGAACCAGATTTTCGAGCGTGACTTTTTCGACATGGGGTACGCAGTGTCAATGGCGAAGTTCAGGGGCAAAAGCCCGGCCGTATCAGAAAGAGACGCATGAGCAGGGCAAAACCTGATGGATCAATTGCAAGCAAGTGTTTCCAAGGCGTCCTGCGGGTTGTGGGAACGGTCGACTAATTTGCCTGCCCCTCGAAACGTCCTCCTATCACCGGACACGAGCGTGCCCATGGGTCGCCGGTCCCTTTATCGAATGTGTACAGGAGGCCCGCCATGGGTGTTGCTGTGGGATTTACAGTGCGTCCGCTCTTGCCGGAGCAGGGACGTTTGCCGTTGCTGGTGGAGGCGGGTGACGACGACACCAGCCTGTTGGAGGTGTTCGACGAGCTCAAGGCGCTGGTGGATGAACACCTGCCGCGCGACGGCGGCATCCTGTTCCGCGGGTTCCGCCTGGAGGGCGCCGAGCAGTTCCGCCAGTTTGCCGCCAGCTTCGGTCACCCGCTGCTCAACTACGAGTTCGGCTCGACGCCGCGCACCAACGTTACCCAGGGGGTCTACACCTCCACCGAGTACCCGGCGCACCAGCATATTCCGCTGCACAACGAGCAGGCCTACTCCCGCGACTGGCCGATGAAGATCTGGTTCTACAGCATGATCGCCGCCCGCAGTGGTGGCGAGACGCCGATCGCCGACAGTCGCGAGGTCTATCGCCGCGTGCCGGCGCACATTCGCGAGCGTTTCGTTAGCAAGGGGCTGATGTACGTGCGCAACTTCGGCAACGGGCTGGATGTGTCGTGGGAGGATGTATTCAATACCGATGACCCGCAGGAGGTCGAAGCCTACTGCAAGGATCACGGCATCACCTGCGAATGGAAAGACGACGGCGAGCTGCGTACCCGCCAGGTGTGCCAGGCGGTGGCCCGGCACCCGGTGGCCGGCGACATGGTCTGGTTCAACCAGGCGCACCTGTTCCATATTTCCAACCTGCCGCCCGAGGTGCGGGAAAGTCTGCTGGATATCGTCGACGAGGAAGACCTGCCGCGTAACGTCTACTACGGCGACGGTTCACCCATCGAGGACGAGGTGCTCGACGAGATCCGTCAGGTGCTGGAAGACTGCAAGATCAGCTTCCCCTGGCAGGAGGGCGACGTGATGATGCTCGACAATATGCTCGCCGCCCATGCCCGTGCGCCGTTCGAAGGCCCGCGCAAGGTGATCGTGGCAATGGCCGAGGGGCACTCGCTGGAGCAGGCCTGATTTACCGATCCCCAGGGCTGCTGTGCAGCCCTTTCGTGTTCCAGCAGGCCGGCGCGAACTCTTGTGGGAGCGGCCTTGCGTCGCGAAAGGGGCGCGCAGCGCCCCCGGGGCTCCAGAGTCGAACGCCTGCCGCTAAATCATCCCCCCGCCCATTCGTTCTTGTTGATGCGCCCGGACCTTCCGGTCGCGCCGCCGATCAGCAAGGACCTCACACATGAATGCCGCAGACGCCCAGAAACTTTCCCGTCGTTTCATCGAGTTGCCCCTGGACAAGCGCCGCTTGTTCCTCGAAGGGATGCGACGCGAGGGCATCGATTTCGCGCAGCTGCCCATGTCGTCCTGTGTTGGCCTGAGCGAGCGCGACGGCCTGTCCTACGCCCAGCAGCGCATGTGGTTCCTCTGGCAGCTGGAGCCCCGCAGCGCCGCCTACAACCTGCCGATGGCCGTGCGCCTCGACGGCGAGCTGCAGGTCGAGGCGCTGGAGCGGGCGTTCAGCCTGCTGGTCGCCCGCCACGAATGCCTGCGCACCACCTTCGCCCAGGACGGCGAGCGGGCGTTGCAGCGGGTGGCGGAACCGGCGCCGGTGAGCATCCAGCTGTTCGACCTGGCCGACCTGCCTGAAACCACGCGCTGGGAACGCGCGCACCAGCAGATGGCGGCCCAGGCCACCCAGGCCTTCGACCTCGAAGGCGGGCCGCTGTTCGGCATCGCCCTGTTGCGCCTGGCGCCCCAGGAGCACGTGCTGCTGCTGACTCTGCATCACATCATCGCCGACGGCTGGTCGATGAACATCCTGATCGATGAATTCATGCGCAGCTACGACGCCCTGGTGGCGGGGCGCGAGCCGCAGCTGGCGGAGCTCAAGGTGCACTACCGCGACTATGCGCTGTGGCAGCGCAGCTGGCTGGAGGCCGGCGAGCGCGAGCGCCAGCTGGACTACTGGCGCGAGCAGCTGGGTGACGAGCACCCGTTGCTGGAGCTGCCGACCGACCGGCCGTACCCGGCCCAGCCCAGCCACCTCGGCGAGCGCCTGGAGCTGGTGCTCGACGCTGGCCTGCGCGAGGACCTGAAGCAACTGGCCCAGCAGCACGGCGTGACCCTGTCCACGGTACTGCTGGCCGTGTTCAAGACCCTGCTGTACCGCTACAGCGGCCAGACCGACATCCGTGTCGGCGGCCTGATCGCTAACCGCAACCGCAGCGAGACCGAAGGGCTGGTCGGCTTCTTCGTCAACACCCAGGTGCTGCGCAGCCAGTTCACCGCGCAGACGCCATTCAGCGACCTGCTGCGCAGCCTGCACCAGGCCTCGGTCGGCGCCCAGGCGCACCAGGATTTGCCGTTCGACGCGCTGATCGAGGCCCTGCAGCCCCAGCGCAGCCAGAGCCATACGCCGCTGTTCCAGGTGATGTTCAACCACCAGCCGCTGGTCACCGACCTCAATGACGTGCGTCTGGACTGCGGTCTGCGCGTGGGCTACCTGAGCGCCGAGCAGCTGGCCGGCAGCCGCCGCCAGCATGCCGCCACCAGCGACCTGATGCTCGACACCCGGGAGGAGGGCGAGCAACTGTTCGCCGCCTTCACCTATGCCACCGACCTCTTCGACGAGGCCACCATCGCCGCCCTTGCAGGGCACTGGCGCAACCTACTGCGCGCGGTCTGCCAGGCGCCGCGCCAGCGCCTGGGTGAGTTGCCGCTGCTGGCCGAGGCCGAGCGCCAGGCGCTGCTGTGCCCGGTGGCCGAGGTGCCGCCGCTGGTGCCGGTGCAGCGCCTGTTCGAAGTCCAGGCCGCCCGCAGCGGCGAGGTCTTGGCACTGATCCTGGCCGACGGCGCCGCGGCACCGTCGATGAGCTATGCCGAACTCAATATCCGCAGTAATCGCCTGGCCCATCACCTGCGCCGCCAGGGTGTCGGCCCCGATGTGCTGGTGGGCGTGGCCCTGGATCGCTCGCTGGACCTGGCCGTGGCCCTGCTGGCCGTGCTCAAGGCCGGTGGCGCCTATGTGCCGCTGGACCTGCAGGCCCCGGCCGAACGCCTGGGCCATGTCTTCGAGGACAGCGGCCTGCAATGGCTGCTGACCACCACCGCCCAGTTGCCCGGCCTGCCGGCGCAGGACGGGCTGCGCTGCCTGTGCCTGGATCAGCTGGCGCTGGACGATGAGTCGGCGGACGACCTGGCGCTGACCGTCACGCGTGACAACCTGGCTTATGTGATCTACACCTCCGGCTCCACCGGCCGGCCCAAGGGCGTGGCCATCAGCCACGGCGCCCTGAGTGAGTTCATCGCCCGCGCCATCGACTACAGCGACCTGCGCGAAGGCGACCGCGTCCTGCAGTTCGCCACCAGCAGCTTCGACGGCTTCGTCGAGCAGTTCTTCCCGCCGCTGTGCCACGGCGCCTGCGTGGTGCTGCGCGATACTCGCCTGTGGGACAGCGCCGCCCTGCACGAGGTGCTGATCAGCCACGGCGTGACCCTGGCCGACCTGCCGGCCGCCTACTGGTACTGGCTGGTGCAGGACTTCGCGGCGCGTCCACCGGCCAACTACGGCGCGCTGCGCCAGATCCATGTCGGCGGCGAGGCGATGGCGGTGGACGGCCTGCGCCTGTGGCAACTGGCCGGGCTGGGGCATGTACGCCTGCTCAACACCTATGGCCCGACCGAGGCCACGGTGGTGTCGACCATCCACGACTGCACCGGGCTCGGCCACGAGGCGGTGTCCTGGCGCGGCATCCCCATCGGCCAGGGCCTGGCGCAGCGCCGGCTGTACATCCTCGATGATGACCTCGAACTGCTGCCGCAGGGCGCCGTGGGCGAGCTTTACATCGGCGGCCCGGGCCTGGCCCGTGGCTACCACGGTCAACCGGCGCTGAGCGCCCAGCGCTTCGTCGCCGACCCGTTCGCCCATGGCGAGCGCCTGTACCGCACCGGCGACCGTGCGCGCCTGGGCGCTGACGGCGCCATCGAGTACATCGGCCGGGTCGATCATCAGGTCAAGGTGCGGGGCTTCCGCATCGAACTCGGCGAGATCGAGGCGCGCCTGCAGCAGTGCCCGGGCGTGCGTGAGGCGGTGGTGCTGGCCCTGCCGATGACCGGCGGCCTGCAACTGGTGGCCTATGTGGTGCCCGACGCCGCCGAACAGGATGCCGCCGAACAGGCGCGTTTTCGCCAGCAGGTGCGCAGCCTGCTCAAGGCGCGCCTGCCCGAATACATGGTGCCCGGCCACCTGTTGCTGTTGCCGCGCCTGCCCCTGACGCCCAGCGGCAAGCTGGACCGCAATGCCCTGCCGGCGCCGGACCCGAGCGCGTTGCAGGCTGAATACCGGCCGCCACAGAGTGCCACCGAGCAGCAACTGGCGCAGATCTGGATGCAGGTGCTGGGCGTGGCCAAGGTCGGCCTGGACGATCACTTCTTCGAGCTCGGCGGGCATTCGTTGCTGGCCGCCCAGGTGCTGGCGCGGATCAAGGACCAGCTGGGCCTGGTGCTGCCGTTGCGCAGCCTGTTCGAACACCCGGCGCTGGGCGACCTGGCCGCCGAGCTGGGCCGCCTGGAGGGCGGCGATAAGGATGACGACTGGTCGGATATGGATGCGTTCATGAGTTCGTTGGAAGGGGTTGAGGCATGAGTGGCAACATGGCGGTACGCATTGCGAAACGGTTCGTCAGCCTGCCTCTGGAGCAGCGCCGGCAGTTCCTCGCCAAGCTGCGCGAGGACGGCAAGGACTTCAGCCTGTTGCCGGTGGTCGAGTCGCGTCACGACTTCGCCAGCATCCCCTTGTCCTTCGCCCAGCAGCGCCTGCTGTTCCTCTGGCAGTTGGAGCCGCACAGCGCGGCCTACAACATGGCGGCCGGCCTGCGCCTTAGTGGCCGGCTCGACGTGGCGGCCCTGCAGCGCTCGTTCGAGCACCTGGTGGCGCGCCACGAGGCGCTGCGCACGGTGTTCCAGGTCGATGGCGAACAGCCGCGCCAGGTGATCCTCGAGACCCAGGCCGTGCCGCTGGAACAGGTCGATCTCACCGCTGTCGCCAGCGAGCGGCGCGAGGCCGAGCTGGCCGCGCAGGTGCGCGAGGCCAGCCACCAACCCTTCGACCTGCTGCACGGGCCGCTGCTGCGCGCCAGCCTGTACCGGCTGGCGGCCGAGGACTATGTGCTGCTGGTGAGCATGCACCACATCGTCTCCGACGGCTGGTCGATGGACGTGATGGTCAAGGAGTTCGTGCACAGCTACCAGGCCTTCAGCCAGGGCCAGGCGCCGCAGTTGCCGGCGCTGGAGGTGCAGTACGCCGACTATGCGATCTGGCAGCGCAGCTGGCTGGAGGCCGGCGAGGGCGAACGCCAGCTCGACTACTGGCGCCAGCAACTGGGCCAGGAGCAGCCGCTGCTGGAGGTGGCCGCTGACTTTGCCCGCCCGCTGACCCAGAGCTTCGACGGCCAGACCCTGAGCTTCGACTTCGGCGCCGAGCTGTCCCGACGCCTGGGCGGCTACGCCCGCGCCCAGGGCATGACCCTGTTCATGCTGGTGCTGGCGGGCTTCTCGCTGTTCCTCTCGCGCCAGGCCGGGCAGCGTGATATCCGCATCGGCGTGCCCAACGCCAACCGCGGCCGCGCCGAGGTCGAGGGGCTGATCGGCTTTTTCGTCAACACCCAGGTGCTGCGCTGCCAGGTGGACGAGCGCCTGAGCTTCGACGACCTGCTGGCCCAGGTGCGCGAGGCGGTGCTCGGCGCCCAGGCGCACCAGGAACTGCCATTCGAGCAACTGGTGGACGCACTGGTGCCGGAGCGCAACCTGGGCCACAACCCGCTGTTCCAGGTCAAGTTCAACCAGAACGTCGGCATGCAGCGCCAGCGCTCGCTGGCCCTGCCGGGCCTGAGCGTCGCCGAGTACCCGCTGGACAAGGTCGGCACCCACTTCGACCTGGCGCTGGACATCACCGACGACGGCCAGCTGATCCATGGCGAGATAACCTTCGCCAGCGACCTCTACCAGCGCGCCACGGTGGAGGCGTTCATTCCGGCGTTCATCGAGCTGTTGGGCCAGTTGCTCGACGCGCCGCAACTGCCGTTGCATCGTCTGGCCGCGCCGCTGCGTGTCGGGCAGGAGTCGGAGCGCGAGGCGCCGGCACTGGTGCTGGAGCAGTGGCAGCAGCAGGTGCAACGCCAGCCCGAGGCGCTCGCCGCCCGCGGCCTGGAGCACAGCCTGAGCTTCGCCGCCCTCGATCAGGCCGCCAACCGCCTGGCCCATCACCTGCAACGTCAGGGAGTGACCCGCGGCCAGCCGGTGGCGGTGCTGATGGAGCGTTCGCTGGATTGGCTGACCGGCATGCTCGGCATTCTCAAGGCCGGCGCCGTGTACATGCCGCTGGATACCAAGGTGCCTGAAGCACGCCTGCGGCAGATGCTCGACGCGGCGCAGGCCAAGGTGCTGTTGTGCGCCGCCGGCGATGCGCGACTGACCAGCCTGGCCGCCGCCGATCGCCTGACCGTGGGCTATGTGCCCGAACAATGGCAAGACCTGCCGACCAGCGCGCCGGCCATCACGCTGTGGGCCGAATCGCCGGCCTATGTGATCCACACCTCCGGCTCCACCGGCCAGCCCAAGGGCGTGCTGGTCAGCCATGGCGCCCTGGCCAGCTACGTCGCCGGCCTGCTCGAGCGTCTGGCGCCAGCGCCGGAGGCGAGCATGGCGCTGGTCTCGACCATCGCCGCCGACCTGGGTCACACCGTGCTGTTCGGCGCCCTGTGCGCCGGGCGCCTGCTGCACGTGCTGCCCGAGGCACTGGGCTTCGACCCGGACGCCTTCGCCCGCTACATGGCCGAACACCGGGTCGGTGTGCTGAAGATCGTCCCCGGCCATCTGGCGGCGCAGCTGCAGGCCGGCACGCCCGCCGATGTGCTGCCCGAGCAGGCGCTGATCGTCGGTGGCGAGGCCTGCACGCCAGCCCTGGTGGAGCAGGTGCGCCGACTCAAGCCGGGCTGCCGCCTGATCAACCACTATGGCCCGAGCGAGACCACGGTCGGCGTGCTGACCCATGAGGTCTCGACCCTCGCCGCCGAGGCCCGTGCCGTGCCGGTGGGCACGGCCCTGCCGGGCGCCCATGTGCTGCTGCTCGACGATGTGCTCAATCCGGTGGCCGACCAGGTCGCGGGCGAGCTGTATATCGGCGGTGCCAGCGTGGCCCAGGGTTACCTGGGCCAGCCGGGCCTGACCGCCGAACGCTTCGTGCCGGACCCGACACGGCCGGGCCAGCGCCTGTACCGCAGCGGCGACCGCGTGCGGCGCAACCGCGTGGGCCAGGTGGAGTTCATCGGTCGCGCCGACGACCAGGTCAAGGTGCGCGGTTATCGCGTTGAACCAGCCGAAGTGGCACGGGTGCTGCTGGGGCTGGACGGGGTCGCCGAGGCGGTGGTCCTGGCCCAGCCGGTGGACGGCGACGAGACCCGCCTGCAACTGGTGGGCTGGTGCGTGGGGCAGGGGCTGCAGGGTGAAGTCTTGCGCCAGCAACTGCAGGACCGTCTGCCGGACTACATGGTGCCGGCGCAGATCCTGGTCCTGGAGCGCCTGCCGCTGACCGCCAACGGCAAGCTCGACAAGCGCGCCCTGCCGGCACCGGGTGTCGCCCGGCGCCAGTACACCGCGCCGGTCGGCGAGATCGAGCAGGCCCTGGCGGCGATCTGGGCCGAGGTGCTCAAGCTCGACCAGGTCGGCAGCACCGACAACTTCTTCGAGCTGGGCGGCGACTCGATCCTCAGCCTGCAGATCATCGCCCGGGCCAAGCGCCAGGGCATCAAGCTCAGCCCCAAGCAATTGTTCGAGAAACAGACCATCGGCCAGCTGGCGGCAGTGGCCAAGCGCATCGAGAAAAAGGCCGCGGCGGTCGAGCAGGTCAGCGGCACACTGGCGTTGCTGCCGATCCAGGCGCGCTTCTTCGAAACCGACATCCCCGAGCGCCAGCACTGGAACCAGGCGCTGCTGCTCAAGCCGACCCAGGCGTTGCGCGCCGACTGCCTGACGGGCGCGCTGCAGGCTTTGGTCGACCAGCACGACGCCCTGCGCCTGCGCTTCACCCAGCGCGATACCTGGCAGGCCGAGTTCCAGGCCGGCAAGGCCGAGGAGATGCTTTGGGTTCGCGCGTTGAGCGACGTGGCTGAGCTGCCGGCCCTGGCCGAGCAGGCCCAGCGCAGCCTCGACCTGGCCAAGGGGCCGCTGCTGCGGGCGTTGCTGGTCGACCTGCCCGAAGGCCAGCAGCGTTTGCTGCTGGTGATCCACCACCTGGTGGTCGACGGTGTGTCCTGGCGGGTGCTGCTGGAAGATCTGCAACTGGCCTACACCGTCCTGGCCGCGGGCAAACCGCTGACGCTGGCGGCCAAGAGCAGTTCGCTCAAGGCCTGGGCCGAGCGCCTTGGCGCCTATGCCCGCAGCCCCGAACTGCTGTCTGAGGCCGACTACTGGCTGGACGGCCTCGCAGCTGCTGGCGATGAATTGCCACGGGACAATCCGGCGGGCGCCCAGACCAACCGTCACGTCGCCCATGCCTCGTCGCGCCTGGACGCCGCGCTGACCCGCAAGCTGCTGCAGGTGGCGCCTGCCGCCTACCGCACCCAGGTCAACGACCTGCTGCTGGCGGCCCTGGCGCGGGTGCTGTGCGACTGGACTGAAGAGGAATCGGTGCTGATCCAGCTCGAAGGCCATGGCCGCGAGGACCTGTTCCCGGAACTGGACCTCAGCCGCACCCTGGGTTGGTTCAGCAGCCTGTTCCCAGTGCGACTGACGCCGGCCCATGGGCTGGGCGCGGGGCTGTGCGCAGTCAAGGAGCAGTTGCGGGCGGTGCCGAACAAAGGCATCGGCTACGGCGTGCTGCGCTATCTCGGCGAGCCCGACCTGCGCGAGCGCCTGGCGGCATTGCCGCAGCCGCGGGTGACCTTCAACTACCTGGGGCAGTTCGACGGCAGCTTCGCCGAGGCCGAGGGTGCCCTGTTCACCCCGGCCAGCGAGGGCAGCGGCGCCACCCAGGACCTGGACAGCCCGCTGGGCAACTGGCTCGGCATCACCGGGCAGGTCTACCAGGGCGAGCTGGAACTGGACTGGAGCTTCAGCCGCGAGGTGTTCCGCCGCGAAACCATCGAAGCCTTGGCGCGTCGCTACGAGCAGGTGCTGGCCGAGCTGGTCGAGCACTGCGCCCAGGCGCCGCATCAGGGCGTCACGCCATCGGACTTCCCGCTGGCCGAGCTGACCCAGGCGCAACTGGATGGCCTGCCGCTGGCAGCCGGGGAGATCGAAGATCTCTACCCGCTGTCGCCGATGCAGCAGGGCATGCTGTTCCACAGCCTCTACGAGCAGGCGGCGGGCAACTACATCAACCAGCTGCGCGTGGATGTGCGCGGGCTGGACATGGCGCGTTTCCGTGCAGCCTGGCAGGCGGTGGTGGACAACCACGAAGTGCTGCGCAGCTGCTTCCCGCAGGATCTGCCGGCACCGGTACAGGTGGTGCGCCGTCAGGTACAGGTGCCGTTCGTCGAGCTCGATCAGCCCCAGGATGCGGATGCCGTGGCCCAGGCCGAACGCCAGGCCGGTTTCGACCTGGCCAGCGGTCCGCTGCTGCGCCTGACGCTGATCCGCACGGGCGATGACAGCCATCACCTGATCTACACCAGCCATCACATCCTGATGGACGGCTGGAGCAGCTCGCGCCTGCTGGGCGAGGTGCTGCAGCGCTACAGCGGCGTGACGCCGAGCGGTAAGACCAGCCGTTACCGCGACTATATCCAGTGGCTGCAAGGCCAGGACCAGCAGGCCAGCGAAACCTTCTGGCGCGGGCAGGTGGCCGAGCTGCAAGAGCCGACCCGGCTGGTCCAGGCATTCAAATCCTCGGTCCAGGGGCAGGGCCATGGCGCCCTGGCGCTGCGTTTCGAGGCGCAGCAGACCCGGCAGCTGGCGGACTTCGCCCGGGACCAGCGGGTCACCCTCAACACCCTGGTCCAGGCCGCCTGGCTGCTGCTGTTGCAGCGCTACACCGGCCAGGCCAGCGTGACCTTCGGTGCCACCGTGGCCGGACGCCCGGCCGAGTTACCGGGTGTCGAGGAGCAACTGGGGCTGTTCATCAACACCTTGCCGGTGATCGCCAGTCCGCGCCCGGAACAGACCGTGGGCGACTGGGTGCAGCAGGTCCAGGCGCTGAACCTGGCCTTGCGCGAACACGAGCACACGCCGCTGTACGAGATCCAGCGCTGGGCCGGCTGGAGCGGCGAGGCGCTGTTCGACAACATTCTGGTGTTCGAGAACTACCCGGTCGCCGAGGCGCTGCAACAGGGCGCACCGCAGGGGCTGCAGTTCGGCGAGGTGCTCAACCAGGAGCAGACCAACTACCCGCTGACCCTGGTGGTGCAAGTGGGTGAGCGCCTGGAGGCGAGCTTCAGTTTCGATCGCCAGTGCTTCAGTGAGCAGGCCATCGACCAGTTGGCGGGGCACTTCCAGCACCTGCTTGCGCAGTTGGCTGTTGACGGTGAGTGTGCCCTGGGTGCACTTAGCCTGCCGGTGGAAGACCTGCAGGTGGTGGCCAGCTATCCGAGCACGGCTTGCACTCATGAGCTGATCGAGGCGCAGGCGGCAAGTACGCCTGAGGCAATTGCCGTGACCTTCGCCGGGCAGTCGCTGAGCTACGACCAGCTCAACCGCCGCGCTAACCGCCTGGCTCACAAACTGCGCGAGCAGGGCGTGGGGCCGGATGTGCTGGTGGGCATCGCCGTGGAGCGTGGGTTCGAGATGATCGTTGGCCTGCTGGCGATCCTCAAGGCCGGGGGCGCCTATGTGCCACTGGATCCGGAATATCCGCAGGACCGCCTGAGCTATATGATGGAAGACAGCGGCATTCAACTGCTGCTGACGCAAGGTCATCTGCTGGCCGATCTGCCCGTGCCGGCGCAGGTTCGTAGCCTGAAGCTGGAAGACGATCTGGCCGGCTACAGCGACGAAAATCCTGCGCACCTGACTCAGCCGAACAACCTGGCCTACGTGATCTACACCTCAGGCTCTACCGGCAAGCCGAAAGGTACGCTGCTGCCGCACCACAACCTGCTGCGCCTGTTCAAGGCCACCGATGCGTGGTTCGGCTTCGGTCCGCAGGATGTGTGGACGCTGTTCCACTCGTACGCGTTTGACTTCTCGGTCTGGGAGATCTTTGGTGCGCTGCTGCACGGCGGTCGCCTGGTGATCGTGCCGCGTGAAACCACGCGTTCGCCGGAAGACTTCCACCAGCTGCTGGTGGAGCAGGGCGTGACTGTACTGAACCAGACCCCGTCGGCGTTCAAGCCGCTGATGCGAGTGGCCTGTGACAGTGCTGATGATCTGGCACTGCGTTACGTGATCTTCGGCGGTGAAGCCCTGGATGTGGCGGCGCTGCAACCCTGGTTCGAGCGCTTCGGTGAAGACTGCGACAACCTGATCAACATGTACGGCATCACCGAGACCACGGTCCACGTGACCTACCGGCCGATCCGCTTCGCCGATACGCAACAGCCGGGTAGCCCGATCGGTGCGGCGATCCCGGACCTGTCGATGTACGTGCTGGATGCCGACTTCAATCCGGTGGCCAAGGGCTGCACAGGTGAACTGCACGTCGGCCACGCCGGCCTGGCACGCGGTTACCACAACCGTGCCTCGCTGACTGCCGAACGTTTCGTGCCGGATCCGTTCTCCAGCGAAGGCGGGCGCCTGTACCGCACCGGCGACCTGGCGCGTTATCGCGGTCAGGACATGATCGAATACGTGGGCCGGATCGACCACCAGGTGAAGATCCGTGGCTTCCGTATCGAACTGGGCGAGATCGAGGCACGCCTGCAAGAACATGCGTCGGTGCGCGAAGTGCTGGTGCTGGATATCGACGGGGCAGGGGGCAAGCAACTGGCCGCTTATCTGATCGCCCAGGACGCCAACGCCGATCACGCCACTCTGCGCGACAGCTTGAAGCAGCACCTGAAAGCCAACCTGCCGGACTACATGGTCCCCACCCACTTCCTGGTGCTGGAGCAGTGGCCGCTGACCGCCAACGGCAAGCTGGACCGCAAGGCCTTGCCGAAACCGGACGCCAGTCAGCTGCAACAGGGCTACGTGGCCCCGCGTACGGCGCTGGAACAACAGCTGGCCGCGATCTGGAGCGAAGTGCTGAAAGTCGAGCAGGTTGGCCTGCACGACAACTTCTTCGAACTCGGCGGTCATTCGCTGCTGGCCACCCAGGTGACCTCGCGCATCCGCCAGCGCCTGGAGCTGGAAGTCCCACTGCGCAGCCTGTTCGAGTCCGCCGACCTGCAGACCTTCGCCCAGGCTGCCGGCCAGGGTTCGGCCAGCCAGGCGCCAGCGTTCACTGTCGTGGACCGCAGCCAACCGCTGCCGCTGTCCTACGCCCAGCAACGCCAGTGGTTCCTCTGGCAGTTGGAGCCTGAAAGCGCCGCCTACAACATCCCATCGGCCCTGCGTCTGAAGGGCGACTTGAATATCGAGGCACTGCGCAGCAGCTTCGCCGCGCTGATCGCCCGTCACGAAACCCTGCGCACCACCTTCAGGCAGCAGGGCGACAGTGCCGAACAGGTGGTTCACCCGACGCTCGATGTACCGCTGCAGGTCGCGTCGGCTGCCCTGGATGAAACGGCGCTGCAGGCCTGGGTCGAGGCCCAGGTGCGCGAGCCGTTCAACCTCGAGCACGGCCCGCTGCTGCGCGCCCGCCTGCTGCGCCTGGCCGCCGACGACCATGTGCTGGTGCTGACCCTGCACCATATCGTCGCCGACGGCTGGTCGATGCCGATCATGGTCGACGAACTGGTCCGCGGCTATGAAAGCCATCTGCAGGGTAAGGCCCCGCAGCTACCGCCCTTGGCGTTCCAGTACGCCGACTATGCCGCCTGGCAGCGCCAGTGGATGGAGGCCGGCGAGCAACAGCGCCAGCTGGACTATTGGCAAGCGCGCCTGGGCAGCACTCAGCCGATCCTCGAACTGGCCACCGACCACCCGCGCCCGGCCGTGCAGCAATACGACGGTGCTCGCCTGCAGGTGAGCCTTGAGCCGGGCCTGGTCGCCCAGCTCAAGGCACTGGCCGGGCAACAGGACGTGACCCTGTTCATGCTCCTGCTGGCGTCGTTCCAGGCCTTGCTGCATCGCCACTCCGGTCAGGCCGACATCCGCGTCGGCGTGCCGGTGGCCAACCGCACCCGGGCCGAGACCGAAGGGCTGATCGGCTTCTTCGTCAACACCCAGGTACTGGATGCCCGCTTCCAGCCGCAACTGCGCTTCGACGAACTGCTGCAACAGGTCAAGCACACCGCCCTGGGTGCCCAGGCGCACCAGGAGCTGCCCTTCGAGCAACTGGTCGAGGCCCTGCAGCCGGAGCGCAGCCTGAGCCACAGCCCGCTGTTCCAGGTGATGTTCAACCACCAGACCCAGGTGCTGGGCGAGTCCCGCGAGCTGGCGGGCCTCAGCCTGCAGGGGCTGGTCTCGGACAAGCAGACCGCGCAGTTCGACCTGACCCTGGACACCGCCGAGCACGAAGGTGGCCTGAGCGCGACCCTGACCTACGCCACCAGCCTGTTCGAGGCCGCCAGCGTGGCACGCATGGCCGAGCACTGGCGCAACCTGTTGCAGGGCATCTGCCAGGACGCGGCTCAGCGGGTTGCCGACTTGCCGCTGCTGAGCCGCGAGGAGCGCGAGCGCACCCTGCACGCCTGGAATGACAGCGCCGCCGACTATCCACGTGGGCAGACCGTCCAGCAGTTGATCGAGGCGCAGGCCGCGCGCACGCCGCAGGCCATCGCCGCGGTGCTGGGCGAGCAGTCGCTGAGCTACGAGCAACTGAACCGTCGCGCCAATGCCCTGGCCCATCACTTGCGCAGCCTGGGCGTCGGCCCCGATGTGCTGGTGGGGATCGCCGTGGAGCGCAGCCTGGACATGCTGGTCGGCCTGCTGGCGGTGCTCAAGGCCGGTGGCGCCTACGTGCCGCTGGACCCGCAGTTCCCCGAGGACCGCCTGGCCTACATGATGGAGGACAGCGGCATCGCGCTGCTGCTGACCCAGTCCGGCCTGCTGCAGCGCCTGCCGATTCCGCCGCAGGTGCACAGTCTGTGCCTGGACCAGGCGCTGCCGGCCGAGCACGGCGAGGACAATCCGCGCCAGCAGGCACTGCCGGAAAACCTCGCCTACGTGATCTACACCTCCGGCTCCACCGGCAAGCCCAAGGGCGTGACCATCCGCCACGACGCGCTGGTCAACTTCCTCAGCAGCATGGCCCGCCAGCCGGGCATCGATGCTTCGGACAAGGTGCTGTCGCTGACCTCGCTGTCGTTCGACATCGCCGGCCTTGAGCTGTACCTGCCGTTGCTGCGCGGCGCCAGCGTGGTGCTGCTGGGCGAGCAGGTGAACAAGGACCCGCAGGCCTTGCTGGCGGTGATCCAGGCCCAGGCAGTCAGCGTCGTCCAGGCCACGCCATCGACCTGGCGCATGCTGCTGGATGCCGCGGCGCCCGGGGCCTTCGCCGGCAAGAAGGTGCTGTGCGGCGGCGAGGCGCTGAGCGCCGAGCTGGCCCAGCGCCTGATCGCCCAGGCCGGGCATGTGTGGAACGTCTACGGCCCGACCGAGACCACCATCTGGTCGGCCTGCCACTACCTGACCGCCAGCGATGACGTGTGGCTGGGCCGTCCGTTGGCCAACACCCGCCTGCATGTGCTCGGCGCCGAGCTTGACCTGTTGCCGCAGGGTGCGCGCGGCGAGTTGCTGATCGGCGGCGATGGCCTTGCGCGCGGCTACCACAAGCGTCCGGGCCTGACCGCCGAGCGTTTCGTGCCGGATCCGTTCGCCAGCGAGCCGGGCGCGCGCCTGTACCGCACCGGCGACCTGGCCCGCTACCGCGACGACGGCGTGATCGAGTATGTCGGGCGCCTGGACCATCAGGTGAAGATCCGAGGCTTCCGTATCGAGCTGGGCGAAATCGAGGAGCGCCTGCTGCTGCACCCGGCGATCCGCGAGGCCGCGGTGATCGATATCGACGGCCCGGCCGGCAAGCAGCTGGCCGCCTACCTGGTGCTGCACGACGCGCAGCAAGGCGTGGAAGCGCTGCGCGGCGAGCTGCGCGCGCACCTGAAGGCCGGGCTGCCGGACTACATGGTGCCGAGCCACCTGGTGGGCCTGGCGCGCATGCCCCAGACCCCCAACGGCAAGCTGGACCGCAAGGCCCTGCCGCTGCCGGACGCCAGCCAGCTGCAGCCAGCCCATGTGGCGCCGGTCACGGAGCTGGAGCGCAAGCTGGCGGCGATCTGGGCCGAGGTGCTGCACGTCGAGCGGGTGGGCCTGCAGGACAACTTCTTCGACCTCGGCGGGCACTCGCTGCTGATCGTCCAGGTGATCGGCCGGGTGCGCGAGCAACTGGGCGTCGACCTGAGCCTGAACGAGCTGTTCGAGCAGGCCACCCTGGCCGATTTCAGCCAGGTGGTCGAGCGCAAGTCGGGGCAGGTCGCCAACGCCCATGACGAACTGACTAAATCCCTGGAGGCCTTGAAACGTCTTACTGCACAGGAAATAGATAATCTGATCGCTTAGCGGGAGACATTCAAAGTGCAAGAGCTGCTCGACTCCGTAAAGTCGCTGTCCACCAGGGAGCGCAAGGCATT
Source organism: Pseudomonas sp. BW16M2 (assembly GCF_014268865.1). Lineage (NCBI taxonomy): Bacteria > Pseudomonadati > Pseudomonadota > Gammaproteobacteria > Pseudomonadales > Pseudomonadaceae > Pseudomonas > Pseudomonas sp. BW16M2. The sequence goes on along the minus strand of NZ_JABWRI010000002.1, from coordinate 278,724 downwards.
GGCAGCCTTGCTCAAGCGCCAGGGTGTCAACCTCTACGGGGTCACCCCGATCTTCAGAAGGGAATCTGCGGACGGGGCAGCGCTTTCATACGCACAGCAGCGCCAGTGGTTCCTCTGGCAGCTCGATCCGCACAGCGCCGCCTACAACATCCCGGCGGCGCTGCGGCTCAAGGGCGCGCTGGATATCGAAGCGTTGCAGCTCAGCTTCGACAGCCTGGTGGCGCGCCACGAGACCCTGCGCACCACCTTCCGCCAGGAGGGTGACGGCGCGGTGCAGATCGTCCATCCGTCGATGCCATTGGCATTGGCGGTGGAGCCGCTTGCGGTTGCCGATCCTGCGAACCTGGAAGCGGCCATCCGCGCGCGGGTGGAAGCCGAGGTGCAGCAACCCTTCGACCTGCAACAGGGCCCGCTGCTGCGGGTCAGGTTGCTGGTGCTGGGGCCTGAAGAGCATGTGCTGATCCTCACCGTGCACCATATCGTCTCCGATGGCTGGTCCACGCCGATCCTGGTGGACGAGCTGATCCGTCTTTACCAAGGCTTGCGCCAGGGCTTGCCGGTCACCTTGGCCGAGCTGCCGATCCAGTACGCCGACTACGCGCTGTGGCAGCGTGACTGGATGGAAGCAGGCGAGCAGGAACGCCAGCTCGGCTACTGGCGCCAGCAACTGGCCGGCGAGCAACCGCTGCTGGAGCTGCCCGTCGACCGTCCGCGGCCGTCGGTGCAGAACTTCCACGGCGCGCGCCTGGCCATCGATATCGATGCCTCCCTGGCCCAGGCGCTCAAGGCTTTGGCGCGCCAGCAGGGGGTGACCCTGTTCATGCTGTTGCTGGCGTCGTTCCAGACGCTGTTGCACCGCTACAGCGGTCAGGCCGATATCCGTGTCGGCGTGCCGGTGGCCAACCGTGCCCGCGCCGAAACCCAGGGGCTGATCGGTTTCTTCGTCAACACCCAGGTACTCAAGGCCGAGTTCGCGCCACAGACCACCTTCACCGCGTTGCTGCAGCAGGTCCGCGAGGCCGCGCTGCAGGCCCAGGCGCACCAGGACCTGCCGTTCGAACAGCTGGTCGAGGCGCTGCAGCCCGAGCGCAGCATGAGCCACAACCCGCTGTTCCAGGTGCTGTTCAACCACCAGGCCGAAAGCCCGGGCATGGCTCGTCAGCTGGGCGAGTTGCAGGTCGAGGGTTTGAGCTGGGAAGGGCAGACCACCCAGTTCGACCTGATCCTCAATACCGCCGAGCATGACGGTGGGCTGATCGCGGCACTGACCTACGCCACCTCGCTGTTCGACCCGGCCACGGTCGAGCGCATCGGCCGGCATTGGCGCAACCTGCTGCAGGGCATCTGCCAGGATCACGCGCAGCGTGTGGCGCAGTTGCCGTTGCTCGATGTGGCCGAGCAGGGCGAGTGGAAAGCCGACGTGCAGCGCTATCCAAGCACGGCTTGTGCCCAGGAACTGATCGAAGCGCAGGCGGCGCGTACGCCTGAGGCGATTGCCGTGACCTTCGCCGGGCAGGCGCTGAGCTACGACCAGCTCAACCGCCGCGCCAACCGCCTGGCGCACAAGTTGCGCGAGCAGGGCGTGGGCCCGGATGTGCTGGTGGGCATCGCCGTGGAGCGTGGGTTCGAGATGATCGTCGGGCTGCTGGCGATCCTCAAGGCCGGTGGCGCTTACGTGCCGCTGGATCCGGAGTATCCGCAGGATCGCCTGAGCTACATGATGGAAGACAGCGGCATTCAACTGCTGCTGACGCAAGGCCACCTGCTGGCCGATCTGCCCGTACCGGCGCAGGTTCGCAGCCTGAAGCTGGAAGACGACCTGGCCGGCTACAGCGATGAAAACCCCGCGCACCTGACTCAGCCGGACAACCTGGCCTATGTGATCTACACCTCGGGTTCAACCGGCAAGCCGAAAGGTACGCTGCTGCCGCACCACAACCTGCTGCGCCTGTTCAAGGCCACCGATGCCTGGTTCGGCTTCGGTCCGCAGGATGTGTGGACGCTGTTCCACTCGTACGCGTTCGACTTCTCGGTGTGGGAGATCTTCGGTGCGCTGCTGCACGGTGGTCGTCTGGTGATCGTTCCGCGTGAGGTGACCCGTTCGCCGGAAGACTTCCACCAGCTGCTGGTGGAGCAGGGCGTGACCGTGCTCAACCAGACCCCGTCGGCGTTCAAACCGCTGATGCGGGTGGCCTGTGACAGCGCTGATGATCTGGCACTGCGCTACGTGATCTTCGGCGGCGAAGCGTTGGATGTGGCCGCGCTGCAACCGTGGTTCGAGCGTTTCGGCGAGGACTGCGACAACCTGATCAACATGTACGGCATCACCGAGACCACGGTCCATGTGACCTACCGGCCGATCCGCTTTGCCGATACGCAGCAGCCGGGCAGCCCGATCGGTGCGGCGATCCCGGACCTGTCGATGTACGTGCTGGATGCCGATTTCAATCCGGTGGCTAAGGGCTGCACAGGTGAGCTGCATGTCGGCCATGCCGGTCTGGCACGGGGTTATCACAACCGAGCCTCGCTGACTGCCGAACGCTTCGTGCCGGATCCGTTCTCCAGCGAAGGCGGGCGCCTGTACCGCACCGGTGACCTGGCCCGTTATCGCGGCCAGGAGGTGATCGAATATGTGGGGCGAATCGACCATCAGGTGAAGATTCGCGGCTTCCGTATCGAACTGGGTGAGATCGAGGCACGCCTGCAAGAACATGCGTCGGTGCGCGAAGTGCTGGTGCTGGACATTGATGGGGCAGGAGGCAAGCAACTGGCGGCCTATCTGATCGCCCAGGATCCATCCGCCGAGCACGCCGCACTGCGTGACACGCTGAAGCAGCACCTGAAAGTCAACTTGCCGGACTACATGGTCCCGACCCACTTCCTGGTGCTGGAGCAGTGGCCGCTGACCGCCAACGGCAAGCTGGACCGCAAGGCCTTGCCGAAACCGGACGCCAGCCAGCTGCAACAAGGCTATGTGGCCCCGCGTACGCCGCTGGAGCAACAGCTGGCCGCGATCTGGAGCGAAGTGCTGAAGGTCGAGCAGGTCGGCCTGCACGATAACTTCTTCGAACTCGGCGGTCATTCGCTGCTGGCCACCCAGGTGACCTCGCGCATCCGCCAGCGCTTGGAGCTGGAAGTCCCGCTGCGCAGCCTGTTCGAGTCCGCCGACCTGCAGGCCTTTGCCCAGACCGCCGGCCAGGGTTCGGCCAGCCAGGCGCCGGCGTTTACTGTCGTGGACCGCAGCCAACCGTTGCCACTGTCCTACGCCCAACAACGCCAGTGGTTCCTCTGGCAGCTGGAGCCTGAAAGCGCCGCCTACAACATCCCTTCCGCACTGCGCCTGAAGGGCGAGCTGAACATCGAGGCTCTGCGCAGCAGCTTCGCCGCGCTGATTGCCCGTCATGAAACCCTGCGCACCACCTTCCATCAGGAAGGCGATCAAGCCTGGCAGCGCATCCACCCGGCCAGCGACTTCGACCTGGCCGTCGAAACGGTCAATGCCGAAGCCCTGCAGGCACGTATTGTCGAGGAAACCGCCCAGCCATTCGACCTGGAGCACGGCCCGCTGCTGCGCGCCCGCCTGCTGCGCCTGGCCGCCGACGAGCATGTGCTGGTGCTGACCCTGCACCATATCGTCGCCGATGGCTGGTCGATGCCGGTCATGGTCGATGAAGTGGTGCGCCTGTATGCCGCTCATTGCCAGGGCATCGCCCCGCAACTGCCGGCCCTGGCGTTCCAGTACGCCGACTATGCGGCCTGGCAGCGCCAGTGGATGGAGGCCGGCGAGCAGGCTCGCCAGCTCGACTACTGGCGCCGGCGTCTGGGTGACGAGCAACCGCTGCTGGAGCTGCCGACCGACCGTCCGCGGCCCTTGCAGCAGAGCCACGCCGGCGCACGCCTGGACATCCGCCTGGAGCACGAGCTGGTCGAGGCCCTCAAGGCGACCGCGCGGCAACAGGGCGTGACCCTGTTCATGCTGCTGCTGGCCTCGTTCCAGACGCTGCTGCACCGCCTCAGCGGTCAAGCGCAGGTGCGCGTCGGCGTGCCGGTCGCCAACCGCACCCGGGCCGAGACCGAGGACCTGATCGGCTTCTTCGTCAACACCCAGGTGCTCGACGCCCGCTTCGACCTGCGCACCACTTTCGCCGAGCTGCTGCAACAGGTCCGCCAGACCGCCGTGCAGGCCCAGGCGCACCAGGACCTGCCGTTCGAGCAACTGGTCGAGGCGCTGCAACCCGAGCGCAGCATGAGCCACAGCCCGCTGTTCCAGGTGTTGTTCAACCACAAGGCGGAAAATCCCGGCATGGTCCAGGAACTGGCCGGGCTGCGGATCGAGGGGCTGGACTGGGAAGACCGCACGACCCAGTTCGACCTGGTGCTCAACACGGTCGAGCACGGCGCCGGGCTGAGCGCCATCCTGACCTATGCCACCGCGCTGTTCGACCCGGCCACGGCCGAGCGTCTGGGCGGATACTGGCGCAATCTGCTGCAGGGCATCTGCCAGGACAGCGGCCAGCGCGTGGCGCAGTTGCCGTTGCTCGATGCGGCCGAGCGGGTCGAGCTGCAAGCGGATGTGCAGCGTTATCCAAGTGCCGAGTGCGCCCATGTGCTGATCGAGGCGCAGGCGGCAAGTACGCCTAATGCAATCGCTGTGACCTTCGCCGGGCAGGTGCTGAGCTACGACCAGCTCAACCGTCGCGCCAACCGCCTGGCGCACAAACTGCGCGAGCAGGGCGTGGGGCCGGATGTGTTGGTGGGTATCGCGGTGGAGCGCGGGTTCGAGATGATCGTCGGGCTGCTGGCGATCCTCAAGGCCGGGGGCGCCTATGTGCCGCTGGATCCGGAGTACCCGCAGGATCGTCTGAGCTACATGATGGAAGACAGCGGTATTCAACTGCTGCTGACGCAAGACCATCTGCTGGTCGATCTGCCCGTACCGGCGCAGGTTCGCAGCCTGAAGCTGGAAGACGATCTGGCTGGTTACAGCGAGGAAAACCCCGAGCACCTGAACCAGCCGGACAACCTGGCCTACGTGATCTACACCTCGGGCTCTACCGGCAAGCCAAAAGGCACGCTGCTGCCGCACCACAACCTGCTGCGCCTGTTCAAGGCCACCGATGCCTGGTTCGGCTTCGGCCCACAGGATGTGTGGACGCTGTTCCACTCCTATGCGTTCGACTTCTCGGTCTGGGAGATCTTTGGTGCGCTGCTGCACGGCGGTCGCCTGGTGATCGTGCCGCGTGAAACCACGCGTTCGCCGGAAGACTTCCACCAGCTGCTGGTGGAGCAGGGCGTGACTGTACTGAACCAGACCCCGTCGGCGTTCAAGCCGCTGATGCGAGTGGCCTGTGACAGTGCTGATGATCTGGCACTGCGTTACGTGATCTTCGGCGGTGAAGCCCTGGATGTGGCGGCGCTGCAACCCTGGTTCGAGCGCTTCGGTGAAGACTGCGACAACCTGATCAACATGTACGGCATCACCGAGACCACGGTCCACGTGACCTACCGGCCGATCCGCTTTGCCGATACGCAGCAGTCGGGCAGCCCGATTGGTGCGGCGATCCCGGACCTGTCGATGTACGTGCTGGATGCCGATTTCAATCCGGTGGCCAAGGGCTGCACGGGTGAACTGCACGTCGGCCACGCCGGCCTGGCACGCGGTTACCACAACCGTGCCTCGCTGACTGCAGAACGTTTCGTACCGGACCCGTTCTCCAGCGAAGGCGGGCGCCTGTACCGCACCGGCGACCTGGCGCGTTATCGCGGCCAGGAGGTGATCGAATATGTGGGCCGGATCGACCATCAGGTGAAGATCCGAGGTTTCCGTATCGAACTGGGCGAAATCGAAGCACGCCTGCAAGAGCATGCGTCGGTGCGCGAAGTGCTGGTGCTGGATATCGACGGGGCAGGGGGCAAGCAACTGGCCGCTTACCTGATCGCACAGGACACTAACGCCGATCACGCAACGCTGCGTGACACGCTGAAACAACATCTGAAAGCCAACCTGCCGGACTACATGGTCCCCACGCACTTCCTGGTGCTGGAACAGTGGCCGCTGACCGCCAACGGCAAGCTGGACCGCAAGGCCCTGCCGAAACCGGATGCCAGCCAACTGCAACAAGGCTACGTGGCGCCACGTACGGAGCTGGAGCAGCAACTGGCGGCGATCTGGAGCGAAGTGCTGAAGGTCGAGCAGGTCGGCCTGCACGACAACTTCTTCGAACTCGGCGGCCACTCGCTGCTGGCCACCCAAGTGACCTCGCGCATCCGCCAGCGCCTGGAGCTGGAAGTCCCATTGCGCAGCCTGTTCGAGTCCGCCGACCTGCTGGCCTTCGCCCAGGCCGCCGGCCAAGGCTCGGCCAGCCAGGCGCCGGCATTCACTGTCGTGGATCGCAACCAACCGCTGCCGCTGTCCTACGCCCAGCAACGCCAGTGGTTCCTCTGGCAGCTGGAGCCGGAAAGCGCCGCCTACCATATCCCCGCAGCCCTCCAACTGAAGGGCCGGATCAACCTGGAGGCGCTGCGCCAGGCCTTCGAGGCGCTGGTCACGCGGCATGAGAGCCTGCGCACGACCTTCGAGCAACAGGGGGGCGAGGCACTACAGCGCATCCAGGCGCCCGCGACCTTCACCCTGGTCATGGAGTCGCTGCAGGACACCTCCACCGAGGCCGTCCGCGAGCGGGTGGCCCGGGAGATCCAGCGCCCGTTCGACCTGACCCAGGGGCCGCTGCTGCGGGTACGCCTGCTGCGCCTGGCCGAAGACGACCATGTGCTGGTGCTGACCCTGCACCATATCGTCGCCGACGGCTGGTCGATGCCGATCATGGTCGATGAGGTGGTGAACGCCTACCTGGCCTTGAGCCAGGGCCGCCAACCCGAGCTGCCGGCCCTGGCCGTGCAGTACGCCGACTATGCCGCCTGGCAGCGCCAGTGGATGGCGGCCGGCGAGCAGACGCGCCAGCTCGATTACTGGCTGGCCCAGCTGGGTGGCGAGCACTATGTGCTGCAACTGCCCACTGATCACCCACGTCCCACCGTGCAGAGCCACGCCGGACGCAGCCTCGCCATCGAAGTGCCGGCGCCGCTGGTCCAGGCCCTGAAGGCCCAGGCGCGCCAGCAAGGGGTGACGCTGTTCATGCTGCTGCTGGCTTCGTTCCAGAGCCTGCTGCACCGCCAGACCGGGCAGGCCGACATCCGCGTCGGCGTGCCGATCGCCAACCGCACCCGCGCCGAGACCGAAGGGCTGATCGGCTTCTTCGTCAACACCCAGGTGCTCAAGGCGCAGTTCGAGCTGCACACCACCTTCAGCGAGCTGCTGCAGCAGGTCAAGCACACCGCGCTGCAGGCCCAGGCCCACCAGGACCTGCCGTTCGAGCAACTGGTCGAGGCGCTGCAGCCGGAGCGCAGCCTGAGCCACAACCCGCTGTTCCAGGTGATGTTCAACCACCAGGCCCAGCGCTCGGATCAGGCACGCGAGTTGCCGGGCTTGAGCATCGAAGGCCTGAGCTGGGGCAACCCCACGGCACACCTGGACCTGGCCCTGGACACCTTCGAAAGCGAGGATGGCCTGGGTGCGACCCTGACCTACGTCAGCGACCTGTTCGAGCACGCCACCATCGAGCGCATGGCCGCGCACTGGCTCAACCTGCTGCAGGCGGTCAGCACCCAGCCGGCCCAGCGCATCGTCGAGCTGCCGCTGCTGGACGCAGCGCAGCGCCAGACCATCCTTGAGCAGTGGAGCCGACACGAGGCGGTCTACCCCGACCAGCGTACCGTGCAGCAGCTGATCGCCGACCAGGCCGCGCGCACGCCGCAGGCCACGGCGCTGATCTGCGAAGGGCAGCAGCTCACCTACCAGGCCCTGGACCAGCGCGCCAACCAGCTGGCCCACCGCCTGCGCGAGGAAGGCATCGGCCCGGACGTGCGCGTCGGCATCGCCCTGCCGCGCAGCCTGGACATGGTGGTCGGCCTGCTGGCGGTGCTCAAGGCCGGCGGCGCCTATGTGCCGCTGGACCCCGACTACCCGCACGAGCGCCTGGCCTACATGATGGAGGACAGCGGCATCGTCCTGCTGCTCGGCCACAGCGCACAGCTGCAGGGCCTGGCAGTGGCGCCGCAGGTACGCTGCCTGTGCCTGGACAGCGAACCGCTCGACGCCTGGCCGAGCCATGCGCTGCCTGAACTGGGCGACCCCGACAACCTGGCGTACATCATGTACACCTCCGGTTCCACCGGCCGTCCCAAGGGCGTGGGCATCAGCGCCGCGGCCCTGAGCCGGCACGCCCATGTCGCCAAGGGCTTCTGCGGGCTGTCGGCGGCCGACCGGGTGCTGCAGTTCTCCACCTTCAACTTCGACGCCTTCGTCGAGCAGCTGTACCCGGCGTTGATCTGCGGCGCCAGCGTGGTGGTACGCGGCCCGACGCTGTGGGACAGCGAGACCTTCTACCGCGAAGTGGTGACCCAAGGCATCACCTTCGCCGACCTGCCGACTGCCTACTGGCACCTGCTGGCCAAGGACTTCGCGGCCAAGGGCCCGCGTGACTACGGTGTGCTGCGCCAGATCCACATGGGGGGCGAGGCCATGGCCGCCGACGCCGTGCTGGCCTGGCAACAGGCCGGGCTCGGCTATGTGCGCCTGCTCAACACCTACGGGCCGACCGAGGCCACCGTCAGCGTCATGAGCCATGACTGCAGCGCCTATGTCACCGGCGAGCAGCCCCTGCCGGTGCAGATCCCGATCGGCAAGGCCCTGGCCGGCCGCTCGATCCACCTGGTGGATGCCGACGGTGACCTGGCCTTGCCGGGGGCCATCGGCGAACTGCTGGTGGGTGGCGAGCTGCTCGCTCGCGGTTATCACAACCGCCCGGGGCTGACTGCCGAACGCTTCATCCCCGATCCGTTCGCCACCACGCCGGGTGCTCGCCTGTATCGCACCGGCGACCTGGCGCGCTACCGCGAGCAGGGTGTGGTCGAGTACGCCGGGCGCATCGACCACCAGGTGAAGATCCGCGGCTTCCGCATCGAACTGGGCGAGATCGAGGCGCGCCTGCGCGAGCACCCGGCGGTGCGTGAAGTGCTGGTGGTCGATATCGACGGCCCGGGCGGCAAGCAGCTGGCCGCCTACCTGGTGCCCGACGCGATGCCCGAGGAGGACGGCGGCCTGCGCGCCGAACTCAAGGCGCACCTGGGCGCCAGCCTGCCGGACTACATGGTGCCGATGTACCTGGTGCTGCTCGAGCGCATGCCGCTGCTGCCCAACGGCAAGCTCGACCGCAAGGCGCTGCCGGCCCCCGATACCCGCCAGGCGCAGTCGGCCTACGTGGCCCCGGTCAGCGAGCTGGAACAGCAACTGGCGACGCTCTGGGCCGAGGTGCTGGAGGTCGAGCGGGTGGGCCTGATGGATGACTTCTTCGAGCTGGGCGGGCATTCGCTGCTGGCGGCCCAGCTGATTTCCAAGATCAACTCGGGCCTGGGGATCGACATCCCGCTGCGCCTGCTATTCGAGAAACCGCAATTGAATGATTTTGCCCAGGCCTGTGCCTCCACCGGCCTGTCGTTGAGCGACGACGGCTTGTCCGATATCGAAAGAATGATGAATGAAATGGCGGGCGTCTGAGATGGACAAGAGCACAGCAGAACGTATCGCCAAGCGCTTTGTCGGCCTTGCCCTGGAGCAGCGTCGGCAGATCCTCGACAAGATGCGCGAGACCGGGCAGAGCTTCCGCCTGCTGCCGATCGCCGTCACCCGCCACGACAGCCCGCGTATCCCGCTGTCCTACGCCCAGCAGCGTATGCTGTTCCTCTGGCAGTTGGAGCCGCAGAGCAGTTTCTACAACGTGCCAATGGCGGTGCGCCTGAGCGGCTCGCTGAACCAGCAGGCCCTGGCCGAGGCCCTGGATGCGCTGGTGCGGCGTCACGAAAGCCTGCGCACGCGTTTCGTCTCCGAAGACGGGGAGTTCCACCAGCAGGTCCTTGAGCAGTCGGGCGTGAGCCTGGAAGTGCGTGAGGTGCAGGCCGGTCCGGGCGAGGATCTCGAACAGTGCCTGCGCGGCGCGGTACGCGAGGCACTGGATGCCCCCTTCGACCTGCTCGAAGGGCCGCTGCTGCGGGTCCGCTTGCTGCGCCTGGCGCCTACCGAACACGTGCTGACGGTGTGCATGCACCATATCGTCTCCGACGGCTGGTCGGGCGAGCTGATGGTGCAGGAGTTCGTGCACCTGTACGAAGCGCTGTCCCAGGGGCGCGCTGCCGACCTGCCGCCGCTCGAGGTGCAATACGCCGACTATGCGATCTGGCAACGCGCCTGGCTCGAGGCCGGCGAGGGCGAGCGCCAACTGCAGTACTGGAAGCAGCAATTGGGTGACGAACACCCGGTGCTGGAGCTGCCGTTGGATCATGAGCGCCCGGCGCAGCCCAGCTACCGCGGCGCGACCCTGCGCAGCGATGTGCCGGCGGCGCTGTCGGCCAAGCTCAAGGCCCAGGCGCGCAGCCAGGGGCAGACCGTGTTCATGCTGACCCTCGCGGCCCTGGCCGTGACCCTGGCGCGCTACAGCGGCCAGGCCGACATCCGCATCGGCGCGCCCAACGCCGGGCGCAACCGCAAGGAAGTCGAAGGCCTGATCGGCTTCTTCATCAACACCCAGGTGCTGCGGGTGCAGGTGGACGAGCGCCAGAGCGGCGCGGCCCTGCTGGAGCAGGTGAAGCAGGTTGTCAGTGGTGCGCAGTCGCACCAGGAACTGCCGTTCGAGCACCTGGTGGACGCCCTGGCGCCAGAGCGTAATTTGGGACACAACCCGTTGTTCCAGGTGAAGATCAACCAGAACCTGGCCGACAGCGAGGCCACCGCCCAGGCCCGGCAAACACTGGGCGGCCTGAGCGTCAGCGGTTTTTCGGTCGAAGGCCGCGATGCCCGCTTCGACCTGGCCTTCGACTTCTCCGAAACCCCCGACGGCCTGCAGGGCTACTTCACCTACAGCACCGACCTGTTCGAAGCCGCGACCATCGAACGCATCGCTGCTTCGTTCCAGGCGGTGCTGCGTACCCTCGTTGAGCATCCTGAGGCGGCGCTGTTCGAGCATCCCGATACCCAGGCCGCGCAGGTCGAGGCCAACTTGCGGGACTGGTCGCAGCCGGACTTCCTCGCCCTGTGGCGCCAAGGTCTGCAGGCCGGTGCCGGGCAGCCGGCACTGCGCGCGGGTGAGCGTACGGTCAGCTACACGGAGCTGGAGCAGCAGGCCAACCGCTTCGCCAATTACCTCAAGGCGCAGGGTATCGCCCCAGGCATGACCGTGGCGCTGTGCCAGGAGCGCTCCATCGAGTGGGTGACCAGCCTGCTGGCCGTGCTCAAGCTGGGCGCGGTGTACTTGCCGCTGGACAGCCGCCAGCCCGCCGAACGCCTGCAGCAACTGCTGCAGGCCAGTGGCGCGCGGCTGCTGGTGCATGCCTTGGGCGATGCCCAGGCGGCGGGGCTGGGCGCATGCCCGACGCTGGCCTTTGACGCGGCGCAGCACGCTGACTGCAGCGACCAGCCGCCGGCGGTACACATTGAACCGCAGCAAGCGGCCTACATCATCTACACCTCGGGTTCCACCGGGCAGCCCAAGGGCGTGGTGATCAGCCACGGTGCACTGGCCAACTACCTGCAGGGCGTGCTGCAACGCCTCGACCTGCAACCCGGCGCCAGCCTGGCGATGGTCTCCACCGTGGCCGCGGACCTGGGCCACACCGTGCTGTTCGGCGCGCTGGCCTCGGGCCGGCTGCTGCATCTGTTGGGCCATGACCAGGGCTTCGACCCGGACGGCTTTGCCAGCTACATGGCCGAGCACCGGGTCGATGTGCTGAAGATCGTGCCCAGCCACCTGCAAGGCCTGCTGCAGGCCGCGCAGCCTGAGCGGGTGTTGCCCGAGCAACTGCTGATCCTTGGCGGCGAGGCCAGCTCCTGGGCCCTGATCGAGCAGGTCCGGCGTCTGAAGCCCGGCTGCCGGATCATCAACCACTATGGCCCGACCGAGACCACCGTGGGCATCCTCACCCACGAAGTCGGCGAGCGCCTGCCCGGCTGGCGCAGCGTGCCGGTGGGGCGACCGCTGGACAACGGCCAGGCGCGGGTGCTGGATGCCTACCTCAACCCGCTGCCCGAGCGGGTGGCCGGCGAGCTGTACCTGGGTGGCCAGGGCCTGGCCCAGGGCTATGTCGGCCAGCCGGGCCTGACCGCCGAGCGTTTTGTCCCCGACCCCTTTGGCCAAGACGGCGAGCGGCTGTACCGTGCTGGTGACCGCGCACGCCTCGATCAGGGCGTACTGGAATACCTGGGTCGTGGCGACGACCAGGTGAAGATCCGCGGCTACCGGGTCGAGCCGGGCGAGGTCGGCCAGGTGCTGCAAGGCCTGCCCGGCGTCGGCGAGGCCGTGGTACTGGCGCTGCCCCTGGACAGCGATCCGACGCGCCTGCAACTGGTGGCCTGGGCCGTGCCGGCGGCGGGCGTCGAACTGCAGGCCGAGGCGCTGCGCCAGGCTTTGCAGGCGCGCCTGCCGGAGTACCTGGTGCCGGCGCAGGTGCTGTTGCTCGAGCGCCTGCCGCTGACCGCCAACGGCAAGCTGGACAAAAAGGCGCTGCCCAAGCCGGGTGTGGCCAGGCAGCGCTACACCGCGCCGGTGGGCGAAATCGAGGAGAAACTTGCCGCGATCTGGTGCGACGTGCTCAAGCGCGAGCAAGTGGGCAGCACCGACAACTTCTTCGAGCTGGGTGGCGATTCGATCCTCAGCCTGCAGATCATCGCCCGGGCCAAGCGCCAGGGCATCAAGCTGAGCCCCAAGCAACTGTTCGAGAAACAGACCATCGGCCAACTGGCGGCGGTGGCCAAGCTGATCGAGAAGAAACCGGCAGCCGAGGTGGTCGAGCAGGTCAGCGGCAGTCTGCCGTTGCTGCCGATCCAGGCGCGTTTCTTCGACACCGCGATTCCCCAGCGTCACCACTGGAACCAGGCGGTGCTGCTGAGCCCGCGCCAGCCGTTGACGGTGGCGTTGCTGCAGGCGGCGCTCAAGCTGCTGGTGGCACAGCACGACGCCCTGCGCCTGCGTTTCAGCGAAGAGCAGGGGCAGTGGCAGGGGCAGTTCGCGCCGGTCGATGCGCAGCAGTTGCTGTGGGTGCATCAGCTGGACGATGCCGCGCGCCTGCCGGAACTGGCCGATGAAGCCCAGCGCAGCCTGGACCTGAAGCATGGCCCGCTGCTGCGGGTGGTGCTGATCGACCTGCCCGAAGGCCAGCAGCGCCTGCTGGTGGTGATCCACCACCTGGTGGTCGACGGCGTGTCCTGGCGCGTCCTGCTCGAAGACCTGCAGGCGGCCTGCCAGGCCCTGGCGGCCGGCAAGACGCCGGTGCTGCCGGCCAAGAGCAGCTCGCTCAAGGCCTGGGCCGAGCACCTGCGCGAGCATGCCCGCAGCCCCGCGCTGGTGGCCGAGCTGGCCTACTGGCAGGCGCAGTTGCAGGGTGTCAGCGACGTCCTCCCCGGAGCGAACCCCCAGGGCGGCCAGCAGCGCAAGCATGAGATCTCGGTGCGCACCCAGCTGGACGCCGAGCTGACCCGGCAACTGTTGCAGGAGGCGCCAGCCGCCTACCGCACCCAGGTCAACGACCTGCTGCTGACGGCGCTGGCCCGGGTCATCCGCCGCTGGACCGGCGAGGCGCATGCGCTGATCCGCCTGGAAGGCCATGGCCGTGAAGACCTGTTCGACGACCTCGACATCACCCGCACGGTGGGTTGGTTCAGCAGCCTGTATCCGTTGAAATTGACCCCGACGAGCGACCTGGGCGCGTCGATCATGGCGGTCAAGGAACAGCTGCGCGCCGTGCCGGCCAAGGGCATCGGTTACGGCGTGCTGCGCTACCTGGGTGACGAGCAGGCCCGCCAGGCCCTCGGCGCCCTGGCCCAGGGCAGTATCGTGTTCAACTACCTGGGGCAGTTCGACGGCAGCTTCGACAGCGAGCAGGGCCTGTTCGTCCCGGCACCGGAAGGCGCGGGGCAGGGGCAGAGCCAGGAGGCGCCGCTGGGCAGCCTGCTGAGCATCGATGGCCAGGTCTATGCCGGTGAACTGGCCCTGGACTGGAGCTTCAGCAGCGCCGTGTTCGAGCGTGGGCAGATCCAGCGCCTGGCCGACGAGTACGCCGAGGAACTGCGCCAGCTGATCGCCCACTGCACCACCCCGGGTGTGGCGGGCGTGACGCCGTCGGACTTCCCGCTGGCCCGCCTTGACCAGCGCCAGCTGGCGGCGTTGCCGGTGGCGGCGGGCGATATCGAGGACATCTACCCGTTGTCGCCGATGCAGCAGGGCATGCTGTTCCACAGCCTCTACGAGCAGGCGGCGGGCAACTACATCAACCAGCTGCGGGTCGAGGTGCAGGGCCTGGATGTGCCACGCTTCGTCGCGGCCTGGCAGGCCACCCTGGACAGCCACGAGGTGCTACGCAGCAGCTTTGTCAGCGGCTACGACCAGTCGCTGCAAGTGGTCCTGCGCGAGGCGCGCCTGCCGCTGGTGGAGCTGGACTGGCGCGACCAGGCCAACCTGCCGAGCGCGTTGCTCACCTGGGCCGAGGCCGACCTGCGCGCCGGCTTCGACCTTGCCTGCGGCCCGCTGCTGCGCCTGGCGGTGATCCGTACCGGCGAGCAGCACCACCAACTGGTGTTGACCAACCACCATATCCTGCTGGATGGCTGGAGCAGCTCGCGGCTGTTCGGCGAGGTGCTGCAGCGTTACGCCGGTGTCGTGCCGGCGGGCAAGACCAGCCGTTACCGCGACTATATCCAGTGGCTGCAACGTCAGGACCAGGCTGCCAGCGAGCGCTTCTGGCGCGAGCGCACCGCCGGCTTGAACGAACCCACCCGGCTGGCCCAGGCGTTCCGCTCCGAAGCTGATGGGCAGGGACAAGGTGAATACCCGGTGCTGCTCGACCCGCAACGCACCCAGCGCCTGGGCGAGTTTGCCCGGGAACAGCGGGTCACCCTCAACACCCTGGTCCAGGCGGCCTGGCTGCTGCTGTTGCAGCGCTACACCGGCCAGGCCAGCGTGACCTTCGGCGCCACTGTGGCTGGCCGCCCGGCCGAATTGCCGGGCGTCGAGGAGCAACTGGGGCTGTTCATCAACACCCTGCCGGTGATCGCCAGCCCGCGTCCGGAACAGACCGTGGGCGACTGGGTGCAGCAGGTCCAGGCGCTGAACCTGGCCTTGCGCGAGCACGAGCACACGCCGCTGTACGAGATCCAGCGCTGGGCCGGCTGGAGCGGCGAGGCGCTGTTCGACAATATCCTGGTGTTCGAGAACTATCCGGTGTCCGAGGCGCTTCAAGCCGGTGCGCCCCAGGAGCTGGCGTTTGGCGAAGTGGTCAGCCAGGAGCAGACCAACTATCCGCTGACCCTGGTGGCACAGGTGGGTGACAAGCTGCTTGCCAGCTTCAAGTTTGATCGCGCCAGTTATGCCGAATCGGCCGTCGAACAGTTGGCGGCGCACTTCGTCGAGCTGCTGGAAGGATTGGCGGACTCGCCGCAACAGGCGCTGGGTGACTTGGTCTTGAGCGTGGCGGCGGAGCAGGACATTGCCAGTTTCCCGAGCGAAGCTTGTGCCCATGAGCTGATCGAAGCGCAGGCGGCGCGTACGCCTGAGGCGATCGCCGTGACCTTCGCCGGGCAGGCGCTGAGCTACGACCAGCTCAATCGCCGCGCCAACCGCCTGGCGCACAAGCTGCGTGAGCAGGGCGTGGGGCCGGATGTGCTGGTGGGCATCGCGGTGGAGCGCGGGTTCGAGATGATCGTTGGCCTGCTGGCGATTCTCAAGGCCGGGGGCGCCTATGTGCCACTGGATCCGGAATACCCGCAGGATCGCCTGAGCTACATGATGGAAGACAGCGGCATCGCCTTGCTGCTGACGCAAGGTCATCTGTTGGCCGATCTGCCTGTACCGGCGCAGGTTCGCAGCCTGAAGCTGGAAGATGACCTGGCCGGCTACAGCGAGGAAAACCCCGAGCATGTTACTCAGCCGAACAACCTGGCCTACGTGATCTACACCTCGGGCTCCACCGGCAAGCCGAAAGGTACGCTGCTGCCGCACCACAACCTGCTGCGCCTGTTCAAGGCCACCGATGCGTGGTTCGGCTTTGGTCCGCAGGATGTGTGGACGCTGTTCCACTCGTACGCGTTCGACTTCTCGGTGTGGGAGATCTTCGGTGCGCTGCTGCACGGCGGTCGCCTGGTGATCGTGCCGCGTGAAACCACGCGCTCGCCGGAAGACTTCCACCAACTGCTGGTGGAGCAGGGCGTGACCGTACTGAACCAGACCCCATCGGCATTCAAGCCGCTGATGCGGGTGGCCTGTGACAGCACTGCCGATCTGGCGCTGCGCTACGTGATCTTCGGTGGCGAAGCCTTGGACGTTGCTGCACTGCAACCGTGGTTCGAGCGCTTCGGCGAGGACTGCGACAACCTGATCAACATGTACGGCATCACCGAGACCACGGTTCACGTGACCTACCGGCCGATCCGCTTTGCCGATACGCAACAGCCGGGCAGCCCGATCGGTGCGGCGATCCCGGACCTGTCGATGTACGTGCTGGATGCCGATTTCAATCCGGTGGCCAAGGGCTGCACGGGTGAACTGCACGTTGGCCACGCCGGCTTGGCGCGTGGCTATCACAACCGTGCCTCGCTGACCGCCGAACGCTTCGTGCCGGATCCGTTTTCCAGCGAAGGCGGACGCCTGTACCGGACCGGCGATTTGGCGCGCTATCGCGGCCAGGAGGTGATCGAGTACGTAGGGCGGATCGACCATCAGGTGAAGATCCGTGGCTTCCGTATCGAACTGGGTGAGATCGAGGCACGTCTGCAAGAGCATGCGTCGGTGCGCGAAGTGCTGGTGCTGGATATCGACGGGGCAGGGGGCAAGCAGCTGGCCGCTTACCTGATCGCTCAAGACCCATCCGCCGATCATGCAGTTCTGCGCGACACGCTGAAACAGCACCTGAAAGCCAACCTGCCAGACTACATGGTCCCGACCCACTTCCTGGTGCTGGAACAATGGCCGCTGACGGCTAACGGCAAGCTGGACCGCAAGGCCCTGCCGAAGCCCGATGCCAGCCAACTGCAACAAGGCTACGTGGCGCCACGCACGGACCTGGAGCAACAACTGGCCGCGATCTGGAGTGAAGTGCTGAAAGTCGAGCAGGTCGGTCTGCACGACAACTTCTTCGAACTGGGCGGTCACTCGCTACTGGTGATTACCTTGGTAAACCGGGTGCGCGAAGCCTTCGCCACCAACATCAGCCTGCATGAGTTCATGCTGATGGCGAGCTTCGAGGAACTGGCGAATTTCATCGGTGGCGGCAAGGATCGCCTGAAATCGTCGGTGATCAACCTCAATGGTTGCCAAATCCAGCGTCCGGCGCTGTTCTGCCTGCCGCCGGGCGGTGGCGGTGCCTATGCCTACTACCCGCTGGCCAGCCGTCTGGCCGACGAGCGTCCGGTGTATGGCCTGGTCAACAAGTGCTACGCCGAGCCGGGCTGGGTGGACGAGTCCTGGGAGGCGATGGTCGGCTACTACGTCGAGCAGATTCGTCGTACCCAGGCCAGCGGCCCTTATCATCTGCTGGGCTGGTCCCTGGGTGGCGCCCTGGCGCTGGAGGTGGCTCACGCCCTGGAGCAGGCAGGCCAGGAAGTGGGCTTCGTCGGCCTGGTCGATACCCTGCTGCCGAAGGATGTGTCAGGCCTTGAGGCCGAGCCCGTCGAGGTGGTGCAGGTGGCGCGGGCGGACGAGAGCCTGCTGCGGGGGCTGCTGGCCTTCGCTCCGGGTGTGGGTGAAGCCCGGATTGTTGGCTTCATCGACGAGGCCGGGCGTCTGCCGGCCGAAGTCGACCGGACCGAGTGGGTCATCGAGCAGGTGGCCGTTGCGGGTGGCGTCAGTGCCGAGCGGCTGCGGGCCATTCACGAGGATGTGCATCTGCAGCGGGAGATCGTCGATGGCTTCGCTGTCCTTGATCGCAACGTCGAACTGAGCCAGGCGTTTTGCCTGCGGCCGCTGGCGGTCCGGGTGGATTGCTGGTGGGCCAGCGAGAGTCGTAGCCTGGAGCGGGTGCGGATGGGGGAGGCGGGGTTGCTGGCGCAGGCTTCGGTCAACGGGTTGGCCAGTTCTACGGTGATCGCTGATGGGCATGAAGGGGTTATCAATGCCGTGGCGTTTGTCGATGGTTTGGTCGGGCGGTTGGCTGGCAAGGCTTGAGGTTGATGGGTGATGAGGAATGGGTGGGGCGTTGGGTTCTACCCGTTATTCTTGTGTATCTAGTACTTCTGTCTTGCGATGGCGTCTGAGTGGCTAGAACTTTTAAAGCTATTGTTGTTTTTATTGTTAGCTGGTTTTGAAAGTTGTATGTGCATTCATTTGCGATGTCGACGCTTATTCACCTTTCCGCCCTTACGGCGGGTTACTTTGGTCGTGGCCAAAGTAACCAAAGCCGTGGCGCTCCATTCATCCGGCCCTACGCTTCGCTCCGGGTTCCCTCACTCCGGTCTTGCTCCCGGGAGGACCGCGCTGCAGGGCCCATCCTGGGCCCCAGCGCTTGACGGGCATCCATGCCCGTCACCTCCCTCCGCAAGACCTCCGTTCGGCCTCCTGAAGTCGCGAAGTTACGAGCGGCGCCTAGGCTGGCGCAGCTGTCGCTAGTTGAAAGTTTAATTAATCTCTCGATCGCATCGCGGGGCAAGCCCGCTCCCATGCAATAGTCGCCGTTATATAAACTCTGTAGGAGCGGGCTTGCCCCGCGAAAGGGCCGGAAGAATCAATACATAACTAACTGTCAAACAACTAACTTCGCATCTCTTGCTCTTGCTCTTGCTCTTGTTCTTGCTTCTAAGCGCGCGATAGCTCAGGCAACACCAATTGCGACTTCAGGAGGCCGAGCGGAGTTCTTGCGGAGGGAGGTGACGGCCATGGATGGCCGTCAAGCGCTGCGCCCCAGGATGGGGCGTTCAGCGCGGTCCTCCCGGGAGCAAGAACGGAGCGAGGGAACCCCGGAGCGAAGCGCAGGGGCCGGATGAACGGAGCGGGGCGGCTTTGGTTACTTTGGCCAAGACCAAAGTAACCCGCCGTAAGGGCGGAAAGGTGACTAAGTGTCGATATCTTCTACGAATGCGCATACAAAAACCAAAACAATCACCAACGAACCAGAGCCACAACCAGAACCCTCAGGCAATAAACTCCGACTCCCCACCCCCCCGTACCTCACCATCATCCTGCCGAACACTGAGCACCACAGCCCCCCCACACAACCCCACCAACCCCACACTGGCCACCAAGATATCCCCCATCCCCATACCGGCAAGTAGCAAAATCAGACTGATCCTGAACAGTGTGGTCATGGCCATCTCCAAGGCAGGGCGAACGAACTCCGTAAAACCACCATAACCCCGAAGCCCCCCATGTACAGCGCCAGGACAAGCGATTGGCACTGAATCCACCCGCTTTGGCAGAAAGCCCGTCACTTGACGCCACCCCCCATCCCTGATTTCATTGAAACCGTTTTCATCAACCCTGCAAAAGCGCAAACAAGAAGGAAACAGGGTGAACAAAGAGCCAACATCCGTCCGCGGTCGGGTCACCATCAGCGAGGTCGCCAAGGCCGCCGGCGTGTCCAAGGCCACGGTCTCGCGCTATATGGGCGAAGACCGGCAACTGCTCGCCGAAGCCACCGCGCAACGCATCGAGGCCGTCGTCGAACGCCTCGGCTACCGCCCCAACCGCATGGCCAGCGCCCTCAAGCGCGGCCGCACCGGGTTGATCGGCATGCTCCTGGCGGATATCCGCAACCCCTACTCGGTGGCGGTGATGCACGGCGTCGAGACTGCCTGCCGCCAGCACGGCTACAGCCTGGTGGTGTGCAACACCGACTACGACGACGACCAGGAACGCAGCCATCTGCAAGCCCTGCAGTCGTACAACGTCGACGGCCTGATCGTGAACACCCTCGGCCACCGCGCCGACGAGCTGGCCAGGCTGGCCCGCGACCTGCCGATGGTGCTGGTCGACCGGCAACTGGCCGGCCTGGCGGTCGACCTGGTGGGGCTGGACAACACCGATGCCGTCGAACAGGCCCTCGATCACCTGCAGCGTTGCGGTTATCGCGACATCCTCGCCGTGACCGAGCCGCTCGACGGCACCAGCTCCCGCCAGGAGCGGGTTGACGCCTTCCTGGCCTCCATTGCCCGGCGCCCTGGCCTGCGTGGGCAGGTGCTGGAGGTGGGCGCGGACCTGCCGGAGCAACTGGGCAGCTTCATCGCCGGGGCAGGGCACGGCCCGCAGGCCTTGTTCACCTGCAACGGCGTTGCCACCCTGGAGGTGGTCCGCGTGCTGCACGCCCGTGGCGGGGCGTTGTTCCAGGACGTGGGCCTGCTGGCGCTCGACGAGCTGGACTGGTACCCGCTGGTGGGCAGCGGCATCACTGCCCTGGCCCAGCCCACCGGGCAAATCGGTGCCGCAGCGTTCCAGTGCCTGCTTGAGCGCCTGCAAGGCAGCGGTTCGCCGGCGCGGCGCCTGGATTTGCAAGCCGAACTGATTCCGCGAGGCTCCACCCGATCACAAGCATGACGGCGTCCTTGACGCCGTTGCTGCTGGCAAAAAATGAAACCGGTTTCATCTACAAGAACAAGGACCACACACATGCAAACGCCCATTGTCTCCATCAGCTTGTCGAGTTTCGGTGCCGATGCCGTGCGGCGCCTGGGTCAGGCCAGCTACCTGCCGTTGCTGGCCGCCGCGGGTGCGCGGCGGGTGGAATGGCGTGAGGAACTGTTCGACGCCACGCCCGCTGCCGCCACGCTGGCCAACCTGGCCGCCGAGCATGGCCTGCAGAGCCTTTACTCCACGCCACTGGAGCTGTGGCGCGAGGATGGCAGCCTGGAGCCGGCCATCGCCCAGCGCCTGCAACTGGCAAGTGAAATCGGCGCTGTGGCGCTGAAGGTGTCGCTGGGGCATTACCAGCCAGGCTGTGACTTGCAGGCCCTGGCGCCGTTGTTGGGGCACAAGGCAGCGCTGTATGTGGAAAACGACCAGACGCCTTACGGCGGACGGCTGCAGGTCCTGGAACGATTCTTCCGCGAGGCGCAGGAGCAGGGCGTGGCACCGGGCATGACCTTCGATATCGGCAACTGGTACTGGCATGACGAGTCGCCGCTGCTGGCGGCACAACTGCTGGGCCGCTGGGTGCGCTACGTGCACTGCAAGGCCGTGGCGCGGCGTGCCGACGGACGCATGGTCGCCGTCGTGCCCCAGGCGCTCGACCTGGCCCAGTGGCGCGAACTGATGACGCATTTTGCCCCGGACCTGCCGCGGGCCATCGAGTACCCCTTGGCCGGGGACGACCTGCTGGCGCTGACCGCGCGGCAGGTCGCGCAACTGGCGCAGCTGGAAGGGCAGGTGTGCCATGGCTGAGCGCGACGTCCTGTGTTTCGGTGAAACCATGGCCATGTTCGTGGCCGCGCAGCCGGGCGAGCTGGCCCGGGTCGAGGGTTTCGGCAAGCGCATCGCCGGTGCCGACAGCAACGTGGCCATCGGCCTGGCGCGCCTGGGCCTGGCGGTGCGCTGGCTGAGCCGGGTCGGCAACGACTCGCTCGGCGCCTTCGTGCTCGACACCCTGCGCCAGGAAGGGCTGGACTGTTCCAGCGTCGAGATCGATGACGAGTACCCCACCGGGTTCCAGCTCAAGGAGCGCTGCGATGACGGCCGCGATCCGCAAGTCGAGTATTTCCGCCGTGGCTCGGCGGCCAGCCGGTTGTCGCCTGCCCAGATGCAGCCCGCGTTGCTGGAGGCCCGGCACCTGCACGCCACCGGCATTCCGCCGGCCTTGTCGGCCAGCTGCCGCGCGCTCTGCCACCAGTTGCTGGACGACATGCGCGCCCATGGTCGCAGCATTTCCTTCGACCCCAACCTGCGCCCCTCGCTGTGGCCGGACCGCCCGACCATGGTGCGCGAGATCAACGCCCTGGCGTTCAAGGCCGACTGGGTCCTGCCCGGGCTTGAGGAGGGGCGCCTGCTGAGCGGTCGCCAGTCGCCGCAGGCCATCGCTGAGTTCTACCTGGAGCAGGGTGTGCAATACGTGGCCATCAAGCTTGGCGCCGAAGGCGCCTACTGGCGCGATGCCAAGGGTGAACACGGGGTAGTCCCGGGTGTTCCGGTGGCCCGGGTGGTCGACACCGTGGGCGCGGGCGATGCCTTCGCCGTCGGCGTGATCAGCGCCTTGCTCGAGGGCCTGCCGCTGCGCCGGGCCGTGGCCCGGGGCAACTGGTGCGGCAGTCGCGCGGTACAGAGCCGGGGCGACATGGAAGGCTTGCCGCAACGCCACGAACTGGACCTGCACGAACACGCTTCGATCCAACCACGCTGAATCGCCGGAGCGTCCGGCACCTGATGTGACAAGAACAACAAGACCAGGAGAATCCCCATGCAGCTTGATCGACTCGCTCCCAGACGCTGGTGGTACATCATGCCCATCGTCTTCATCACCTACAGCCTGGCCTACCTCGACCGGGCCAACTATGGTTTCGCCGCGGCCTCGGGCATGGCCGACGACCTGAAGATCACCCCGGCGCTGTCATCGCTGCTCGGCGCGCTGTTCTTTCTCGGCTACTTCTTCTTCCAGGTACCAGGCGCCCTCTACGCGCAGAAGCGCAGCGTGAAGAAACTGATCTTCGCCAGCCTGATCCTCTGGGGCGGCCTGGCGACCCTGACCGGCGTGGTGCACGACGTCTACCTGCTGATCGTCATCCGCTTCCTGCTGGGCGTGGTGGAGGCGGCGGTGATGCCGGCCATGCTCATCTACCTCTGCCACTGGTTCACCCGCGCCGAGCGCTCACGGGCCAACACCTTCCTGATCCTCGGCAATCCGGTGACCATCCTGTGGATGTCGGTGGTTTCGGGCTACCTGGTGCAGCAGTTCGACTGGCGCTGGATGTTCATCATCGAAGGCGCGCCGGCGATTCTCTGGGCCTTCATCTGGTGGCGCCTGGTGGATGACCGTCCGGAGCAGGCCAAGTGGCTGGACGCCCGCGAAAAGGAGGCGCTGCGCCAGGCGCTGGACGCCGAGCAGCAGGGCATCAAGCCGGTGAAGAACTACCGCGAGGCGTTCCGTTCGCCCACGGTGCTGATCCTGTCGCTGCAGTACTTCTGCTGGAGCATCGGCGTGTACGGCTTCGTGCTCTGGCTGCCGTCGATCCTCAAGCAGGCGGCGGCGCTGGACATCGTCACCGCCGGCTGGCTGTCGGCGGTGCCGTACCTGGGGGCGGTGGTGGCCATGCTCGGCGTGTCCTGGGCCTCGGACCGCCTGCAGAAGCGCAAGCGTTTCGTCTGGCCGCCGCTGCTGATCGCCGCCCTGGCGTTCTACGGCTCGTACAGCCTGGGCACCGAGCATTTCTGGTGGTCCTACGCCTTGCTGGTGATCGCCGGGGCCTGCATGTACGCGCCGTACGGGCCGTTCTTCGCCATCGTCCCCGAGCTGCTGCCGGCCAACGTCGCCGGGGGCGCCATGGCGCTGATCAACAGCATGGGCGCGCTGGGCTCGTTTTCCGGCTCGTGGCTGGTGGGTTACCTCAATGGCGCCACCGGCGGCCCCGGCGCCTCCTACCTGTTCATGTGCGTGGCGCTGCTGCTGGCCGTGGCCCTGACCGCCGTTCTCAATCCCTTGCAACAGACTCGCCGGCAAAGCCTGGCGCCCAGCCGATAGGTACCGTGCAATGAAGAAACGCATCGTCCTCTACAAACGTCTCTCCGACGCGCTCATGGCCCGCCTGCAGGCACACGCCGAGGTGACCTTGGTCGAATCACCTAGTGCCGACGGCCTCGCTCGGCTGCGTGCGGCGCTGCCGGGCGCCCACGGGCTGCTCGGCGCCAGCCTGCGCCTGGACGCCCCCTTGCTCGATCTGGCGCCGCAGCTGGAAGTGGTCTCCAGCGTCTCGGTCGGCGTCGACAACTACGATATCGACGCCTTCGACCAGCGCGGCGTGCTGCTGACCAACACCCCTGATGTGCTCACCGAAACCACCGCCGACACCGGCTTTGCCCTGATCCTCGCCTGTGCCCGGCGGGTCGTCGAGCTCGACGGCTGGATCCGCGCCGGCCACTGGCAGGCAGGTATCGGGCCGGCGGAGTTCGGTTGCGACGTGCAGGGCAAGACCCTGGGCATCATCGGCATGGGACGCATCGGCGAAGCCCTGGCCCGCCGTGCCCATGCAGGCTTCGGCATGCGCGTGCTGTACCACACCCGCCAGCCGCGGCCTGAGGTGGAAGCGCGGTTCGCTGCCGCGCATCGCAGCCTGGAGGCCTTGCTGGCCGAGTCCGATTTCGTCTGCCTGTGCCTGCCGTTGACCGCCGCGACCGAGAACCTGATCGGCGCGCCACAGCTGGCACTGATGAAGCCGTCGGCGATCCTGGTGAACATTTCCCGTGGCCGGGTGCTGGACGAGGCTGCGTTGTTCCAGGCCCTGGCCGAGCGGCGCATTCGCGGCGCCGGCCTGGACGTGTTCGTGCGCGAGCCGTTGCCCGCCGATTCGCCGTTGCTGCAACTGGACAACCTGGTGGTGACGCCGCACATCGGCTCGGCCACCGAGGAAACCCGCGAGGCCATGGCCCGTTGCGCAGTGGACAACCTGCTGGCGGCCCTGGCCGGCGAGCGACCGCAGAACCTGGTCAACCCGCTTGCCTGGTCGCGGCGAAACCCATGAGCGGGGCGAGCACTGCGCTCGCCCCGTGCTTGCCATAACAACAGCCCTTGCCCGTTTCGATATCCCAGGGTCGCGCCGCGACCCTTCGGCAAAACAAGGCCGCTCCACCGAGACAGCGCTGTCTCGGTCTGTGGCCCCGGGATCTTCATCGGTGAAAAGGGCGACGATTTCCGTATGACCTGATCAACAGAGAGACATCCTCATGTCCAAGGACCAACCCGCCTCCGTGCAACCGGCGCGCCGGGCGTTCCTGCGCCAATCCCTGACCCTGATCCCGGTGGCGACCCTCGCCAGCACGGGACTGGGCGGCGCAGTGCTCGCCGACAGCGCCACCCCGGCACCCGCCGAGCCGGCCCGAGCAGCCCCGGCAAGGGCCTACCAGCCAAGCTTCTTCACCCAGGAGGAGTGGGCTTTCGTCAGCGCCGCCGTGGCCGTGCTGATCCCCACCGACGCCCTCGGCCCCGGTGCGGCCGATGCCGGCGTACCCGAGTTCATCGACCGTCAGCTCAACACCCGCTACGGCAGCGGCGGGCTGTGGTACATGCAGGGGCCATTCCACCCCGATGCGCCCAGCGAGCTGGGCTACCAGCTCAAGCTCAGCCCCCAGGAGATCTACCGGCTGGGCATCGCCGAAACCGACGCCTGGTGCCAGGCACAGTTCGGCAAGGCGTTCGCCCAGCTCGGCCTTGAACAGCAGCAGCAGG
Organism: Pseudomonas sp. BW16M2; assembly: GCF_014268865.1. Classification (NCBI taxonomy): domain Bacteria; kingdom Pseudomonadati; phylum Pseudomonadota; class Gammaproteobacteria; order Pseudomonadales; family Pseudomonadaceae; genus Pseudomonas; species Pseudomonas sp. BW16M2. The sequence goes on along the minus strand of NZ_JABWRI010000002.1, from coordinate 253,272 downwards.
TGCTCGAGGCCCTGGACGGCGGCAAGCCGGCCTTTGCCTCGGTGCCGGCGACCACCTTCCTCGGCATGCTCTGGCTCAACACCCGCGAGGGCTTCTTCAGCGATCCCCTGCACGGCGGCAACCAGGGCCTGGCCGGCTGGAAGCTGGTCGGATTCCCCGGCGCCCGCGCCGATTTCATGGACTGGGTGGAGCGCGACGAGCGCTATCCCTTCCCGTCAGTGTCCATCAGCGGCGAGCGAGGTTGAGCCATGAGCCAAGTGATGAAGAAAGTTGATGTGGTCATCGTCGGGTTCGGCTGGGCCGGGGCGATCATGGCCAAGGAACTGACCGAGGCCGGCCTGCAGGTGCTGGCCCTGGAGCGCGGCCCGGCCCGCGACACCTACCCGGACGGCGTCTATCCGCAGACCATGGACGAGCTGACCTACAACTCGCGCAAGAAGCTGTTCATGGACATCTCCCGCGAGACCGTGACCCTGCGCCACAGCGTCAACGACGTGGCCGTGCCGTACCGCCAGTTCGGCGCCTTCCTGCCTGGCACCGGCACGGGCGGAGCGGGGCTGCACTGGTCCGGCGTGCATTTTCGCGTTGACCCGGTGGAGCTGCGCCTGCGCAGCCATTACGAGGAGCGCTACGGCAAGCGGTTCATTCCCGAAGGCATGACCATCCAGGACTTCGGCGTCAGCTATGAAGAGCTGGAGCCGTACTTCGACTTTGCCGAGAAGGTGTTCGGCACCTCCGGCACGGCCTGGTCGATCAAGGGCCAGGTGGTGGGCCGCGACAAGGGTGGCAACCCGTTCGCCGCCGACCGCTCCAGCGACTTCCCGCTGGCGGCGCAGAAGAACACCGTGTCGGCCCAGCTGTTCGAGAAGGCCGCCCGCGAGGTCGGCTACCACCCCTACAACCTGCCGTCGGCCAACACCTCAGGGCCCTACACCAACCCCTACGGCGCGCAGATGGGGCCGTGCAACTTCTGCGGCTACTGCAGCGGCTATGCCTGCTACATGTACTCCAAGGCCTCGCCCAACGTGAACATCCTCCCGGCCCTGCGCCAGGTGCCGAACTTCGAGCTGCGCAACAACGCCCATGTGCTGCGGGTCAACCTGACCAGCGACAAGCGCCTGGCCACCGGCGTGACCTACGTCGACAGCCAGGGGCGCGAGGTGGAGCAACCCGCCGACCTGGTGATCCTCAGCGCGTTCCAGTACAACAACGTGCGCCTGATGCTGCTCTCGGGCATCGGCAAACCCTACGACCCGGTGAGCAACGAAGGGGTGGTGGGGCGCAACTTCGCCTACCAGAACATCTCCACCGTGACCGCGTTCTTCGACCGCGACAGCCACCACACCAATCCCTTCATCGGCGCTGGCGGCAACGGCGTGGCGGTGGACGACTTCAACGCCGACAACTTCGACCATGGCCCACACGGTTTCGTCGGCGGTTCGCCATTCTGGGTCAACCAGGCCGGCGCCAAGCCGATCTCCGGCACCAAGGTGCCGCCGGGCACACCGAAGTGGGGCAGTGGCTGGAAGGCCGCGGTGGCCGACAGCTACCGGCACATGCTGTCGATGGACGCCCATGGCGCGCACCAGTCCTACCGCGACAACTACCTCGACCTGGACCCGGTGTACAAGGATGCCTACGGCTTGCCCCTGCTGCGCATGACCTTCGACTGGAAGGACAACGACGTGAAGATGAACCGCTTCATGGTCGAGCGCATGGGCAAGATCGCCGAGGCCATGGGGCCCAAGGCGATCAGCGCGGGCAAGAAAGCCTTCGGCCAGCACTTCGATGCCTCCACCTACCAGACCACCCACCTCAACGGTGGCGCGATCATGGGCACCGATCCGAAAACCAGCGCGCTCAATCGCTACCTGCAGTGCTGGGACGTGCACAACGTGTTCGTCCCCGGTGCCTCGGCCTTCCCCCAGGGACTGGGCTACAACCCCACCGGGCTGGTGGCGGCGCTGACCTACTGGTCGGCGCGGGCGATCCGCGAGCGCTACCTGAAGAACCCCGGTCCACTGGTGCAGGCATGAGGAAGGCCAACATGAAGACATTGCTCATCGCCATGCTGGGCCTGGGCGCCAGTACCTTGCTGCAGGCCGCCGACGCGGTGGACCCGGCGCAGGTCAGGCAAGGTGAATACCTGGCCCGCGCCGGCGACTGCGTGGCCTGCCACACCGCCAAGGGCGGCAAGCCCTTCGCCGGCGGGCTGCCCATGGAAACGCCCATCGGCACCCTGTACTCGACCAATATCACGCCCCATGCGAGCGGTATCGGCCAGTACAGCTACGAGGACTTCGAACGCGCCGTGCGCCAGGGCATCGGCAAGGACGGCAGCACGTTGTACCCGGCCATGCCGTACCCTTCCTACGCACGTGTCAGCGACCAGGACATGCAGGCGCTCTACGCCTACTTCATGCACGGCGTGCAGCCGGTGGAGCAGCAGAACAAGGACAGCGACATTCCCTGGCCGCTGAGCATGCGCTGGCCGCTGGCGTTCTGGCGCGGGTTGTTCGCGCCGCCGGTCAAGCCGTTCGAAGCCGCCGGGCGCGATCCGCTGGTGGCGCGCGGCGCCTACCTGGTCGAAGGGCTGGGGCACTGTGGCGCGTGTCACACGCCGCGGGCGCTGACCATGCAGGAAAAAGCCCTGGATGCCGGCGACGGCGCGGCGTTCCTGTCCGGCAGCGCGCCCGTGGAGGGCTGGATCGCCAAGAGCCTGCGCGGTGACCACAAGGATGGCCTGGGCAGCTGGGACGAGGCGCAGATCGTTGCCTTCCTCAAGACCGGGCGCAACGAGCGCACCGCGGTGTTCGGCGGCATGAGCGATGTGGTCGAGCACAGCATGCAGTACATGAGCGACGCCGACCTGACGGCCATCGCCCGTTACCTCAAGACCCTGCCGCCGGTGAACCCTGACGACAAGCCGTTCCACGAGGATCCTGCCGTCGCCCAGGCACTCTGGCAGGGCAATGACGGCAAGACCGGCGCGGCGCTCTACGTCGACAACTGCGGTGCCTGCCACCGCACCGACGGCAAGGGCTACGCCCGGGTGTTCCCGGCGCTTGCCGGCAACCCGGTGGTTCAGGGCGAGGATGCCACCTCGTTGATCCATATCGTGCTGGAGGGTGCGACCCTGCCGGCCACGGCGACGGCGCCCTCGACCTTCAGCATGCCGGGCTTCGGCTGGCGGCTGTCGGATCAGCAGGTGGCCGATGTGGTCAACTTCATCCGCGGCAGCTGGGGCAACCAGGCACCGGCGGTGAAGGCGGGGCAGGTGGCGCAACTGCGCAAGCAGGCGCCGCCGGCACTGAAGGCCGAGTCGTTGATCGGCGATACCACGGGTATCCAGGAGCCCTGAGCAGTGGCCGGGGGCAACGTGTCTGCACGCCCTTGCCCCTGGCCCCTCGCTCAGAACCAGCGGTCGTTGCGTTTACGACCGCGGGTCAGCGCCGGCAGGATCAACCCCGCCAGCAGCCCGGCCCCGGCGATGCTGCCGCCGTAGACCATGTAGCGCATCATCACCTGCTTGTTCTCGTCACCCAGGCGCGCCTGGGTGTCGCGCAGGGTCGACTGGCTCTGCGCCAGTTGCTCGTTGAGCGCCTTGTTGCGGCTTTCCAGCTCGTCGATCAGCGCCTTGCGCGAGTCGAGGGTCTCCTGCATGCCCTGCACGCGGTTCTTCCAGCTGTCGTCGATGTTCTTCAACTGGCCGGACAACTCGGCCACCTGGGCGTCGAGCTGCGGCAGGCGTTCGTTCTGGCCGGGCACGGCCTGCAGGTCGTTGCTGAGGATCCACACCAGGTCGCCGTTCTGCCCGCGCACCTGGCTGTAGTTGCCCTGGCTGGTCACCAGGCTGACCTTCTGTCCGGACTTGAGCGTGCCGACGATGCGGTGGCCATCGGTGGGACCGCTGCGCACGTAGGTGCTCAGGCTGTCGCTGACCCAGCGCGCATCGCTGGCCGGTTCTTCGGCGTGGGCCGGAACGGCAAGGGCGATCAGGGCGGCGATCAGGCCACCGCGCAGGGCGGTGAGGGCAGGGGAAGCGGGCTGGATGTCTGGCATGCTGGTCTTCGCTGAAACAGGACGAATGAAGGCCCGATGACTGGGCCGGCGATCCGGTCGGGTGGATTGACCGTCAGCGAAAGACCGTTTTTTTGTAGGCAGGTTCACTGCCTGCGGTAGGAAATGTCTGCAGAATGTTGCTGGCAATAGCCCCCTGTGGGAGCGGGGCAAGCCGCTCCCACAGGGGAAGCAAGCCTCAGGCCACCACCTCATAGCACGGCACATACGCGGCCCCGCCGGGCAGTTTCATACGGTGCTGGTCGACGAACGCCTGCAGCAGGCGCCCGAGCGGGTCGAGGATCGCCGCGTCGCCACGGATCTGGTACGGCCCGTGCTCCTCGATCAGGCGAATACCCTTGTCCTTGACGTTGCCGGCGACGATCCCGGAAAACGCCCGGCGCAGGTTGGCCGCCAGTTCATGGGGCGGCAGTTCGCGGCGCAGGGCCAGGTTGGCCATGTTCTCGTGGGTCGGGTCGAACGGGTGCTGGAAGCCCTCGTCGATCTTCAGCAGCCAGTTGAAGTGGAAGGCGTCGTTGCGCTCGCGGCGGAACTGCTTGACCGCCTTGAGCCCCTCGACCATCTGCCGGGCCACTTCGGCCGGATCGTCGATGATGATCTGGTAGTGACGCTGGGCGGCCTCGCCGAGGGTGGCGCCGACAAAGGCGTGCAACTGCTGCAGGAAGGCTTCGGCGCTGCGCGGCCCGGTGAGCACGACCGGGAACGGCAGGTCCTGGTTGTCCGGGTGCATGAGAATGCCGAGCAGGTACAGGAACTCCTCGGCGGTGCCGGCGCCGCCGGGGAAGATGATGATGCCGTGGCCGACGCGGACGAAGGCCTCCAGGCGCTTCTCGATGTCCGGCAGGATCACCAGTTCGTTGACGATCGGGTTGGGCGCCTCGGCGGCGATGATGCCTGGCTCGGTCAGCCCCAGGTAGCGGCTGCCGTGCATGCGCTGCTTGGCGTGGGCGATGGTGGCGCCCTTCATCGGGCCCTTCATCACGCCCGGGCCGCAACCGGTGCAGACATCCAGCTTGCGCAGGCCCAGCTCGTGGCCGACCTTCTTGGTGTACTGGTACTCCTCGCTGCTGATCGAGTGGCCGCCCCAGCACACCACCATCTTCGGCTCGACGCCCGGGCGCAGGGTGCGGGCGTTGCGCAGCAGGTGGAAGACGTAGTCGGTGAGACCCTGGGAACTCTCGAGGTCGATGCGCTGGCTGGCCAGCTCGCTCTCGGTGTAGACGATGTCGCGCAGGGCGCTGAACAGCATCTCGCGGGTGCTGGCGATCATCTCGCCATCGACGAAGGCGTCGGCCGGGGCGTTGAGCAGCTCAAGGCGCACGCCGCGGTCCTGCTGGTGGATGCGTACTTCGAAGTCCTTGTAGGCCTCGAGGATGGTCTTGGCGTTGTCGACATGGGCGCCGGTGTTGAGGATGGCCAGGGCGCACTGGCGGAACAGGGTGTAGAGGCTGCCGGTACCGACTTCACTCAGTTGCTGGACTTCACGTTGCGACAGCGTCTCCAGGCTGCCCTTGGGGCTGACGGAGGCGTTGATGACATTGCGTTGGGGCATCTGGTCTTTCCTGTGCGGGTAAAACATCCTTCTTGGACAACACCATACAAGCAAATGTGCGTGGCAACGAGGGGGCGGATGAAAAAGCCTGGCTGGCGATCGTGGGAGTGGCCTTTGCAGGAGGGGGCTTTGTGGGAGCGGGCTTACCCCGCGATCAGGGCCGGTAAGGCATCGCGGGGCAAGCCCGCTCCCACCAAGGTCATGCCACCTTGAACACGTGGCGCAGGTATGCCACGAAATTCTCGTCCCGGCACTGGGTCTTGCCCGGGCTATCGGAGATCTTCGCCACCGGCGCGCCGTTGCAGGCGGTCATCTTGATCACCATGTTCATCGGCTTTACCCCGGGGATGTCGCAGGTGAGGTTGGTGCCAATGCCGAAGCTGACATGGATCCTGTCATTCAACGCACGGTACAGCTCGAGCATCTTCTGGAAATCCAGCCCATCGGAAAAGATCAGCGTCTTGCCACGCGGATCGATGCCCAGCCGCTGGTAGTGGGCGATGGCCTTCTCGGCCCAGGCCAGCGGCTCGCCCGAGTCATGGCGCAGGCCGTCGAACAGCTTGGCGAAGTACAGGTCGAAGTCGTGCATGAACGCATCCATGCCGATGCAGTCGGTCAGGGCGATACCCAATTGGCCACGGTATTCACGTACCCAGCATTCCAGCGCGGCGACCTGGCTGTCGACCAGGCGCGGACCGAGCTGCTGGTGGGCCATGAACCATTCGTGGTTTCGCTAATTTGCCCGAACGGGCGCGAGAATTGCCAAAAATGCACCTCGCCCCCTAGAGCCGTCTATTCTGGACTTCTCCCACCTCGCCGTAGCCTTGCGCTCCCGATTTCGAGCCTAGGCGTAGGGCACGCGTGCGGTTGTGAATGGAAGGCAAAAAACTGCTCATGGTTGAGGATTTTCAGCTGAACAACATGACGGGGTGCGAAAGCCCGCTCTTCAGGAGAAACTCATCTCCTACCAGCTGAGGATGGTAGCCTGGCTGCCCTGGGACGTCTTTAGGGTGACCTGCAACCGATCGGCCTTTGAGCTCCGGAATGTCCCGTAGCGTGCCCAGGGTTGTAAGTAGTGTGAAGTCCACGATTTCGTAGGTTGGCAGCGTTAGCTAAGCATAAAGATCGATACCAAGTAGGGGGGGCTTGTTCCGAGTGAGCCTTTTCAGCTGAGCCAGCTCAGTGTGAAAAATTGGCCCTGTTCCTTCTTCCTGCACATACCCTAATATGGGTCAACGGAACGGCGAGATATAGTGCATGCGCTGGCACAGCGCGGAGCACGCTACGCTCGAAGATATGAAAGCTGCTGCTATAGTAATGGTTGCATCGGCTTAGTCACGAAGTAGTCTTCAGCTGTTCTGTATGAAGATGTGCAGTCAAACTCTAAGAAGTCAAGGTTAGGCCAGTAGTTCTCTAGTTCAGAATAGTCAAGTGCTTGTGACAGTTTGCGTTCTGTCGGGTCTAGATAACTCCACACAAGCGCCATTCTTGCATCCCATTTTCTAGCTCTCAAAAGCTCCTCGCTATGGCCTTTGCTGAACCCAAGATGTAACATGTCTCCGACAAAATCGGCTTTTGAGGCATATCGATTGCGTGGGTAGGAGTACGCAACAAAGTCTGCCAGTCGGTAGGCTAGTCCAATGCGCTGAAAAAATGATTTGTTGATTGATTCGATTTTGCTCGTCGTATGCTTAACGACGTATCTTGCGGAGTTGTGAGCGTCAACCGAGATGGACGGGGAAAGAGTGCTCATAAGATTTACCTCTGATTTTTTGTTATAGGTTAATAATGGCATGTCCTGATAGGTGCGGCAATGCTGCCGGTCAATGACGCCTCGATGGTTTGAGATGTGTCGAAGCTAGTGTCAAAATAGGAGCGGTCTCGTAGATAAGCCGAGAGCCACTCCTTATTATTCTAGTAGTGAGCAGTGCCACATCACGAAGCACGGTCAGCCCAAACCACTAAATCACGTCGTTAGCCGCGCCAATGTCCTGATGGATACGCAAGCAGACCTTCCCGGCGATCATGTCTACGCACTGAACCAAGGTGGTGATGGCCTTAACATCAAAGCTGCGGTGTTCCGGATTTTCCATACGGATCGCATAGACCTCCGTCATGTTGAAGTCTTGATGGATGACTTCCGAAGTGAACGTATAGACGGTGTCGTAGAAGCTTCGTCCGAGCGGGGACATCTGGGCTTTATTGCTGACATTGCTCAAAAAATCATAGCAGTACCTCAGGCTCTCGGCCCAGACCTTATTTCTTTTGGTGTTGTCGGATTTAGAGGCCAGAACCAGAGCCATGTCGAACCCTTTGCGATCGACTGCAGAATGCGTCTGTAGCCAAAAACCCACCTGCTCTGGCGCTAGCCAATCGACGTAGAAGTCCAGCGAGATTTCATAAACAGATCGAAGCAAGGCGACCGCTTGGTAGTAGAAGCTGTTTTTGATCAGCAGTCTGATTGCTTGAATGTTTTCACTCAGGCGATAAAGGACGGAGAACAGCGTCTGATGGTAATGGATGCCTGTGCTGTAGGCCCCGTGGAATTCCTTCACTTGTTCTGTCAGGGCTTCAATGGTGCTTTGGAGATGCTCGAGCTTCGAGTCGTTGTCGGCGAACTCCTTTGAGCCCAGAAGCGAGTAATACTCGCCTTTCTCCGGTAGGGACATCGTGGCGCAGATGAACCCACCGAGATTCTCCTCGTGGAAAAATTGGTGTCTTACCTGGAATGCGCTTTCCACAAGATCGGCAGAGGCCTCCAGGATGACCACGGGCACACTGTGGATCCCTAATTCCTTGTAAGCCACGTAGACGTCGGTGTCATCAGGCGCGATGTACCTAGCGTCTGAGTCCGAGTTTATGTTTTTGTAGACGTAGAGGGCTGGTCGGTGCCCGGATCTGATCATTTCCTTGGCATGGTCAACCATTTCCCTGCGAACAGGGTCTTCGATAAAGTCGAAGCGCCCGTTGTTCCTCTGGAAAAAGCCATTGAGGATATTGTCCAGTGGCAGGCGGGAGAGCAGTGCTTGCTTCTTCCCATTGTTAAAGGCCAGGTATTTCTTCAGGAAAATCTGATCATCAACTAAGTCATCACGGCACAGAATTTTGCCTGTAGGGATCGCAGTGGTGATAGGGCGGCGGACGAGCTTTTTCGATTCGGTTTCGAGCATTTTGCTTCCTTTCAGTGTTTGTGTACTGTCCTTACCATAGGGGTAGGCCGCCGCCCACTAGACGAGTGGATAGATGTCATGCCAACGCACTTATCAAATCCTGTCGGTCGTGGAGGCCGATCGGGGGGGGCAGGATAGGTTGACCAGGGGCGGGTCGATGTCGTCTTCCCCCCCCCACGTAAAGAATTGCGGAAAAATCGGGCTTGGATGGCTGTATGCGGCTCCAGAAGAACGAGCGGGATGCCAAAAAATTTAACTGCTTATGATGACGCTTCTAGCAGGAAGTCGGACTCAAACCCTTGGGTTCCTGCATGCCCTTTCGATAGTGCATTCGATTCTCAGTTTTCTAGGTTGCGAGGGACAGCCCAGGCTTAGCCTCTCAAACGAAGTGAAAGCTCGTAGAGCCTCCTGAATTGAGGTGTGTCCCTGAGAGCCGGTTCTGACCTCTCGATTGATTTTAAGCATTGTCGTAGATCTTCGAGGGTGAAGACTTGATGTTCCCCGGTGACAGCCGCGAGGAGCTCCAGCGAGTCCGCTGGATAATCACTGCAATAACCTGATTCTGTAAGGCCCTGCATCACGGAATAACAGTATTCCAGCGGCATCAACCAATCGAAGACAGCCTTCAGGGCTACAGGGAATTTTTTGCCAGCGGCCAATGCTAGCTGTGCGAGGTAATCTGCGATTCGCTCAGATCTCAGCTCCAGACTTTTTGGCCATATTTGCTCCCAGAATGGCTGAATACGGTGTGACCAGTGTTCCTCCCGCTGGCCCGCTGCACCTTCCAACGCTTGCGAGAGCGCCTGTGCGGACTCCTCCAGGCCATCAACGGGGAGGGCTGCGAAGGCGGTGCGAAGCTCTTGGTCGGAGTAGCCTTCAACTGGGCCTATTGCTACATAAGTAAAGAAAGCAGCAAATTGTTGCTTGTGCTCACCCAGCTCCTCGTAGTGTTCTGCGGTCTGCAGGAATTCAGTTTTGAAGGCTGCTAGCAGCGGTTGGTACAGTCGCGGCGACCACAGAAACCCTTCCCAGATGCCCTTGGCTTCAACCGCATCTCGCTCCCAATTCAACAGCGGGAGCAGATGCTGCTCCGTCCATTCGTTGTCTACTCGGTAGAGCGAAATCAGGTGCGATCCTAAGATCACTCGACCATGACGGTAGCGCTGGATTTTCGTGTCCGTCAGCTCCGTGAAAAAGCCCGAGAGTGCAGAGGGTAGCCGTTCGTTATCGCGAGGGGATTGCCGGTACCAATGATTGATCAGGACTTGAGTCACCATTCCTACGGGATGGTTGATGGCTTCAGAAACGGGACGAGCAGTTGTGGGATCGTCCTCTGATTCAGCATCTGATGCACACGGTAGATCCATCAGGCGTCGGCACAGTGCGTAGAGCTGATCCTCATTCTTGATCGTCGTCTTCTCGGATAAGACTTCCAACCAGTTGGAAACGCTATGAGCGATTTCCCCCAGTTGATCGGCAGGGATGGCTAGCACTACGGGAGCTGCATGCGTCCAAAATCGTGCATGCAAGCGTCTATCCCACCATGCTCTGAGTGCTTCCCTCCAGCGTTCAATCGGCCATATCCCCTGTGAGGAAAGTTCGGAGAGCGCGTGAAGAGTGGTCAGTGGGCGCGTTCGACATTTCTCGCTCCATGTGTCGCGGCTGATCCCATTTGCATCCTTGGCCGGTAATTTGAGCCATTCGATCAGCTCAGCCTTATTGTCAGGCGCGACGCTGACCTCAATGCTGCTTTCGAAGTCGGGGTCACCAGTACCAGACATCCAGGAGGAGAACTCATCACGCTCATTTTCCGATACTCGCCAGAGGGGGTTGGCCGCTGACAGCTGTTTTAGCCGTTTGGAGGCTGAGGCATTTAGTGTGAACCCTGAGCTTTCGAGCTTTGCCAGGAGCAGCCACATTAAGCGAGCTGTGGCGCCGCGAACGTGCCCCGGCTCTGATCCAGGGCGGTAGAGATCGCTTGGGGGGCCTTTGAGCATCGCACGTTGTAGCTGCGCTCCGGCTGACCTAGGTAGTTGGCTACCCTGAAGCACCAGGAGACGAAGTACCTCTCGCCGGGTTTCAATCGACCACAGCCACCAGCCATTGTCGGCCGTGAGCCAAGACACCCATGTATTCTGGTTGACGCAATCTTTCTGGCTGGCTGCGAAGAATGCTAAACGCTTGAACGCTGGGTAGGGCATATCGAACCACCGTACCGCGATTTGGCTGGCGTGACTTGGATTTGCCAGCCGAAGAGCAAGCCACGAATCGCGTAGCAGTTCGATGAGCGTGACCCAGTCCCGGAAGCCCCGGTTCTGGGGGTGCGGTACGACTGAAGGCAAGTGTCTGAAGGATCTGTCTGAGCGGTTAGTCGCGTCGCCCAGCAGGCTCGCAAGATCTAACGCCTCTAGCAGGAGCCGCTCGAAGTCATCGATTAGGGCGGATTGAAATCCTCTCAAGTTACAATTCATAAGGTCTTGTAGCGTGGAGCGGACATTATTTGAGGCAAGGGCGAGCTCCCAATTCAAGCTCTCTCTGAGGCGCACTGATCCATCAGTCTCGGTGGCATTGCTCCCCCAGTGCATCGCCCCCCTGAGCAGCAATTTGGGTGCAAGTAATGCGCGAAGCTCTAGTCGATGCAATACCGACATGCCTTCTGTTCTGACGCGGCATAGCCAGCTGTGAAGTCCAGTATGTTGTGAGAGCGACTTGATTCGACCGCTGAGCAAAATACGCCACAACAGCTCCATCTGTGGAGACGGAATTGCATTGGGGGAGTGCGCCTGGATTTCCTTGATCTCCAAACTCCCCCCACCGGTTTGTGAGAACGCCAGGTCATCCAGTCGCCTCTCGATCAATGTCCGGAGATAGCTGTGCAGGACGCCACCCTGTGACACAACCCACATCAGTAGTTGGGGGTCATTCAGATGCCTGACCAGCCAGTGCGAAAGGTGGCGCATGACCTCGTCCATTGCGACATTGTTCAGAACGCCAGACGCAAGCTGCATCCTGGGCGCAAGTCCGTGAGGAGTTGGACGATCGATCAGACTGAATCGCAGATCCTGATCCACTTCCAATGAAGCAGAGATGCCGAATCGAGTGAGGTCACAATGCCTGAAACGGGGCTCTGAGAACGCATGTGTCAGCCATTCCAGAGGAGGAGCAGGATTGAGCTCTGCGAATTGACGGGCCGGAGCGCCGGTCTTGTCTGCGAGGGCCCAAAGCATTCGCCCAACAAAGTCATCTTCCTTGGTGCTGGAGGCGGGGCGAGCGATGGCGTTCACCGACACCATCTGCATTTTTCCGGTGATCCCGTCGCGGTAGGTCTCGCCCCACGAACGGAGAGTGTTGTGCAGGCGCCAGTGACTGTAGTTGTCTGGTGTCACTTTGTAGAGGATGGGTGCTACACCCTTGGCCTTCCACTCGGTGGTCTTGCGGTCTTCTTGGCCTGGCTGGTAGTCACCGAAGGCCCAAGCCTGCGGGGTGGTTTCACCTAGCATCCGGTCAGCAGCGAGTGCATCCATCATGTAGCGGAGCACCGGGTCGTTAATGCTGTACCCGATGAAGCAAACGATGTAGTTCCGGAAGAGCTCACTCACAAACCGCGCCGCCCAGCGCTCGGTCAGGTATGCGAGGCCAAAATCACCACTGGTGACAACCAACCGATTCAGCGCATGTTCTTCAGGCTCGCCCGGTAGAGGCAGTGCACCATGCAGCGCGACCAACCCGTTCCAACGACTGTTTTTGGGGATGGGCAGCATGGGGGCGGTGTAGGTCTTCAGCTTCTGCTTGGAGCGCGTAGCCGCTACGTCGAAAAGTCTGTCGAAATTCGTGGTTACAAGCCGGAGTGCTCCAGACCTCGTGTGCGCAAGCCTTAGCAACGCTTCGTGTGTTGCCAAGGCGTCTTTGCGCCTGAGTTTAGGTTTCAGCGCTGCAGCTAACGCAGACCTCACTTTTACGCGTTGGCCGGGTAGCCTCCTCTCGAGAAGGTCGAGGGTCGCATCGTATTTTCCGCTTTTGAATGCCTCCAGCTCGATCTCGCTTTTCGTCGTTCCCGAGAGCTTATAGATCTCCTCAACCAGGCCCTCGAAACCGGGCAGACCCGCAGGGTATGAAATGCCTGCTCCGCAGAAGAAAACCACTCGTCCTTCTTCATGTGCCTGCAAAAGCTCTTCGGGAACGTCAGGCCCATCTGCTACAAACTGCATGCTGCTCCTCCTAGAGCACGAATGCTGAGCTTGCTCAGCCGTATCCAACTATCGACTTCATTATTCAGCCCGGGGTCTCAAGCGCAAAGAAGCCTGCCCCGATCCTGAACGCGCGTGATCACTATAAATGCATTGCTGCGGTCGACTGGGCACCCAGAGCCCGAGAAGTCTCAGTCTGATTGTGTACGAGGCCTTCGAAAAGTTGAACCGCTTCACGCCACTTGCCGGTATTCGCTTAAAGGCCTCAGTAGGCCAATACTGGCGACCGCCACGCTGCCGTTGCTGCATTGGTCATCTGCAAGGGGAAAGCTATCTGCCTGCTAATCTGTCCTGTCAGACCTTTTACCCCACTCGAGAAAGCAGACCGAGATGCTGTACCTACCCATGCAAAATAGTCGATGCGAGGGTGAAGACGTGACCAAGAAATCGGGCAGGTCGGAGTCGCCTGCTTGTTGACTACGAGCATTTGACGGGAGCGCATTGCTCGCCGTTTCGATCACTTAAGGATGAAAACAATGGCGTCAGACAGGAAGAAAGCCAAGAGAGCCAAACGCGCCAAGCTCAAGGCAAAGGAGACCAGGGTCTCGCGGAAGGTGGTCAACGATGATGGCGCAGAAACACTGCGCATGCTGGGCGAGGGGATGGTGAGTTTGCTTTTTAAGCTGGCCGAAGCTGAAGTGATCAGCATGGTCGAGATGCTGAAGACCCTCATGATTGAGACCGGTCAGGCAGAAATGGCCTATCTGGATGATGAGGTGGACTACCAAGTCATCGTCTTAACGGCTTATGGGCAGCGTATTGAGGGCAGGCCAGAGGACTGGATGGAGGAGCCTGCATTCCTGGAGGCGTATGCAGCCGCTGCACGTGGGGTCGGGCGCTCTGAGCTAATTGAGGCCTGGCAGGATGCGCATGTGCTGGAGGACTGATCTGGAGTTATCCGCCCAGTTTAACGTGTGATGGCGGTTTCGGTAAGCTGCGCCAAAGCGTTGCTAACCATCCGCACCCTAGGTGTTCAGTCCCAGAGAGTCATGGTGCTTGATGTCAAAGGATCCCGGCGTTTTGATCAACTGGCCTTCGAGAGTCCGGCCATTTCTGTAAGCTGGACGCGCAATCCGGCCTCGAGTCAGCCAACTTCAAACACATGCCGCAGGTATGCCACGAAATTCTCGTCCCGGCACTGGGTCTTGCCCGGGCTATCGGAAATTTTCGCCACCGGCGCGCCGTTGCAGGCGGTCATCTTGATAACCATGTTCATCGGCTTTACCCCGGGGATATCGCAGGTGAGGTTGGTGCCGATGCCGAAGCTGACGTGGATCCTGCCGTTCAATGCACGGTACAGCTTAAGCATCTTCTGGAAATCCAGCCCATCGGAAAAGATCAGCGTCTTGCCCTTCGGGTCGATCCCCAGCCGCTGATAGTGGGCGATGGCTTTTTCGGCCCAGGCCAGCGGCTCGCCCGAATCATGGCGCAGGCCGTCGAACAGCTTGGCGAAGTACAGGTCGAAGTCGTGCATGAACGCATCCATGCCGATGCAGTCGGTCAGGGCGATGCCCAGCTGTCCACGGTATTCACGTACCCAGCATTCCAGTGCGGCGGCCTGGCTGTCGACCAGGCGCGGACCAAGCTGCTGGTGGGCCATGAACCATTCGTGGGCCATGGTACCGATGGGCTTGATCTGGTATTCGCGGGCCAGGTGCACGTTGCTGGTACCGACGAAACGCCCGGGAAAATCACGCTTGAGGATATGCACCACTTCTTCCTGTACCCGGTAGGAGAATCGCCGGCGGGTACCGAAGTCGGCCAGTTGCAGACCAGCCAGCTCGTCGTTGCTGGCTTCTGCCCTGAGCCAGTCGAGTTTCTGGTACAGGCGCTCGCCGACCTGCTCGATCAGCACCTCGCGATAGCGGTAGCGGTTGCGTACCTCGCTGATGATCGCCAGCAGCGGGATCTCGAACAGGATCACGTGCAACCATGGGCCGCGTATGCGAATCGCCAGTTGCCCGGCATCGTCCAGGCCGACCTGCACATAGCGCAGGTTGAAGCGGAACAGGCTGAGGAAGCGGATGAAGTCTGGCTTGATGAACGGGATCTTCTCCAGGTAGGCCAACTGGTCGTGGGTGACCGAGACATCGGCCAACTGCTCGACCTGGTAGCGTATCTCGGCGAGGTAGGGCGCCAGGTCCTCGTCGTTGCGGCAGCGGAACTCCCATTCCACCTCGGCGTTGGGGTAGTTGTGCAGCACCGCCTGCATCATGGTGATCTTGTAGAAATCGGTATCCAGCAGGTTCTGGATGATCCGTGGGCCAAAGACGCTGTCGCTCATGGGCGGGCCTCCTTGAGTTGGTCGAGCCGGGTATCGAGGACCTGTTCGTCGGCGCACAGGTGGATGCCGGTGCTGGCCATTTCATCGCAGGCCGCCTGTGCGCCCTCGGCGCTCAGGGCACGGCAGGCCGGCAGGTACAGCAGCACCTCGAAACCGGCGCGGCGCAGTTGCAGGGCAGTGGTGCGCACGCAGTAGTCCAGTGCCAGGCCGCCAACGATGATCGCCTGTACCTGTTGCACCTTGAGGTACTCGATGACGCCGGTGGAGCGGCGCTCGGCCAGGTCGTGGTAGCACGCGCCATAAGGGTGCAGGTCGGGCTCGACGCCTTTCCAGACGAAGTAGTCGTAGTCGATGGGGGCGGGTAGTCCGGGCAGCAGCTCGAAGCCCGGCGTGCCGGGGACGCAGTGGCTGACCCAGGTCAGGTCGGCATTGGCCAGGGACAATGGTTGCAGCATCTGGCCCGGCTCGGCGACCACCCAGGCGGCGTTGGCCGGGTGGGCGTCCTTGCTGCCCAGGCGCAGCGAGGCACGTTGGGCCATGGCGTTGAGCGCGGGGGCAATCAGGTGGCCGTCGGGCACCGGCAGCTCATGGGGGGCGTTGGCGGTGAAGCCGTTCTGCGCGTCGACATCGAAACTGGCGATTTTCATCGGAGGAAGCTCCTCGGCTGGAATGGCTATATATTTCACCTGGTGAATTAAGTGTGTCAAGGTTATTTTACTTATGGGGGCAGACTTGCTCTATTTAATCTCCCTGGTGGAATATAGGCGGATGTTGATTAAGGAACCGTTCCGTGAGCACAGCTGAAGTCCTGGCCAGTGTCGATATCGTCACCCTGCGCCTGTCGCCACACAGCCAGCGCCTGGAGGTGTTGCTGTCCCCGCGCGAACGCGAGCCCTACAAGGGCCAGTGGGCCTTGCCGGGCGTCATCGTCAATGGCAGTACTGCGGACAACAACCTGGATGCCGCTGCCTGCCGGGCCCTTGCGGAAAAGGCCAAGGTGTACCCGCGCCACCTGGAGCAGGTCGGCACCGAGGGTAATGGGTCTCGCGATCCGAGAGGGTGGACCTTGAGCACCTACTACCTGGCATTGCTCGATTCTGCGGTCGTGGTGGAGGATCTGCAGATTGCCTTCTTCGATCTGCAAGGCGTCCTGGATAATGAACCACCATTGCCGTTCGACCACCGCTTGCTGGTTGAGCGCGCCTATGAACGGCTGGCGGCCAAGGCCGTGTACACCAACCTGCCGTTGTACCTGGCACCCGAGCGGTTCACCGTGCTGGACGCCCTGGCCGCCGCACAGGCGTGCCTGGGACAGCCGGTCAACAACACCTCGATGCGCAAACGCCTGGAGCGCATGAAGAGCGAAGGCTGGGTGCAGGACACCGGAGAGAAGAACCAGCCCAGGCTGGGGCGGCCACAGCAACTGTACCGACATACCCCACAGGGGAGCGGGGCGTTCATGTTCGACCGGAGTCTGTTGGCGGGAGGATAGTCAGGACAGGTCGCGGCCACTTCCTGCAGTAGTCGAGTAGCGACTATCCTTGCCCCATGACCAATCTGCCTCCCTTACGCCATCCTTGTCCGCCGGGCGCCTGTGACTGCGGCCGCGAAGACTTGGCCGACGGCCCCGAACGACGCATCCTGCTGCTCACCCGGGAGGAAGAAAAGCGCTTGGTCGAGCGCCTGGAGAACCTCAGGGATCTTGAAGACCTGCTGCGCCTGCAGTCACGCCTCTACGAGCAACTGGGTATCCGCGTGCATATCGCCCCGGGCTTCAACGAAGTGCGCACCATGCGTGGCATCGTCATCGAGCTGGAAGCGCAGCCGGGGCTGTGCCGCAAGACCCGCCAGTCGATTCCCGCCGCCATCCGTCGCGGGCTGGAGCGCAATCCGCAGGTGGCCTTCCGCCTGCTCGACGCCCACGACCTGTTGCGCGACGCCTGAGGCTCAGCGCATCGCCGCCAGCTTGATACCAAAGCCCACCAGGCAGGCGCCGGCCAGGCGTTCGAGCAGGTTGGCGATGCGCGGGCTGGCGCGCATGCGCTCGGCCAGGCGGTGGGTGAGCAGTACCGCCACCAGGCCGTAGAGCAGGGTCAGGCCGGCCACGGTCAGCGCCATGAAGGCGAAGGTCACCACGCCCTGGTGGCGCACCGGGTCAATGAACAGCGGGAAGAACGCCATGTAGAACATGATCGCCTTGGGGTTGAGCAGGGTGATCATCATGGTCTGGCGCAGGTAGTGGCCGCTGGCCATGCCGCTGTCGCGCGGCGCGCCGCCGGGCTTGCTCAGCACCATGCGCAGGCCGAGCCAGGCCAGGTAGGCGGCGCCGGCCCACTGCACCACATGGAAGGCGGCCGGGTAGGCGGCCAGCAGGGTGGCGACACCGGCCACCGCCAGCCACATCAGCACCTGGTCGCCGAGGATCACCCCGAAGGTGGCGGCCAGCCCGCCCTTGATGCCGCCCTTGCCGGTGGCGGTGATCAGGGCGAAGTTGCCGGGGCCGGGGATCGCCAGGAGGATGAGGAACGCAATCACGAATGCGCCGTAGTCGGTCACGCCGAGCATGGGAAGTCTCCTGGGGAAGGTGGGCGGGCAGACCACGATATATGCCATTATTCGCGGGACTTGCAAAGCCATGACGGCACAGGGAGGTGAAGATGGCGTTCAGCGCGGATGAGCGGGCGGTATTGCTGGCGGTCAAGGGCGTGGGGCCGACCGTGGTGCAGCGGCTCGAGCAGTTGGGTTATGACTCGCTGGCACGACTGGCCGGGGCCGATGCCCTGCAGATCGTCAGCGAGGCGGCCGGGCTGGTGGGCAGCAGTTGCTGGAAGAACAGCCCCCAGGCGCGAGG
The DNA here is from genome assembly GCF_014268865.1 of Pseudomonas sp. BW16M2. Taxonomy (NCBI): domain Bacteria; kingdom Pseudomonadati; phylum Pseudomonadota; class Gammaproteobacteria; order Pseudomonadales; family Pseudomonadaceae; genus Pseudomonas; species Pseudomonas sp. BW16M2. Next base: position 235,088 of record NZ_JABWRI010000002.1, on the reverse strand, counting down.
GGCGATACAGGCGGCGATTGCCCGGGCCAGGGAGCATGTCCTGCAGGGAGCATGCTCCGCCAGCGAGGTATAAAAAAGCCCCGAAGACCAAGGCCTTCGGGGCAAACGGTTGGGGGAGGAACCAACCAAAGGAGTCTTCACATCAGGGGGGCGCTCAGTGCGAGCTGGCCACCACATCGGGTTGCCAGCCACCGCCCAGCGCCTTGTAGATCGCGACGATGCCGCTGTACAGCTCGACCTCGCCCTGGGCCTGGGCGTCTTCGGCGCTCAGGCGTTCGCGCTCGGCGTCGAGCAGCACCAGGTAGTCCACCGTGCCTTCGCGGTAGCGCACCGAGGCCAGTTCCGCCGCCTTGCGGCTGGCGTCGCTCTGGCGCATCAGCGCCAGCAGGCGCTGCTGGCGCTTGCCGTAGTCGCTGAAGGCATTGGAGGATTCCTCCAGGGCCAGCAGCACCTGCTGTTCGTAGTTGGCCAGGGCGCCCTCGGCATCGGCCTTGGCCCCGCGCAGGCGGGCGCGCACGCTGCCCAGGTCGAAGGCTGCCCAGGTGATGCTCGGGCCCAGCGCCCAGGCGTTGGCCGCCGAGGAGCCGATCTGCGAGCCGCGCGCGGCGGTGAAGCCGAGGAAGCCGCTGAGGCTGACCCGTGGGAACAGGTCGGCGGTGGCCACGCCGACGTTGGCCGTGGCCGCCGCCAGCTGGCGCTCGGCGCTGCGGATGTCCGGGCGGCGGCGCAGCAGCTCGCCGGGATCGCCCACCGGCAAGGCCTTGGCGATGGCCGGCAGGGCCTTGGGCGAGAGGTCCACGCTCAGGGCGTCCGGGCGCTGGCCGAGCAGGGTGGCGATGCGGTTCTTCGCCCGCACCTGTTCGGCCTGCAGCTGTGGCACGGTGGCTTCGACACCCGCCAGGCGGGCGTCGGCGCGGACCACGTCGAGCTCGTTGCCGACCCCGGTGTCGCGCAGGGTCACGGTGATGTCCCGCGACTGCTGCTGGGTCTTCAGGTTGGCCACGGCGATCTGCTCGCGCAATTGGGCGCCACGCAACTGGCCGTAGGCGTCGACCAGCTCGGCGATCAGGCTGACCTGCAGCTGCTGCAGGTCGGCTTCGGCGGCCGCTTCCTGCGCTTCGCTGGCTTCGATCTGGCGCTGGATGCGGCCGAACAGGTCGAGCTCCCAGGCCATGTCCAGGCCCAGGTCATAGCGCTCGCTGTTGATCCGGCGCTCGGTCTGGCCGGGCACCTGGCCCTTGCCCAGGTCGCTGCTGGCGCGGCTGGTGACCACGGGGATCTGGTCGTTGGACACGTCCTCGCGAATCGACCGCGCCGCTTTCAGGCGGGCGAACGCCACGCGCAGGTCGCGGTTGCCGTCCAGCGATGCCTGCACCAACTGGTTCAGCACCGGGTCGTCGAACTGTTTCCACCACACGCTCTCGAAGCGGCTGCGGTCATAGGCTTTGGCCTCAAGGCCGGCGTCCAGCTTGGCCGGTTCGGTCAGCGGGGCCTTGTAGTCCGGACCTACCGCGCAGGCCGCCAGGGCCAGTGCCAGCAGGCTCGGGGTCAGGGGTTTGAGCAACTTCATGCATGGTTCTCCAGCGCCACTGCGTGCTCGGCCTTGCGGGCCTGGCGACGCTCGACGAAACGGCGGATCAGGAAGAAGAACACCGGGGTCAGGAACAGGCCGAACACGGTCACCCCGATCATCCCCGAGAACACCGCCACACCCATGGCATGACGCATCTCGGAACCGGCGCCGGAGCTGAACACCAGCGGTACCACGCCCATGATGAAGGCGATCGAGGTCATCAGGATCGGCCGCAGGCGCAGGCGGCAGGCTTCCAGCACGGCGGCCAGCGGGTCGAGGCCCTTGGCCTGTTCATCCTTGGCGAACTCGACGATCAGGATCGCGTTCTTGCACGCCAGGCCCACCAGTACGATCAAGCCGATCTGGGTGAAGATGTTGTTGTCGCCACCGGAGACGATCACCCCGGTGATGGCCGACAGCAGGGTCATCGGCACGATCAGGATCACCGCCAGCGGCAGGCTCCAGCTCTCGTACTGGGCGGCCAGCACCAGGAAGGCCAGCAGCACGCAGAGCGGGAACACGAACAGCGCGGTGTTGCCCGAGAGGATCTGCTGGTAGGTCAGGTCGGTCCATTCGAAGGTCATGCCGTTGGGCAGTTCCTCCTTGAGCAGTTTCTCGATCGCGGCTTCGGCTTGGCCGGAGCTGTAGCCGGGGGCCGCGGCACCGTTGATTTCGGCGGTGATGAAGCCGTTGTAGTGCATCACCCGGTCAGGCCCGGAGGTGTCGCTGACCTTGAGGAAGGTCGCCAGCGGGATCATCTCGCCGAGGTTGTTGCGCACCTTCAACTGGCCGATCTGCTCGGCGTCGAGGCGGAACTGCTGCTCGGCCTGGACGTTGACCTGGTAGGTGCGGCCGAAACGGTTGAAGTCGTTGGTGTACAGCGAGCCCAGGTAGACCTGCAGGGTGTCGAAGATGTCATTGATCGCCACGCCGTGGGTCTTGGCCTTTTCCCGGTCGATGGCGGCATCGACCTGCGGCACGTTGACCTGGTAGCTGGTGAACAGGCCCGCCAGTTCCGGCACGTTGTGGCTCTTGGCGATGATGTTCTGGGTCTCTTTGTACAGCGCTTCGTAGCCCAGGTTGCCGCGGTCCTCGATCTGCAGGCGGAAGCCGCCGATGGTGCCCAGGCCTTGAACCGGCGGAGGCGGGAAGATCGCGATGTAGGCGTCCTGGATATCGGCGAACTGGGCGTTCAGGGCCGCCGCGATGGCCGCCGCCGACTGGCTCGGGTCCTTGCGCTCGTCGAACGGCTTGAGCGGGGTGAACACGATGCCGCTGTTCGGGCTGTTGGTGAAGCCGTTGATCGACAGGCCCGGGAAGGCCACCGAATCGGCCACGCCCGGTTGCTTGAGGGCGATCTCGCTCATCTTCTTGATCACCGCCTCGGTACGGTCGAGGCTGGCGGCGTCAGGCAGCTGGGCGAAGGCCACCAGGTACTGCTTGTCCTGGGCCGGGACGAAGCCGGTCGGGGTGGACGAGAAGCCCAGGTAGGTCAGGCCCATCAAACCGGCATAGACGAACAGGGCAATGCCGCTGGAGCGGATGACCCGGCGCACGCCGCCGACATAGCCATGGCTGGCGCGGTCGAAGAAGCGGTTGAACGGGGCGAACAGCCAGCTGCCCAGCAGCTTCTCGAGGAACCGCGAGAAACGGTCCTTGGGCGCGTGGTGGTCCTTCAGCAGCACGGCAGCCAGGGCCGGCGACAGGGTCAGCGAGTTGAACGCCGAGATCACGGTGGAGATGGCGATGGTCAGGGCGAACTGCTTGTAGAACTGCCCGGTAAGCCCCGAGATGAACGCGGCGGGCACGAACACGGCGCACAGCACCAGGGCGGTGGCGATGATCGGGCCGGTCACTTCGCTCATGGCCTTCTGCGTGGCTTCCAGCGGTTTCAGGCCAAGGCCGATGTTACGCTCGACGTTCTCCACCACGACGATGGCGTCGTCCACCACGATACCGATGGCCAGTACCAGGCCGAACAACGACAGCGCGTTGAGCGAGAAGCCGAACAGGTGCATCACCGCGAAGGTGCCGATCAGCGAGACGGGCACGGCCATCAGCGGGATGATCGAGGCGCGCCAGGTCTGCAGGAACAGGATCACCACCAGCACGACCAGGATCAGCGCTTCGAACAGGGTGTGCACCACCGCTTCGATGGAGCCACGGACGAACACGGTCGGGTCATAGACGATGCTGTAGTCCATGCCTTCCGGGAACTCTTTCTTCAGCTCGGCCATTTTCGCCCGCACTTCGTCGGAGATCTCGATGGCGTTGGAGCCCGGACGCTGGAAGATCGGGATGGCCACCGCCGGCTGGTTGTTCAGCAGCGAACGCAGGGCGTACTGGCTGGAGCCAAGCTCGACCCGGGCGATGTCCTTCAGGCGCGTGATCTCGCCGTTGGCACCGGCGCGGATGATGATGTTCTCGAACTCTTCCTCGTTGACCAGGCGGCCTTGGGTGTTGATCGACAGCTGGAAGCTGGTCGAACCCGGGGCGGGCGGTGCACCCAGCTGGCCGGCGGCGACCTGGCGGTTCTGCTCGCGAATGGCGGACACCACATCGCTGGCGGTCAGGTTGCGCGAAGCGGTCTTGTTCGGGTCGAGCCACACCCGCAGCGAGTAGTCGCCCATGCCGAACAGCTGCACGTCACCGACGCCGCCCAGGCGCGCCAGCTCATCCTTGATGTTGAGGATGGCGTAGTTGGACAGGTAGAGCATGTCGTAGCGGTTGTCCGGCGAGGTCAGGTGCACGACCATGGTCAGGTCGGGCGAGGCCTTGTCGACGGTGATACCGATGCGCGTCACCTCTTCCGGCAGCTTGGGCTGGGTGCGGGTCACGCGGTTCTGCACCTGCACCTGGGCGTTGTCCAGGTCGGTACCGAGGGCGAAGGTGATGGTCAGGGTCAGCTTGCCGTCGGCGGTGGATTGCGAGGACATGTACAGCATGTTCTCGACACCGGTGATGGCCTGCTCCAGCGGCGCGGCGACGGTCTCGCCGATCACCTTGGGGTTGGCGCCGGGGAAGTTGGCGCGCACCACCACGGTGGGCGGCACCACTTCGGGGTATTCGCTGATCGGCAGCTGGAACAGCGAGATCGAGCCCGCGATCAGCAGCACCAGCGACAGCACCGCGGCGAAGATCGGCCGGGTAATGAAGAATTTCGAAAAGTTCATCGGTGTTGTCCCTTAACCGCGCGGCGCTTGGGCGCTGGCGACTTTGACATTGGCGCCGGCAACCTTCGGCGCCGGGTTGCTGGCTTCGAGGGCCTGGCGCTGCTGGGCGAGGGCGGCGAGGGTCTGTTCGCTGGCCATCTGGGTTTCCTCAGGCGTGACCGGCGAACCCGGGCGCACACGCTGCAGGCCCTTGACCACGATGCGGTCGTCCTTGCCCAGGCCGCTACGGACGATGCGCAGGCCTTCGAGCTTCGGTCCCAGTTCCACGGCGCGGTAGGCGGCCTTGTTGTCCTTGTCCATGACCAGCACGAACTTCTTGCCAAGGTCGGTGCCGACCGCTTCGTCGTTGATCAGCACGGCTTCGTACTGGGCGCTGCCGACCAGCTTCAGGCGTGCATACAGGCCGGGGGTGAACTGGCCGTCGCGGTTGTCGAACACGGCGCGGCCACGGATGGTGCCGGTGCGCGGGTTGACCTGGTTGTCGACGAAGTTCATCTGGCCCAGGTGCGGATTGCCGGTCTCGTTGGTCAGGCCCAGGTACACCGGGGTGCTCTGGCCGCGCTGGCCGTCGCGGGCGAGCTGGCTGTACTTGAGGTACACGCGCTCGTCGGCGTCGAAGTAGGCGTAGACCTTGTCGGTGGAGACCACGCTGGTCAGCGGGGTGACGTCGGCGCTGACGATGTTACCGGCGGTGAACTGGGCGCGGCTGACGCGGCCGCTGATCGGCGCAGTGACGCGGGTGAAGCTCAGGTTCAGGCGGGCCAGGTCGAGCTGGGCCTGGATCGCGTCGACCCCGGCGCGGGCCTCGGCGGCGGCGCTGCTGCGCGACTCGGCCAGTTCTGCGGAAATCGCGTTGCTGTCGCGCAGGCGCTCGCCACGGCGGGCTTCGTTGGCACTGCGGATGGCGGTGGCCTTGGCTTGCTGCAGTTGGGCTTCGAGGCGGCGCACTTCAGCCTGGAACGGGCGCGGGTCGATCTGGAACAGCAGGTCGCCTTTCTTGACCTGGGCGCCTTCGGTGAAGGCCACCAGGTCGATCTGGCCGGACACCCGTGGCCGCACTTCGACGGTTTCCGGCGCTTCGAGGCGGCCGGTGAACTCGTCCCATTCGTTGATCGGCTGTTCGATCACCTTGGCTACGCTGACCTTGGGCGCGGCGGGAGCCTGCACGGCGTCGGGGGTGCGACCGCAAGCGCTGAGCACCACCACTGCCAGGGCAGCGAGGGGGAAGCGCAAGGGTTTGAGTGAGTGATCCATGGAGAACTCCGCCAATGTATTAGTAGTGGGCGGAGTGTGAGTGTCTTGCGCGCGGCGCACGAATCAAACGGAGCGAAGGTTATTATCACGCGCAATGATAGGTCGGGTGCGGTCATCGATCCGGACGCATGGTTTCAAGGCAGTATCATTCCCTGTAGGAGCGGTGTAACTCGGTAGTCAGCGTGGCCCGCCGGATGCCTTTTCGCGCAAAGCCTTGGCCACCTGCGCCTCGATCTCGTAAGCCGGCCCCTCCAGCGTCTGGTAATCGCGGGTATAGCGCCGGGCGAATTCCTCCACCCCCAGTTCCTGGTACTGCTGCACATGCTTGAGCTCATGGGCCCACAGCGCCACGTTGTCCTCGGCATCGGCGCTGCGGCGGAAGATGATGGTGTCGATCAGGGTCACCGCGTTGACGTCCGGGTTCTGCAGCAGTGCGTTGGCGGCGCTGATCTGCTGTTCATCGCCCACCCGGTAGCGCGCCGCGTCGAGCACGGCGAAGTCGTACCAGGGCTCGAGTTGGGCGCGGATATGCAAGGGGATCGGCTGGCTGCCGCTGGCGGTGGCCTCGTCGCGGGCCTGGCGCAGGGCGAACACCAGGCTGCCGGTGGCCATGCGCTCGACATCCTGAAGCACCTGGCCGCCCTGGTTGGGGTCGATGGGCGCGCAGAAACACACCACCAGGCATACCTGGTATTGCCCGGTCGGGCAACGTTCCTGGGCGAAGGCGGGCAGGGCCAGCAGCAGTCCGAGCAGGGTACTAGCGAGCCTCATCGAAGACCCGTCCGACCAGTTTACGGCTGGCGTCCAGCACCTGCGCCTGCACTGGCTCGCTGGCCAGCATACGGCCCACCACCAGCGCGCCGACGCACTGACTGAGCAAGGCCCAGGCCAGCTCGGGGTCGTCGAGGGTCTCGCTCCACGCCTGGTGCAGTTCCACCAGCCAGTGCTCAGCCTGCTCACGCACCGGGCGCTCGGCGCGGGCGATTTCCACGCCCAATGGCGGCAGCGGGCAGCCGCCCTCGGCATTGTGCAGGTGGGCCAGGGTCAGGTACTGGTCGAGCAGGCGCTTGAGCCGGGGCCGATCGGTGCCACGCTCGACCAGACGCGCCAACGGGCTGTTGGCCAGTTCGCGGCGGACGATCTCGCTGAACAGGTCGTCCTTGGACGGGAAATGGTTGTAGAAGGCGCCGCCGGTCAGGCCGATGGCCTTCATCAATCCGGCCACGCCGGTGGCGGCGAAACCCCCGCGCTTGGCCAGGGCGCCGCTGCTGGCGAGCAGCTTCTCGCGAGTCTGTTGCTTGTGGTCGGTGCTGTAGCGCATGCGCGGAACCTCTTGGCGCGGGCTTGACGATAAGCTGATCGTAGCATAGCGTTCGTTTACTAAACGATCATTCATCAATGGAGCGGTCCATGGTAGAACAACAAAAGGTCGTGCTGGTGATCGGCGCGGGCGACGCCACTGGTGGCGAGATCGCCAAGCGTTTCGCCCGCGAGGGGTATGTCGCCTGTGTCACCCGGCGCCAGGCGGACAAGCTGCAGCCGTTGCTCGACGAGATCCGCGCCGCGGGCGGTCAGGCTCATGGCTTCGGGTCGGATGCGCGCAAGGAAGAGGAGGTGGCCGAGCTGGTCGAGACCATCGAGCGCGATATCGGCCCGATCGACGCCTTTGTCTTCAATATCGGCGCCAATGTCCCGTGCAGCATCCTCGAGGAAACCCCGCGCAAGTACTTCAAGATCTGGGAGATGGCCTGCTTCGCCGGCTTTCTCACCGCCCAGGCGGTCGCCCGGCGCATGGTGACCCGCGAGCGCGGCACCATTCTCTTTACCGGCGCCACTGCCGGCACCCGCGGCGCGGCCGGTTTCGCCGCCTTCGCCGGGGCCAAGCACGGCCTGCGCGCCCTGGCCCAGAGCATGGCGCGGGAGCTGGGGCCACGGAACATCCATGTCGCCCATGTGGTGGTCGACGGCGCCATCGATACCGCGTTCATCCGCGACAGCTTCCCCGAACGCTATGCGCTCAAGGACCAGGACGGCATCCTCGATCCCGCGCACATTGCCGACAGCTACTGGTTCCTGCACGCCCAGCCACGGGATGCCTGGACCTTCGAACTTGACCTGCGCCCGTGGATGGAGCGCTGGTAAGTCCCACCCTCATACAAGGAACGAATCATGAGCAAGACCGTCGAGTTCTTCCTGGACCTGGGCAGCCCGGCCACTTACCTGGCTTCGACCCAGCTACCCGCCCTGTGCGCGCGTCACGGGGCGCGGTTGGTGTACAAACCGATCCTGTTGGGCGGGGTGTTCCAGGCCACCGGCAACGCCTCGCCGGTCATGGTGCCGGCCAAGGGGCGCTATATGCGCATCGACCTCAAGCGCTATGCCGATCGCTATGGCGTACCCCTGACCCTGCCGCCAGGGTTTCCAATCAATACCCTGAACCTGATGCGCGGGCTGATCGGCGTTCAGTTGTTTGCCGAAGCGCGGTTCGAGGCGCTGTTGAAGGTGCTGTTCGAAGGGCTGTTCGTGCACGGACGTAATCTGGGAGACCCTGCGGTATTGGGTGAGACCCTGGCCGCAGGTGGCTTTGATGCCGAGATGTTCCAGGCGCTGGCCGCGCGGCCGGAGGTCAAGGACGCCTTGCGCAAAGCCACCGAGGAGGCGGTTGAGCGCGGCGTGTTCGGCGCGCCGACGTTCTTCGTCGACGGGCAGATGTACTTCGGCCAGGACCGGCTGGATTTCGTCGAGCAGGCCTTGGCCCGGCAGGCATGACGATCTGGCCATGCCGCTCCTACAGGGGATTGCTCACGGGTCAGGCCAGCAGTCGCTCTAGTTGCCCGCGTTCCCAGAGGCTCAGGTGATCCACCGGATTGGTGCCGTAGCGGTGCCAGTCGACCAGCGCGCCCCGGCGTCCATCCGGGCTCTGGCAATGGCTGCAGTGGGCCAGGCCTTCGCCGTCCAGCACCAGGGTCAGGCGCCAGCCGTCGATCAGCACCTCGACCTGCCCGCCGGCCAGGCGGGCGATCGTCACCAGCGGCCGCACGCCAAGGGCGGTATCGCGCAGGCACTGGTACGCCTCGCGGCTGGCGACGGTGGTCATGCGCGAATCAGAAGTTCGCCGGGGTGTTGGCACTGATGATCTCGGCCTCGTCGGGGCCGATGTTCTTGAAGGTGTGGGGCAGGGTGGTGGGGATGTAGTAGCCGTCGCCCGCGTTGAGCACACTGACCTGGCCATCGACCCACAGCTCCATGGTGCCTCGGGTGACCAGGCCGCATTCCTCGCCTTCGGCGTGGACGATCGGCTCGCCGGAGTCGGCACCCGGCGCATACAGCTCGCGCAGCATGCGCATCTGCCGGCCTTCGACACTGGCACCAACCAATAGCATGCGCAGGCCGTTACGGCCCAGGTCGGGCTGCTCGCCGCCACGGAAAACGTAACGTTCCTCGCGCACCGGCTCGTCGAAACTGAAAAACTCCGCCAGGGACATGGGGATCCCTTCGAGCAGTTTCTTGAGGGAACTGACCGAAGGGCTGACCCGGTTCTGCTCGATCTGCGAGATCGTCGAGTTGGTCAGGCCGCTGCGGCGGGCCAGTTCCCGTTGGGAGAGGTTGTTGCGTTCACGCACCAGTTTGAGTCGTGTCCCCGTGTCCATAGCCGCCTTGTTTGCAGAGGTGTCAAAAATAATGGGCGAGGCATTAAAACACACTCTGCAGGCTTGCGCGCTGTGCGTCTCAGTGACGCTGGTCGGTGGCTACCGGCCACAGCCCCACCAGCAACAGCAGGGCACCGACGGCGAGGAACGGCAGGCGCGGGTCGAGGGCGTAGACAAGGGTGCCGGCCAGTGGCCCGATCACCGCGCCCATGCCTTGGGCGGCGCCGATCGAGCCGGCCGTGGCGCCCTGTTCGCTGGCGTGCATGGCGTTGGCCGCCAGGGCGGAGAATGCCGGGAAGACGAAGCCCATGCCGAACGCGGCGACAAAGAATGCGCCCCACAGCCAGGGTGCGTGGGTTGCCAGTGCAGAAGCTGCAAAACCCAGGCCGGAGATGCTGGCGCCGACACGGATCATTTTCGCCGGTGGCCACTCGAGCCTGCGCAGGAACACCTGTGCCAGCATCAGGGCCACGCCCACGCAGGTCAGGGCGATACCCGCAGCCTGGGCGGCGTCACCGGCCTCCAGATGCAGGCGGTCGAGGGCGAAGAAACCGACGGCGATCTGCGACACGGTGATGCTCAGCATGGCGCTGAAGGCCACCAGAAGCGGGCGACGCAGGCGTGGGTCGGACAGGCGCACCGGATTGGGCGCATGGATTTGCGCCAGTGGCTGGGGCTTGAGCTTGAACAGCAGCACCACGAACGCCGTGGCCGGCAGCAGCGACATGGCATAGAACGGCAGGCTCAGGCTGTAGCGCGACAGCAGCGCGGCCAGTGCCGGGCCGACCACCAGGCCGACGGCATTGGCCGCGCCCAGCGAAGCCATGGCCCGGGCCCGGCGCTGGGGCTCGACGTGGTCGGCGATCAGCGCGTTGCCGCCCACCGGCAGTGCGGCATAGAAGGCGCCGATCAGGCCACGGGCCAGCATCAGCCCGAAGAACGCCACGCTCGCGCCCGGCAGCCAGCGCAATGCACCGTCGATGAACAGGCACAGCACCCAGTAGGCCAAGGTAAAACCGCCACTGCCCAGCAGCAGCACGCGGCGCCGGCCATAACGGCCAGGGCCGCGCCAGCAGCACCCAGACCACACCGGCCACGGTCACCGCCGCGCCGGCCTGCCAGGTGGCCATGCCCAGCAGGCGGGCGATGGGGCCGATCAGGGCGACGAAGGCCATCATCGCCATGGTGCAGGCCATGTTCACCAGCATCAGTGGACGCAGGTCCAGGGTGCTGGCGGGGGTCAATGCGGCAGGGTCCTTTGCGACGTTCATGGGGCAGTCCGGGGCAGTTCGACGAAATGAGCGCCAATGTTAGTAATAATTATTTACATGTGTCGACCCCGGCAATGCTCATTCACTGCGGTGCAGCGGGCCTGGCCACATGCTACGCAAGACGCCGTCGCGGCGCACCAGGGCATGCACCAACGCCGCCCCCAGGTGCAGCAGCACGGTGGCGAACAGCAGGTAACCCGCCCAGCCGTGGGCCTGGCGCAGCACGGCGTACAGCTGCAGGTCGTGGGGCGCGATGGCGGGCAGTTGCAGGGGGCGTGGATAGCCACCGGCCGAGAGCATGGCCCAGCCGAGCAGCGGCATGGCCAGCATCAGGCCGTACAGCAGCAGGTGCGAGGCGCCGGCGGCCAGCCGTTGCAGGCGGGGCAGGTCGCCGGGCAGCGCCGGGTGCGGCAGGGCCAGGCGCAGGGTGATACGCAGGATCACCAGCACCAGCAGGGCCAGGCCGGTGGCCTTGTGCAGCTCGACCAGCAGCGGATGCCGTGGCGACAGGTCGCCGACCATGTTCACGCCGATGAACAGCATGGCCAGGATCAGCGCGGCCATCAGCCAGTGCAGCAGGCGGGCCAGGGGGTGGAAGGCGGTGGCGGTCATGGGCGGGCTCCTTCGCTCAGCGCTTCGTGGCTGCGGCGGTTGAACGACACTGAATAGGCGGCCGAGCGGGCGGCGAGGATCGGGTCGGCGGACGGTTCGATGCCGTGCGGCAGGATCAGCGGGTCGAAGTTCAGGTCGCGGCAGGCACCTTGCTCGGGGCCATCGACCCGTTCCAGCACCAGGGTGCCGGCGTCGATGCTGCGGCGTTCGGCGGGCCAAGGGCGGGCAGGGTCGTCCACCGGGTCGCCGGGCTCGGCCAGGGTCAGGCGCAGGGTCCAGCGCAGCGGGCCCCGGGCCAGGCGTTGCTGCAGGTCGTGCTGGAGGAACTGCTTGTCATCGACCTGGGCGGGCAGGGCGGCGAACGTTGTCTGCGGCTCCAGGGCCCAGCGCACCGGGTGGGCGTTGCCTTGGGCATCGATCAGGCGAAAAGCGTTGATGCTGTTGTAGGCGGTGCTGGCGAAGCTGTCGCTGGGCTTGTAGCTGGCCGCCCACTGGCGAAACGCCGCGCTTTCCGGGTGGTTGGCGAAGAACGCCTGCAGTTTTGCCGGGTCCGGCTTGCCGGTGGCCGGGTCGGGCGCCCCGGCCAGCACCTGCTGGTAGAACCCCTCGGGCGTGCTCACCGCCAGCACCGGCGGGTTGTTCATGCCGGTGCGCCAGACCTGGCCGTCGTCGCTGCTCAACTGGATGGCCAGGCTGCGCACCGGTATGGCGGTATCCGGGGCGAACGGGTTGGCGCCGCCGATGGCGAAGCGACCGATCACCGGTACCTGGGCCTGGCTGAACACCCGGGCGCTGGAGAGTGCCGCAGCCTGCCCGCTGGCCTGGAAGTAACCGCTGACGCACAGGCCTTTGGCATGGTTTTTCCGATAGCCGGGATAATGGCCGGCCTGGGCCTCGAAGGTGTCGATGATGCGCTGCGGGGTCAGCCCTGGCGCGCCGATCCAGCCGGCGGCATAGGCGAAGCCCGCACCGAGGGCGGCGAGGGTGGCGCCGATGGCGGCCAGGCGCAGGGCCTTGGCGGGGCCATGCAGGGGAGTGGTCATGGGGACGCTCCGGTCAGGTGGGATGAGCCGGTACGACGCAAGGGCGAACGATTTATTCCCGCCGGGGGAATAGATTTCGTGCCGGGCCGTCTGCCCATTACACTGACTGCCCATTGGGGCCCGGAACCCGACCATGCACGATCTGGACGACCAACAATGGCGCGAGCTGCTGCAACGCCTGCGCCGCTTCGCCCTGTGGCTGACCCGCGAGCCCGGCGGCGCCGACGACCTGGTCCAGGCCACGGTCGAACGCGCCCTGAGCCGCCGTGGCCAGCAGCGCGACGCCGAGAGCCTGCGGCCCTGGCTGTTCACCATCCTTTACCGGCTGTTCCTCGACGGCAAGCGCCGCGAGCGCCTGCATGCCCGCTGGCTGGCCTGGTTCGGTCGGGGCCAGGCCGAGGAGCCGACCGGCGGCGAGATCGAGAGCATCGTCCTGGCCCAGGCCGACCTGCGCGCCTTCGCCCGGCTGTCGGCCGAGCAGCGCGCCCTGTTGTTGCTGGTCAGCGTCGAAGGCCTGAGCTACAAGGAGGCGGCCGACGCCCTTGGCATTCCCATCGGCACGGTGATGTCGCGTCTGTCGCGTGCCCGTGCCGCCCTGCGTGAACTGACCGAGGGCAACCCCACGCCCCCGGCCCTGCGGAGACTCAAATGACGCGCCTGATCCCCACCGAGCACGAGTTGCATGCCTATGTCGACGAGCGCCTGGAACCGGCCCGCCGGGCCGAGGTCGAGGCGTGGCTGGCGGCCAATCCCGAGGAGGCGGCGCGGATCGAGGCCTGGCGCGGCGATGCCCGGCGCCTGCGGGCGGCCCTGGCGGGCTTCGGCGAGCAGCCCAGCGATCCAGCGCTGGACCTGGCGCCCTTGCGCCGCCGCCTGCGCCAGCGTCGGCAATGGCGCCTGGCACAGGCGGCGGTATTGCTGCTGGCCGTGGGCCTGGGTGGCCTGGGCGGCTGGCAGGCACGTGAGGCGACGCTGTTCGCCGGCATGTTACCCATGGCCGATGCCGTGGAGGCCCACCGATTGTTCGCCGATGCAAGCACGCTGGATATCCAGGCCAGTGATCCGGCGCGGCTGCAGGCCTGGCTGGGGCGTCACTTCAACCGTGTCGGCCAATTGCCGGACCTGTCTGGCTATGGCCTGCAGCCGGTGGGCGCACGCCTGCTGAGCAACGAGGCGGGGCCGGCGGCGTTGTTGGTGTTCCAGGACCGCCAGGGGCTGCGCATCAGCCTGTTCCTGCGCTCGCCCGGCGAGCACTTCGAGCGCATGCCCAGCGGCCAGCGCACCGACGGCCAGTTGCAGGCCCGCTACTGGTCCCACGGCGACTACAACTTCGCCCTGGTCAGCGCGGTGGATGATGCCCGTGGCGAGCAGGTGCGCCGGGCACTCGGCGTCAGCCTGTAGGCCGGTCACCTGTCCCGGGTATCGATGCTCACCACCACCGACATCCCCGGCCGCAGTTGCCTGGCCTCGGGCTGGTCGCCATCGACGGTGATCCGCACCGGGATGCGCTGGGCGATCTTGACGAAGTTGCCGGTGGCGTTGTCGGCCTGCAGCAGGGCGAACTCGGAACCGGTGGCCGGGGAGATCTGCTGCACATGGCCGCGCAGCTTCAGGTGGTTGAGCGCATCGACGGTGAAGGTGGCGGGTTGGCCGATGCGCACGTTGGCCATCTGCGTTTCCTTCAGGTTGGCGATCACCCAGAGGGTGTCCGGCACCAGCGCCATCAACTGCGCGCCGGGATTGACGTAGGCGCCCAGGCGGGTGCCGATCTGCCCTAGCTGGCCGTCGCGCGGCGCCTTGACCCGGGTGTTGTCCAGGTCGATGCGGGCCAGCTCCACGGCGGCCCTGGCATTCTCCACCGAGGCCTGCAGCGCGGCACGGTTGACGATCACCGTCTCGCGGTCCTGGCGGGCGATTTCCAGCGCGGCGCGGGCCTGGGCCAGGCTGGCGACGGCGGCGGCATGGCTGGCGCGGCTCAAGTCCAGTTCGCGGCGCGACACCGAGCCGTCGCTGACCAGCGCCTGGTTGCGTTGCAGGTCGGCCTTGGCCTTGTCGGCCTGGGCGGCGGCGTCGCTGATCGCGGCCTGGCGCTGGGCGATGCCGGCCTCGGCGCTGTTGCGCTGCTGCAGGTTGTTGGCCAGCGCCGCCTCCTGCTGTTTGAGCTGGGCGATGGACTGGGCCAGGCGCTGGGTGTAGATGCGGTCGTCCAGGCGCACCAGCAGGTCGCCCTGCTTGACGAACTGGAAATCGTGCACCGGCACCTCGACGATGTAGCCGCCCAGCTGTGGCCCGATGATCGTCACCTGGCCGCGCACCAGGGCGTTCTCGGTGCTCTCGATGGCGCTGCTGAACGGCGGCAGGCGCCAGGCATACAGCACCAGCAGGATGCCGGCCAGGGCCACGGCGGCGAAACTCAGCGACGACAGCAGGCGCACCCGCCGACTGCGCGCCGGGCTGGTTGGTTCGCTGGGTGGTTGCGCGCCTTCCGGGGTTTCGGCGATGGCGGTGGTGGTGGTCGTTGGCGTTTCTTGGGTCATCGGCTCGAAGCACCGCTGGTGGAGTGGTTGTAGCGCAGGTACAGGCTGCGGATGAAGATCCAGATCATGGTCAGGATAGCGATGGCGCCGATCAGCATGAACACATCGTTGTAGGCCAGCACGTTGGCCTCGCGGGTCGCGGCGTTGGCCAGCAGGCGCATGCCGGCCTCGTTGCGCAGCGCCGGGTCGGCGAACACGCCGGCGTAACCGGCGCCACCGCCCTGCACGCGGGCGCTGACCAAGGGTTCCAGGGCGCTCAGGCGGTCCATCAGCTGGCTGGAATGGAATTTTTCGCGCACGGTCTGGAAGGTGCCCAGCAACGCCGAGCCGATCAGCCCGCCGAGGTTGTTACAGATACCGAACAGCACCGAGAAGCTCACCAGGTTGCGCGGGTTGGCGCGTACATGGCCGATGCCCAGCGCCATCGACGGGCCGACGAAGAAGGTGCTGCCGAAGGCCAGCAGGAACTGGCTGAGGTACATCTGCGCCGGCCGGGTCAGGTTGTTCGAGGTACTGTCCATGAAGGCGCCGGTGGCCATGGCGGCCAGGGAGATGAACAGCGGCAGCACCAGGTGCTGGGGGTTGATGGTCAGGGCGCTGGTGGTCAGCCCCGTGACCGCGCCCAGCAGCATCACCGCGTACAGCGCGCGCATCTGCTCGTTACCCATGTTCAGCGCCTGGAGAAAACCCACGGCGCCGGTGGACTGCTCGGAGATCACCATGCGGATCAGGATCACGCACAGGGCCAGGCGGATGATCGCGCCGCTGCCCAGCCAGCGAGTCATCAGCAACGGGTTGCTGCGGTTGTGCTCGATGGCCAGGCCCGAGAGGATCAGGGCGATGGAGGCGGCCAGGGCAACGCCGATCCACGGCGCATCCAGCCACCAGTCGATGCGCCCCAGCGACAGCGCCGCGCAGAGCAGGGCGGTGCCGCTGGCCATCAGGGTGAAGGTGAGGAAATCCAGGGGCTCGAAGGTCTTGAAGCGATCGCCCGGAGGCAGCTTGAGCAGCAACACACAGCCCAGCGCGGCCAGGGCCAGGCCCAGCTCGAACAGGTACAGCCCGCGCCACTCGGCAATCTGCAGCAGGTCTTCGGAGAACACCCGGGCCAGTGGCACCGCCAGCTGCGAGGCGCCCAGGCCGAGGACCATCGCCTTGAGCCGCCACTGCGCGGGGAACGCCTGGATCATGTAGTACAGGCCCAGCGAACTCAGCGCGGCGCCGACCATGCCATGGGCGGCGCGCACGGCGATGGCCGAGTTGAGGTCGTTGACGAACAGGTGGGCGAGGGTGACCAGGGCATAGAGCACCAGGAACACCTCGGTGAAGGCACGCAGGCCGAACTCCTGGCGGAACTTCACCAGCAGCAGGTTCATCGACACGTTGGTCATCACGAAGGCCGCCGGCAGCCAGGCCATTTCGGCGCTGGTGGCACCCAGCGCGCCCTGCAGGAACGGCAGGTTGGCGACCACCAGGGCGTTGCCCAGGCCACCGGTAATGGCCACCAGCAGGCCAACCAGGCCGTAGGCCAGGCGCTTGGCCGGGGCGTGCAGCGGCGTCGAGGGCGAGCCGGGCAGGCTGGGTTTCTCATGGGGGAGCCACTGGCGGGGGGCGTACTTGTCCATCGGGTTGTCCGTTACCACGGGTGATCCGACTCTACGTCAATGGTCGGTTGGATGAAAACATCGCTCAAACGGCGAGCGACAGGCGCATGGCGCAGCGGTTGCCCAGGCCATGGGCCAGTTCGCCGGCGAGGATGCCTTGCAGCCGTGCATCGAGCTGCGGCAGCGGGATGCGCTCGAAGCCATAGCGGGCGTAGAACGGGGCATTCCAGGGGACATCGTCGAAGGTGGTCAGGGTCAGCCAGGGCAAGCCATTCAGGCGTGCGGCCATACGGGCCTGGTCCAGCAGGCCGCGACCCAGGCCCTGGCCCTGGGCTTCCTGGCGGACCGACACTTCATGAATATGCAGGGCGTCACCGGTAGTGCTGGCGCAGAGAAAGCCCAGCGGCTGATCCTGGTCATCCACGGCAATCCAGCTGCCACCTTCGTTGACGAACGCCAGGTGCTCGGCTTCGCCCATCACCTCGCTGTCGGCCAGCCAGGCCAGGTGCGGCAACTGCCGGAAAGCCTGGGCAGCGGAGCGTTCCAAGGCGGGGAGCAGAGGGATGTCGCTGACGAGGGTGGGGCGGATACGCATGGTGGATCAGGGCCTGTAGGTGCGATGGTGCGCCCACGCGTTGTCGCGCAGGAAGGTGGAGTTTGCCAGATCGGCGTGTGGAGGTGTTGCATTGTAATTGTTATAACGTAACATTTGCGTTTCTCCTTCCATGCAGGGCCCTTACCGTGATCCGCAGAAACCCCTCCGGCCATCTCCCACAAATCGCCGAATCGGCCTATATCGACCACACCGCCATCATCTGCGGCAAGGTGATCATCCATGACAACGTGTTCGTCGGCCCCTACGCGGTGATCCGCGCCGACGAGGTGGATGGCAGCGGCGACATGCAACCGATCGTCATCGGCGCCAACTCCAATATCCAGGACGGTGTGGTGATCCACTCCAAGTCCGGCGCGGCGGTGCGCATCGGCCAGTACAGCTCGATCGCACACCGCTCCATCGTCCATGGCCCCTGCGAGGTCGGTGACCGGGTGTTCATCGGCTTCAACAGCGTGCTGTTCAATTGCAAGGTCGGCGACGGCAGCGTGGTGCGGCACAACTCGGTGGTCGACGGCCGCGACCTGCCGCCACGCTTCTATGTGCCGCCCACCGAGCACATTGGCCCGCACACCGACCTGGAGCGCTACCCGCCGGTCAGCGTGTCGGCCTCGGAGTTCTCCGAGGACGTGGCGCGCACCAACATCGACCTGGTCCAGGGCTACAAGGCCCTGCAGAACGAGTTCTGAACATGGACACATTGCTGGTGCGCAACGCACGGCTGGTCAATGAAGGGCGCGAGTTTGAAGGCGACCTGCTGGTGCGCCACGGGCGCATCGAACGGATCGCCGGCAGCCTCGACAATGCCCGGGCGGCGCTGGAGATCGATGCCCGGGGCGCCTGGCTGCTGCCGGGGATGATCGACGACCAGGTGCATTTCCGCGAGCCGGGGGCGCCGCACAAGGGCAGCATCGCCAGCGAGTCGCGGGCGGCGGTGGCTGGGGGCATCACCAGCTACATGGACATGCCCAACACCAACCCGCCGACCCTGACCCTGGAGGCGCTGGCCGACAAGAAGCGGCGGGCGGCGGCGAGTTCGCGGGCGAACTATGGCTTCCACTTCGGCGTGAGCCGCGACAACCTCGACACCATCGCCGCCCTCGACCCGCGCGAAGTGGCCGGGATCAAGGTGTTCATGGGAGCCTCCACGGGCGACATGCTGGTGGACGACCCGCAGGTGCTGGAAAAGCTCTTCGTCTATGCGCCGACCATCGTCCTGGCCCACTGCGAGCACACCCCGAGCATCCTCGAGAACGAGGGCTGGTGGCGGGCCCGCCACGGTGAGTTCATTCCCCCGGCGGCGCACCCGCTGATCCGCGACGCCGATGCCTGCTACCGCTCCTCGAGCCTGGCCGTGGAACTGGCCCGGCGTTTCGGCACGCGCCTGCACGTGCTGCACCTGACCACGGTGCGGGAGCTGGCGCTGTTCACGCCGGGCCCGGTGAGCGGCAAGCACATCACCGCCGAGGTGTGCCTGCACCATCTGCTGTTCGACGACAGCGACTACGCCAGCCTCGGCCACCTGATCAAGTGCAACCCGGCGATCAAGACCGGCACCGACCGTGACGCTTTGCGCAAGGCCTTGGCCCGCGACCGCATCGATGTGATCGGCACCGACCATGCGCCGCACACCCTGGAGGAGAAGCGTCGGGTGTATACCCGCGCGCCGTCCGGCCTGCCGCTGGTGCAGCATGCCTTGCCGGCGGCGCTGGAACTGGTCAGCGAAGGGGTGTTGAGCATGGCCCAGGTGGTGAACAAGACCAGCCACGCGGTGGCCGAACTGTTCGCCATCCGCGAACGCGGTTTTCTGCGCGAGGGGTATTGGGCGGACTTCGCCATCGTCGAGCGCCTGGCCAGCCCACGGGCGGTGGCGGACGACCCGGTCCTGGCGCACTGCGGCTGGACGCCGTTCCAGCAGCGCGCCTTCCACCACGTGGTGCGCAGCACGGTGGTGTCCGGACAACTGGCCTGGCACCAGGGGCGGGTACGCGACCAATGCCAGGGCTTGCCCTTGATGTTCGACCGCTGAATCCCCCTGTTCCTGTAGTAGCGGCCTCGCGCCGCGAAAGGGGCGCAAGGCGCCCCCAGCATTCCGGAGTTACCCCCATGACTGAAGAGCAACTGCTGCAACAACCCACCAGCGCCTACATGAACGAGCCGCAGCGCCAGTTCTTCCGCAACCTGCTGCTGACCCAGCGCGGCGAGCTGCAGACGCGCATCGAGCAGGAGTTCCGCGCCCTGCGCGAACAGGAAGTGCACAGCGACCCCGCCGACATTGGCAGCGCCGAGGAGGAACGCCACTGGCAACTGCGCTCACTGGAGCGGGAGAAAAAGCTGCTGGACAAGATCGACCAGGCGCTGGAGCGCCTGGCCCGGGGCGATTACGGCTGGTGCGAGGAAACCGGCGAACCGATCGGCCTGCGCCGCCTGCTGCTGCGGCCCACCGCCACCCTGTGTGTCGAGGCCAAGGAGCGCCAGGAGTTGCGCGAGCGGCACGTACGTGACGATGTCTAGTCAGTGGCCAGGCCTTGGGCCTGCAACTGCCAGCGCACGGCGCTCACGCCTTTCTCCAGGCTCACCCGGCCGACCAGGCGCTCCAGCTGGGTCGGTGCCTGCGGCGTGCCGAGCAGCTCGGCGCGTACTTCCAGGCGTGCGGGGTCGGCCAGGTCCTCGCTGTGCAGCGATTGCAGGCGCAGGCCCGGATCGCTGAGGCTGTGCAGCATCAGGCTGCGCACCTGGATCTCGTCCTCGGCGCGGCAGACGATGCGCACCTCGTAGCGCTGCTCGACCTCGCTGGCCGGCACCACGTCCTGGCGGTCCAGACGCTGGGCGAGGTCGCGCAGCAGGATGTTGGCGCACAGCACCACCAGGCTGCCCAGGGAGGCTTCCAGCAGCAAGCCGAGGCTGCACAGCACGCCGACCGCAGCGGTGCACCATAGGGTGGCGGCGGTGTTCAGGCCGCGCACGTTGAAGCCGTCGCGCATGATCACGCCACCGCCGAGAAAGCCGATGCCCGACACCACATAGGCGGCGATGCGCGAGGCATCGGTGGGCGCCATGCCCGGCACGGCCTGGGTCATCAGCACGAACAGGCAGGCGCCGGTGCTGACCAGGGCGTTGGTGCGCAGGCCCGTCAGGCGCTGGCGCAGTTGACGCTCGGCACCGATCAGGGCGCCGAGCAGCAGGGCCACGCTGACGCGCAGCAGAAAGATTTTCCAATCCATAGCGAACTCCGTTCCGCGGGCGATGGCCCGCACGAGCACCGACCGCAGGCGGCGCGAATGAAAGCGAGGAATGCGCAGGACCACGCGCCATGCCAGGTGGCAGGGCAGGAAGGAAAGGAGGAATGTTCAACCCCGCAGGGCCGAAGGGAACCACCGTCTACCGAGTGCGGCGAGACAGTGGCAGGAACGCTGCCGGACTAGCTCGCCGTGTGGGCCTGTCGCAATCGACTGGGGCTACTGTCCAATGCAGGGGACTCCTGTGTGTGGGATGCTTGAATGCGCGGCGGACCATACGCCTTGACCCGCGCAGGGTCAAGGCGTGAATCATGACAATTGCGTTACGCCAGGCGCTGGCAGACGTAGGCCTGGGTCCGGTAGGGGAAGGCGATGTGCTCGCGGCCCTTGAGGTCCGGGTGGTTGTCGATCAGATCCTGCAACCTGGCCATGACCCTGTCCTGTTCGGCCTGGGGCAGGGCGGCGATGAAGCTGACCGAGCGCAGGCGTTCGAGGATCACCGTTTGCGGGCTGCCTTCATGGACGTGGGGCAGGGTGGTCAGTTGCGGCGCGCCGAAGCGGCTGCCCTCGAAGGCGTCGCGCCAGCGACCGGTGTGGAAGCGCGGGGTGTCGCCTTCGTAGGGAGTGATGATCTCGGTGATCCGTGCCACCCAGTCCACCGTTTCATCGCGCACGTTCCAGATCAGCCCAAGGCGGCCGCCCGGCGCCAGCACCCGGTGCATCTCGCGCAGGGCGGCGGCATCGGCGAACCAGTGGAAGGCCTGGGCGCAGACCAGCACCTGCTGGCTGGCGTCGGCCAGCGGGATGTGCTGGGCAGTGCCTTCGAGCACGGCGACCTCCGGCAGTCGCTCGCTGAACCGCTCGCGCATGGCGGCCACCGGCTCCACCGCCGTCAGACGCGGCGCCAGCGCGGCGAGCAGGCGGGTGAACTTGCCGGTGCCGGCGCCCAGGTCGAGCACCGGGGTACCGGCGCCGATGCCCAGGGTGTCGCGCAGCCAGCCCTGCAAGGCGCTGGGATAGTCGGGCCG
Source organism: Pseudomonas sp. BW16M2 (assembly GCF_014268865.1). Classification (NCBI taxonomy): domain Bacteria; kingdom Pseudomonadati; phylum Pseudomonadota; class Gammaproteobacteria; order Pseudomonadales; family Pseudomonadaceae; genus Pseudomonas; species Pseudomonas sp. BW16M2. Next base: position 213,491 of record NZ_JABWRI010000002.1, on the reverse strand, counting down.
GCCTTGCTCATAGTTGCTCGACTGGCGGGTGTAGCCGGTGCTGGCTGAGACGTGCACATCCTTCATGGAAAATCCCTCCGAATGACCTGGCGGCAATGGTACCCTTGCGCCTTTCGTTGCCAAACCCCCGGACCGATCCATGTTGTTCAATCTCGCCGTGCTGTTCGGCACCCTGGTGGCCATGGAGGGCGTCGGCACGCTGGCCCACAAGTACGTCATGCACGGCTGGGGCTGGTGGCTGCACCGCTCGCACCACGAGCCGCAGCTGGGCATGCTGGAGACCAACGACCTCTACCTGCTGGCCCTGGGCCTGATCGCCACGGCACTGGTGGCCCTGGGCAAGGCCGGGCATGCGCCGTTGCAGTGGGTTGGCGCTGGGGTGGCGGGGTATGGCGTGGCCTATGTGCTGGCCCACGATGGCTTCTTCCACCGGCACTGGCCGCGAGCACCAAAGCCGGTCAACCGCTACCTCAGGCGCCTGTATCGGGCGCACCGCCTGCACCATGCGGTGAAGGGGCGCCAGGGCAGCGTGTCGTTCGGCTTCTTCTATGCGCCGCCCTTGCGGGTGTTGAAGCAACAGCTGAAACGGCGGCGGGGCTGAGCGTCACGCGTCTGCCGACCTTCAGGCGCCGCCGGCCTACCAGGCCAGCGGCTGCTCGAATCCCTTCCAGCACACCCAGCGCCTCACCTCGCCATGCGCCCCGGTGCCGATCTGCCATTGCGGCCTGCCGCTGTCCAGGGCGATCAGTGAAATGAAACCGGCATGGCTGGCCACCGCCAGGGTGCGGCCATCGGCGCTGATGTCCATGGCGCTGATGGTCGAGCCGAGGTAGTGCTGCCAGTGCTCGCTGCCGTCCTCGCCGAAGGCGCGCAGGTAGCCATGGGCGTCGCCGACGATGTACTCGCTTTCACGGGCCACTCCGGCGTAGATCCGTGCGCCGTCCTGCAACAGCGGCGTGCGCGGGTCCTCGCTGTAGAAACCGGTGTCCAGCCCCGGCAGGTTGGCCACCCGCACGCCGACGGTGCCGCCCCGGTAAAAGTGGCAGGCGTTGAGGATCAGCTGGTCGCCACGCCGGTTGAACAGGGCGAAGTGCGGGTATTCGCTGGCCGGGCCGACTTCGGCGATAGGCTTGAACTGCTCGTCGAGCACCAGGTGTCGGCCGCATTGTTCGCCCAGGGCGATCAGCCGGCCATCCGGTGACAGCGCGGCATGCTCCATGGACAGGCCCAGGACGATATCGTCCGGGTCGGTGCCCCGGCGCAGGTCGTCGAGAATCTCGTCCTCTCGTGGCAGCAGGCGCGTGGCGCCGTCGGCGGCGAGCACGAAGATGCCGTCGCTGCTGACCAGCAGGACCCGCTGGCCATCGGGGAAGGGCAGCAGCGCGGTGGGTATCGGCGGCAGGTCGAGGGGGTCGAACGGGTAGCCGGCGGGCAACCCTTCCAGGCCATGGGGCCAGGCCAGCCTGGCCACCTGCGGGCCGCCCCAGCCATCGGTCACGCGCACCCCTTCGGCATTGGCCAGGGCGTAGTAGCGCCGTTGCGGGCAGCGGCCGAAATGCTCGACGCCGATCACCGGGGTGACGCCCTGGTCGTCGATGCGCAGCACCTGCCCCCGGTCGAACGGCATGCCGATGCGCGCCAGCAGGCTGCCGTCGTCGAGCAGCAGCAGGTTGCCGATGCCCTGGGCCTGTTCCTCGAACAAAGGCACCAGTGGCAGGTGCGCCGGCGGCCAGGCCTCGCGGAACAGCTGGCGCTGCGCCGGCTCGACGCCGGGCCGGTTGATGGCCCGCAGCGCCGCCAGCCACTCGTCGAGCAGGTGTTCGGTGGCCGCTGCCTGCGGCTCCTCCAGATCGTCCCAGCCTTGCGCACGGCCCTGCGCGACATAGTGGTTGATGGCCTCGGCGTAGGCGATGACTGCCTCGCGCCATTGCTGCTGGGGGTGCTGCTTGTCCATGGGCGGATCGAACTCCTTGTTCCGCAGGGTGGGTGGCGATGCAACAAAAGGGTGCATGGTACTCCGTCCGCGTCCATGGTTGTGAGGTCCGGGCTTGATGCGTACCATGCTGGGCATCCTTCCAATAATCAAACGTGCGTCACCGGCCTGGCACCTGGGCAGGCGATGTGCGTCCTGTTGCCTTGCCCGCGGAGAAAAACCTCTTCACATGAATGGACCCGTACCCACCTCATTGCCCCCTACAGCCGGCAACGGCAGTTGGCTGAGCGTCATCGCCCTGGCCCTGGCGGCGTTCATCTTCAACACCACCGAGTTCGTCCCGGTGGCGCTGCTCAGCGATATCGGCCGCAGCTTCGAGATGAGCACCGCGCAGGTCGGCCTGATGCTGACCATCTATGCCTGGGTGGTGGCGCTGGCATCGCTGCCGATGATGCTGATGACCCGCAACATCGAGCGCCGACGCCTGCTGCTGCTGGTGTTCCTGGTGTTCATCGCCAGCCACCTGTTGTCGTGGTTGTCGCAGAGCTTCGCCATGCTGCTGGTCAGCCGCATCGGCATCGCCCTGGCCCACGCCGTGTTCTGGGCCATCACCGCGTCGCTGGCGGTGCGCGTGGCGCCGCCCGGCCAGCAGGCCAAGGCGCTGGGCTTGCTGGCAACCGGTACCACCCTGGCGATGGTCATGGGCATCCCGCTGGGGCGGGTGGTGGGTGAGGCCCTGGGCTGGCGCATCACCTTCCTGTGCATTGCCGGGGTGGCGCTGGCGACCATGCTGTGCCTGATGAAGTCGCTGCCGCTGCTGCCGAGCCAGAACTCCGGCTCGTTGCGCAGCCTGCCGATCCTGTTCCGCCGCCCGGCGCTGGTGATCACCTACGTGCTGGTGACGTTGGTGATCACCGCGCAGTTCACCGCCTACAGCTACATCGAGCCGTTCGCCCTGCACGTGGCGCAGATCGGCGGCGAGCGCACCACGCTGCTGCTGTTGCTGTTCGGGGGCGCCGGGGTGTTCGGTTCGGTGCTGTTCAGCCGCTACAGCGAGCGTTTCCCCCATGGCTTCCTGGTGGGGGCCATCGGCGCCCTGGCCGCCTGCCTGCTGCTGCTATTGCCGCTGTCGGGCGATTTCCCGGTATTCGCCGGGCTGAGCATGGTCTGGGGCGTGGCGATCCTCAGTTTCAGCCTGGCCCTGCAGTCCAAGACCCTCAAGCTCGCCTCGGACGCCACCGACGTGGCCATGGCGCTGTTCTCGGGGATCTACAACATCGGCATCGGCGGCGGCGCGCTTTTGGGCAGCATCGTCAGCAGCCAGCTGGGCGTGGCGCATATCGGCCTGGTCGGTGGCGGCGTGGCGGTGCTTGGCCTGGTGCTGGCACTGGCCAGCACCCAGCGCTTTCGTGAAGCCCTGACACGCGTGCCGGGCCAGGCGTGAAGCAGCACCTGCCGGTGTTCGAGCACCCGGGGCAGTGGTGCCGCCCGGTGTGCCGCGAGTATGCCGATGGCCAGCGCCTGAGCCCGCACTGGCACGAGGCGGGGCAACTGGTGTTCGCAACCCGCGGGATCATGGAGCTGCGCTGCGCCCAGGGGTTCTGGGTGCTGTCGCCGCAACAGGGCCTGTGGGTACCGGCGGGGCTCGAGCACAGCCTGCGCGCCCGTGGCCAGGTGAGTCTGCGCACGCTTTACCTGCACCCGCAGACTTGCGAGCTTGCCGATCAGCCCTACAGCCTGTTGATGACGCCGCTGCTGCGCGAGCTGCTGCTGAGTGCCCGCGCCATCGACCAGAACACGTTGCCCGACAGTCGCGAGGCGCACCTGATGGCCTTGCTGCTGGACGAGCTGCGCTGGGCACGCGATGTGCCGTTGCGCCTGACGATGCCCGCCGAGCCTCGCCTGCAAAAGCTCTGCGCGGCCTTGCTGGAGGACCCGGCGAACGGGCGCGCCCTGGAGGACTGGGGGCGTGAAGTGGGCGCGTCGGTGCGTACCCTGGCGCGGCTGTTTCAGGCCGAGCTGGGCTGCACCTTCCAACATTGGCGCCAGCAAGTCCGGGTGTTCGCCGCCATCGCCCGGTTGCACAAGGGCGAACCGGTGGGGCGCATCGCCCAGGAACTGGGCTACGAGTCGCCGGCGGCGTTCGCCAAGGTGTTCCGCCGGCTGATGGGCTGTGCGCCCAGCGTCTTCAGCGCAAGTTGGCCGATACGCACGCATGCCTGACCGCCGCGCGCCAGCGCCGCGCCCGGGCCGACCCTAAGCTGACGCGTATCCGATCCGCCACAGGAGCCGCGTCATGCCCGTCACATTCAACCGCGAGAACCTCGCCATCGCCGTCAATGGCATCACCCTCGATGCCTGGCTCTATCTGCCCGAGGCCCCGGGGCCGCTGCCATTGGTGTTGATGAGCCCGGGCTTTGCCGCGCTCAAGGGCCAGGCCCTGGACCGTTTCGCCGAATATTTTGCCGCCACGGGCCTGGCGGTGGTGCTGTTCGATCAGCGCAACTTCGGCCACAGCGGGGGCGAGCCGCGAGGCGAGATCGACCCTCGCCAGCAACTCGATGACCTGCGCGAGGTGCTGACCTGGGCTTGCACGCAGCCGCGCTTCGATGCCCGGCGCATCGGCGTCTGGGGCTCGAGCTACAGCGGTGGCCACGCCCTGCAACTGGCGGCCTGGGACCGCCGGGTGCGCTGTGTGGTGGCCCAGGTGCCGACCATCAGTGGTCACCAGAACTTCCTGCGCCGGGCGGGCGAGCATGTGCACGCGGTGCGCGAGGCTTTCGCCCGCGACCGCGCGGCCCGCCATGCCGGTGGTGCGCCGGGGTATCGACGGGTGATCGCCGAGGCGGGGGAGGCCGGCATCTATGCCGGGGCAGACGCCGAAGCGTTCTACGGCACGGCACGGGCACTGCAGGCGGGTTGGGACAACCGTGTGACCCTGCGTTCCAGTGAACTGGCCAGCGAGTACGAACCGGGCCTGACCATCGAGCGCATCAGCCCGACGCCACTGCTGATGCTGGTGGCCGAACGTGACACCGTCACCCCCGCCGACCTGGCCCTGGCCGCGTTCAACCGCGCCGGGGAGCCCAAGCGTCTGGTGCTGCTGCCCGATGGGCACTTCGATCCGTACCAGCGGCACTTCCAGGCTGCGGCGCAGGCGGCGGGGCAGTGGTTCCTGCGTCACCTGGGCTGAGCGGTGGCCGGGGCAGGTTCAACCCCGCAATGCCGCACGACTGATCCGCATCAATCCTCCTGGCAACACGCGCCCCTGTAATAGGGGCGCTTGTGCATCGGCAAGGCTGCCACTAATATCCAAGCGTTTTCTTGTGTAATTGCCTGTTCCCCCTGGCCAGGCCATCAATACGGACGTTGATATGGATTTGCACACCTCCCTGTGGCTGTTCCAGGCCATCCAGGCCGTGGGCCTGGCGTTATGGCTGAGCATCGCGGTGTTGAACAACCTGCAGGCTTTCGCCAGCTCCGTCGGCGCCATTGGCGCCACCCTGGCCATGGCGCCGCTGCGCCAGCCGCCGGCCATCGACTTCCCGTTGCTGCGCCGGGCCTGCCAGTCGACCGGCCTGGCTCGCGCCGCGCTGCTGGTGATCCTGCTGCTGCAGGTCGTCGCCAGCGTGGCGGCCTGGATCGGCTGCTACGGGCTGATCATCGCCCAGGACCCGCTCATGGCCCGCGCCTGGCTGAACCTGGCGCTTGCTGCGTTCCTCGCCTTCACCTTCGCCATGCTGCTCGGTGGCCTGTGGTTCGGCTACTGGATCCGCCAGGAAGGCCTGCAGCTCACCCACCTGGTGCTGGTGCTGTGGGCGATCCTGGCGTTCTTCCTGTTCAACCTGAATTGGGCCTGAGGCGAGGACGCGTGATGAAAAGCAAGGCGATACTTGGCAGCACACTGGTGCTGGCGTTGGTCACTGCCGCCGGCCTGGCCTGGCGCCACACCGGTCAGGCCCAGGCCACCGCGACGGCGCCGCGGTACCTGGTCAAGGTGGCCCTGGCCACGGTGCAGAAAGAACCGCAAAAACGCGCCTTTGCCGGCGTCGGCGAGCTGGAGGCGGTGCACCAGGTGCTGGTGTCGGCCGAGATCGGCGGGCGGGTGACGGCGATCAACTTCACATCCGGCCAGCAGGTGCGCAAGGGCGATGTGCTGGTCACCCTCAACGATGCCCCCGAGCAGGCCGAGCGCCTGCGCCTGAAGGCCCAGCTGGACAATGCGCGGACCAACCACCGGCGGGTCAAGGACCTGCTGCGCGAGAACGCCGCCACCCAGGAACAGCTGGACAACGCCCTGGCGGCCCGTGACATGGCCCAGGGCGAACTGGCCCGCACCGAGGCGGTGATCGCCCAGAAGGCGGTGCGCGCGCCGTTCGACGGGCGCCTGGGCATCCGCCGGGTGAACCAGGGCCAGTACCTCAATGTCGGTGATCCGGTGGTCAGCCTGATCGACACCCGCAGCCTGTACGTCAACTTCTCCCTCGAAGAGCAGCTGAGTGCCCAGCTGCGCCCCGGCCAGCCTGTCGAGGTGCGTCTGGATGCCTTCCCCGATACGCCGTTCACCGCTCATATCACGGCCATCGACCCACTGATCGGCCGCTCGCGCACGGTGCAGGTCCAGGCCACCCTGGCCAAGCCCGATGCGCGCCTGGCGGCCGGCATGTACGCCAGCGTGCAGGTGGCCAGTCCCGATGACGGCCAGGTGCTGACCGTGCCGGAAACCGCGGTGGCCTATACCGCCTATGGCGACACGGTGTTCGTCGCCCGCCACGATGACGCCGCCGGTGCGTTGGTGGTGCAGCGGGTGGCGGTGCGCACCGGCGAGCGCCAGGCCGGCCGTGTGGTGATCGAGCAGGGCCTGAACGAAGACGACCAGGTGGTGGTGTCGGGGCAGTTGCGCCTGAGCGACGGTACCGCCGTGCAAGCCACCGAAGACACCCTGCAGGCCCCGGCCAGCGGCGCCTGACCCCAGCGAGAACACGCCATGACATTCACCGACCTGTTCGTGCGCCGGCCTGTGCTGGCGCTGGTGGTCAGCACCCTGATCCTGCTGCTGGGGCTGCTGTCGCTGCTGCAGTTGCCGATCCGCCAGTACCCGTTGCTGGAAAGCTCGACCATCACCGTGACCACCGAATACCCCGGCGCCCCGGCCGAACTGATGCAGGGCTTCGTCACCCAGCCGATCGCCCAGGCGGTGTCGTCGGTGGAAGGTATCGACTACCTGTCGTCCTCCTCGGTACAGGGCCGCAGCCTGGTGACCGTGCGCATGGAGCTCAACCGCGATTCGACCCAGGCGCTGACCGAGGTGATGGCCAAGGTCAACCAGGTGCGTTACCGCCTGCCGGAGCGCGCCTACGATCCGGTGATCGAGCGCTCGGCCGGCGAGTCGACGGCGGTGGCCTATATCGGCTTCGCCAGCCCGAGCCTGCCGATCCCGGCCATGACCGACTATCTCACACGGGTGGTCGAGCCGTTGCTCAGCACCATCGAGGGCGTGGCCAAGGTCCAGGTGTTCGGCGGCCAGACCTTGTCGATGCGTCTGTGGATCGACCCGGCGCGCCTGGCCGCTCGAGGCCTGACCGCCGCCGACGTGGCCGAGGCGGTGCGGCGCAACAACTACCAGGCGGCACCTGGCAAGGTGAAGGGCCAGTACGTGATTGCCAATATCCGCGTCGATACCGACCTGACCTCGGTAGGCGATTTTCGCGAGCTGGTGATCCGCAACGACGGCAATGGCCTGGTGCGCATCCGTGACATCGGTACCGTCGAGCTCGGCGCCGCCTCGGCCGAAACCAGCGCCAGCATGGACGGCGTGCCGGCGGTGCACCTGGGCCTGTTCGCCACCCCGGGCGGCAACCCGCTGGTGATCGTCGAGGGTATCCGCCAGCTGCTGCCGCAGATCCGCCAGACCCTGCCGCCGGACGTCAAGGCCGAGCTTGCCTTCGAGACGGCGCGCTTTATCCAGGCCTCCATCGACGAGGTGACCAAGACCCTGCTCGAGGCCCTGGCGATCGTGGTGGTGGTGATCTACCTGTGCCTGGGTTCGCTGCGCACGGTGCTGATCCCGGTGGTGACCATCCCGCTGTCGATGCTCGGCGCGGCGGCGCTGATGCTGGCGTTCGGCTTCAGCATCAACCTGCTCACCCTGCTGGCGATGGTGCTGGCGGTGGGGCTGGTGGTGGACGATGCCATCGTCGTGGTGGAGAACGTCCACCGCCACATCGAGGAGGGACGCACGCCGGTGGCGGCGGCGTTGATCGGCGCCCGCGAGGTGGCCGGGCCGGTCATCGCCATGACCATCACCCTGGCCGCGGTGTACGCGCCGATCGGCATGATGGGCGGGCTGACCGGCGCGCTGTTCCGCGAGTTCGCCTTGACCCTGGCCGGCGCGGTGGTGGTCTCTGGCGTGGTGGCGCTGACCCTGTCGCCGGTGATGAGCTCGTTCCTGCTCGATGCGCGCCAGTCCGAAGGGCGCATGGCCCATGCCGCCAACCGTTTCTTCGACTGGCTGGCCGAGCGCTATGCCCAGGTACTGGGCTTCTCGCTGAAGCACCGCTGGATCAGCGTCGGCTTCGCCTTGCTGGTGCTGGTCAGCCTGCCGCTGCTGTACAGCCTGCCGCAGCGCGAGCTGGCGCCAACCGAGGACCAGGCCGGGCTGCTCACCGCGATCAAGGCGCCGCAGCATGCCAACCTGGCCTATGTCGAACGCTTCGCCGACAAGCTCGACGCGGTCTATCGCACCCTGCCGGAGACCGTCAGCACCTGGATCATCAACGGCAGCGACGGCATCGCCTCGGGTATCGGCGGCATCAACCTGCAACCGTGGGACGAGCGCGCGCGCAACGCCTCGCAGATCCAGCTCGACCTGCAGGCGGCGGTGAACGATGTCGAGGGCACCAGCATCTTCGCCTTCCAGCTGCCGGCGCTGCCGGGCTCGACCGGCGGTTTGCCGGTGCAGATGGTGCTGCGCAGCTCCCAGGACTACCGGGTGCTGTTCGACACCATGGAGCAGGTCAAGGCCAAGGCCCGGCAGAGCGGACTGTTCGCCGTGGTCGACAGCGACCTGGACTACAACAACCCGGTGGTGCAGGTGCGGGTCGAGCGGGCCAAGGCCAACAGCATGGGCATCCGCATGCAGGACATCGGCGAGTCGCTGGCGGTGCTGGTGGGGGAGAACTACCTCAACCGCTTTGGCCTCGACGGTCGTTCCTACGACGTCATCGCCCAGAGCCCACGCGACCAGCGCCTGACCCCGCAGGCCCTGACCCGACAGTACGTGCGCAGCGAGGAGGGCCGGCTGGTGCCGCTGTCCACCGTGGTGCAGGTCAGCGAGCAGGTCGAGCCCAACCGCCTGACCCAGTTCAACCAGCAGAACGCGGCGACCTTCCAGGGCATCCCGGCGGCCGGTGTCACCCTGGGCGACACCGTGGCCTTCCTCGAACAGGTCGCGGCTGAGTTGCCCGTTGGCTTCAGCATCGACTGGCAGTCCGACGCCCGTCAGTACCAGCAGGAGGGCAACGCCCTGATGCTGGCGTTCCTCGCCGCCGTGGTGGTGATCTACCTGGTGCTGGCGGCGCAGTACGAAAGCCTGGTCGATCCGCTGATCATCCTGATCACCGTGCCGCTGTCGATCAGCGGCGCGCTGCTGCCCCTGGCGCTGGGGGTGGCCACGGTGAACATCTATACGCAAATCGGCCTGGTGACGCTGATCGGGCTGATCAGCAAGCACGGCATCCTCATGGTGGAGTTTGCCAACACCCTGCAGGCCGAGCAGCACCTGGACCGGCGCACGGCGATCGGCAAGGCGGCGCAGATCCGCCTGCGGCCAATCCTCATGACTACGGCGGCCATGGTGGTAGGGCTGATCCCGCTGCTGTTCGCCTCGGGCGCCGGCGCCGCCAGCCGGTTCGGGCTGGGCGTGGTGATCGTCACCGGGATGCTGGTGGGGACCTTGTTCACCCTGTTCGTGCTGCCGACCATCTACAGCCTGCTGGCCCGTGACCATGCCAGCACCGCGCGTTCGGCGCGGGCGCGGTCGTTGGCCGAAACCCTGGAGGGCCAGTCATGAAGCCTGTATTCGTCGTTTCCCTGATGGCCCTGGCCTTGACTGCGTGCAGCGTCGGCCCCGACTACCAGAAGGCCGAGGTACCGGCCAGTGGCGTGCACAGCCCGCAGCGCGCCGTCTTCGCCGCCCGTGGCGAGTTGCCGGCGCAGTGGTGGCGGTTCTTCGACGATCCGCAGCTGGTGCGCCTGGTCGACCAGGCCCTGGCCAACAACCTTGACATCCGCCAGGCCCACGCCAACCTGCTGGCGGCGCGGGCGCTGTTCGACGACCGCAGCCTCGACCGCTATCCCTGGATCACCGCCCGCGCCGGCTACAACCAGAGCCTGGAGCAGCAGCAACCGGCCGATGGCAGCGACCCGCGGCGCATGCGCACCGAGCAGTACCGCGCCGGCTTCGACGTGCAGTGGGAGATCGACCTGTTCGGTCGCCTGCAACGCCTGACCGACGCCGCCGAGGCTCGCGCCGACGCGGCGGCGGCAGACCTGCGTCAGGCGCGCCTGAGCATCGCCGCGGAGGTGGCCCGCAACTACTACCTCCAGCTTGGGCTCAAGCGCAGCCTGGGCGTGGCCGAGGACCAGGTCGAGGCCTGGCGCGAGACCCTGCAGCTGACCAGCGCCCAGGTGCGCGCCGGCAGCGGCCAATACGAGGACCAGCAGAACGCCCACGCCAACCTGTTGCTCAGCGAGGCGGCGGTGCCGCCGTTGCAGGCGGCGATCCAGCAGGCCAGCTACCGCCTCGACGTGCTGACCGGACAGGTGCCGGGCAGCCAGGAGCAGGGCGCCGCGCCGTTCCTGCCGCCGCTGGCGCGCCAGTTGCCGTTGGGCGATGTCGACGCGCTGATCGGCCAGCGGCCCGATGTGGTCAGCGCCGAGCGTGAGCTGGCGGCCAGCACCGAGGATGTCGGCGCGGCCACCGCCGAGCTGTACCCGCGCATGGACCTGGGCGGCTTCATCGGCTTCTTCGCCCTGCGCAGCGGCGACCTGGGCAGTGCCGCCCGCGCCTACGAGCTGGCGCCGGTGGTGACCTGGCCGGCGCTGCGCCTGGGCAACGCCCGTGCCCGCCTGCGGGTGCGCGAGGCGCTGGCCGAGGGCAGCCAGGCACGTTACCAGCAGGCCGTGCTGCTGGCCCGCGAAGAGGTGGAAAACGCGGTGACGCAACTGGTGCGCAACCAGGCCCGGCTGCAGAGCCTGATGGCCTCCGCCGGCCATGGCAGCGAGGCCATCGACATTGCCAACAAGCGCTACCGGCGCGGCGCGGGGACCTATCTGGCGGTGCTGGAGAACCAGCGGGCGCTGTTCTCGATCAAGCGCGAGGTGGCGGAGGCGGAGACAGCCTCGTACCTGGATGCGATTGCGCTGTACAAGGCGTTGGGGTGGGGGAGTGCGGCGCAGTAGTGCGCGCCGGTCCTTCATGCTGTACAACCATTGCCTGTCAGGCATGGCCACGTTGCAATGGATGTAGGAGCGGATTTATCCGCGATGCGCCGCGCCGGCGGCGCTCGATCTCGAGCGCCCCGCAATGCTATCGTCGAGCGCCCCTAATTTTCCCCAAGCGTCCTTCGTTTTCATGGAAGCCGCCCTGCGCCCGGCGCGTTCGGCACTCATCATTCAAGGAGACAGGCAATGACTTCCGTTTTCGACCGCGACGATATCCAGTTCCAGGTAGTGGTCAACCACGAAGAGCAGTATTCCATCTGGCCCGACTACAAGGCGATCCCCAACGGCTGGCGCGCGGTGGGCAAGAGCGGCCTGAAGAAGGACTGCCTGGCCTACATCGATGAGGTCTGGACCGACATGCGCCCACTGAGCCTGCGCCAGAAGATGGCCGAAGCAGCGGCGCAGTAAGCCGGTGTCGAGCCTGAACCTGCTGTGCCTGCCGTACTCCGGCGCCAGCGCCATGGTCTACAGCCGCTGGCGGCGCAAGCTGCCGGCCTGGTTGCAGGTGCGCCCGGTGGAGCTGCCCGGTCGCGGCGCGCGCATGGGCGATGACCTGCACACCGACCTGCGCGGCCTGGCCCGGCAGCTGGCCCATGAGCAGCGCGCTGCCACCCAGGCACCCTACGCCCTGCTCGGGCACAGCCTGGGGGCGCTGGTCGCCTTCGAGCTGGCCCACGAGCTGCGTGCGCTGGGCTGTCCACCGCCGCTGGCGTTGTTCGCCAGTGGTACCGCGGCGCCGACCCGCCGCGAGGACTACGCCGGCGGCAAGTGGACCGAACCCCGTGGCGACGCCGAGCTGATCGCCGAACTGCGCAAGCTGGGCGGCACCCCCGAAGAAGTACTGGCCAACCAGGAGCTGATGAGCCTGACCCTGCCGATCGTGCAGGCCGACTTCCTGCTCTGTGGCCGCTACGCCTACCAACAGCGCCAGCCGTTGCAATGCCCGCTGCACGTGCTAGCCGGCGAGGATGATCGCGCCAGTGACGAACAGTTGCAGGCCTGGGGACGGGAGACCGTGGGGGAGCATTCGCTGGCGAAATTCCCCGGTGGGCATTTCTTCATCCATGAGCAGGAAGACCGGGTGCTCGACGTACTCTGTCGGACCCTGGAGCCGCTGCGGCTCTGTGCCTGAGCGGTGGTTGCCGTCGCGTTGTAGCGCCGTTTCAAACGTGGCTTAGCTGTTTTCCCTGCGTTGGGTTGGTCGCTGGTTCTCCGGCGACCAGGCCTGATATTTTTGCCAGTTGCAGGCCTGTTGTGTTGCACGCAGAGTCATACGGATAGACAACTCGTTCAGGAGTTTTCATGTCGGACTCAACCATCACCTCGAATACTGCATTGCTGGCAAGCGACCAGCATGGCTCGGTACTGCGTCAGCACGCAGTACAGGCCAGCCCCCCAACTCCCTACACAGCATTCGGGTTCCGGCCCGTCGCCAATGAACTGCCCTCGGTGTTGGGGTTCAATGGTCAATTGCAAGATCTGAAGACCGGAGGTTATCTGCTTGGTAATGGCTACCGGGCATACAGCCCGGTGTTGATGCGCTTCTTGTCACCTGACAGCCTGAGTCCTTTTGGCGAGGGAGGCCCAAACGCTTACGTTTACTGCAGCGATGATCCAGTGAACGCTGTCGATCCATCAGGACATAAAGGTACATACAGGATCAAAGTCGAGATCTACCACCGCAGAGGTCCAGTTCCTGGTGGAGATCCTGCCCCGACCCAACAACAGATCTGGAGTCGGCCTGGAAATACCAAGAATTTCGAGCTTGAGGCCAAACCTAAAGTATCTACCTCGCACGTGGAAAACCTTTATGTGTTCGAGTCCGGTGACGGCAAACCCATCTATGTCCTCGGGTTCCACGTAAAGGAAATGCAGGAATTAGCTGACCACAGGGAAACGATAGCTAGGGAGGGGACTGATAGCGAAGGCGCTCTGGATGCCTTGACCAACCGGGCCAAGGAAATAGTAAAGATGGGCGCAAACCTATATAAACAAGCGGCTGATCGCGAAAATAGAAACGTGAATTTTGTGCAGGATAACAACCCGCTGGTCAGGGAAAGCTGAGGTCTATATCTAATATCAGCGAAGGGAGTCATTCACGGTGCGCAGCGCGGGCAACGCTTCGTCTCACCGCTTTCTATCACTTTCCGCCAAGTATCCAAGCCTTGATTCAGGCACGGCCCTATGTATGCGGAACAGCCTTGACCATCCCCGCATACTGCGCCTTCAAATGCCCTTGCTCATCCAGCAGATACGCATCCATCACCTCCCGCACCACCGGCCCGGCCACCCGACCACCGGCCTCGCCGTTCTCGATCATCACCGCCACCACCATCGCCGGGTGCTCGGCCGGGGCGAAGCCGACGAACAGGGCGTTGTCGCGATGGCGCTCGAGGGTCTTGTCGCGGTTGTAGCGTTCGCCCTGCTTGATCGCCACCACCTGCGCCGTGCCGCTCTTGCCGGCGATGCGGTACTGCGCGCCGGCGGCGGCGGCGCGGGCGATACCGCGCGGGTCGTGCATGACCATCTGCATGCCCTGGCTGACCTGGTCCCAGGCGTGCCGGTCGTGCAGCACGATATCCGGCATCGGGTTGGGGTCGACCGTTGCCTGGCCGCCGATGGTCAGCGCCAGGTGCGGGCGGTGCCAGGCGCCCTTGCTGGCCAAGAGGCTGGTGGCCTGGGCCAGTTGCAGCGGGGTGACCTGCATGTAGCCCTGGCCGATGCCGAGGATCAGCGTCTCGCCGGGGAACCAGGCCTGGCGCCGGGTGGCGCGCTTCCAGGCCTGTGACGGCATCAGCCCGGGGGCTTCCTCGAACATGTCCAGCGAGACCTTCTGGCCCAGGCCGAACTCGGCCATGTAGTCGTGCAGGCGGTCGATGCCCAGCTTGTGTGCGAGGTCGTAGAAGTAGGTGTCGTTGGAGCGCATGATCGCCGTGTACATGTCCACCCAGCCATCGCCCGTGCGGTTCCAGTTGCGGTACTTGTGGTCGTAGTTGGGCAGCTCGTAGTAGCCGGGGTCGAAGACCCGGCTGGCGGGGTTGATCACGCCGCTGTCGAGGCCGGCGATGGCCACCTCGGGCTTGACCGTCGAGCCGGGAGCGTACAGCCCGCGCAGCACGCGGTTGAACAGCGGCCGGTCGATGGAGTCGCGCAGGGCGGCGTACTGCCTGTAGCTGATGCCCTTGACGAACAGGTTGGGGTCGAAGGCCGGGTTGCTGACCATCGCCAGCACGTCGCCGTTGGCCGGGTCGAGCACCACCACCGCGCCACGCCGATCGCCCAGGGCCTTCTCGGCGGCCTGCTGCAGGTGGGCGTCGAGGCTCAGCACGATGTCCTTGCCCGGCACCGGGTCGTGGTGGTTGAGCACACGCATCACCCGGCCCTGGGCGTTGGTCTCGACTTCTTCGTAGCCCACCTGGCCGTGTAGCTCGTTTTCGTAGAAGCGCTCGATGCCGGTCTTGCCAATCGATTGGGTGCCGCGGTAGGCAGTGCTGTCGAGGGTCTTGGCTTCCTTTTCATTGATGCGCCCGACATAGCCCACCGAATGGGCGAAGTGCTCGGCCAGCGGGTATTCGCGGATGAACTGCGGCTCGACCTCCAGCCCCGGCAGGCGGAACTGGTTGACCGCGATCAGGGCGATCTGCTCTTCGCTCAGGCCCACCAGCAGGGTCACCGGCTCGAACGGCTTGCGTCCACGGCGCAGGTCCTTGTCGAACTGGTGGCGGTCGTCCTCGGACAGACCGAGGATCTGCGCCAGGCTGTCGAGCACCTGCGCCGGGTCGCCGGCCCGTTCGCGGGTCATGGTCAGGTTGAAGCTGGGCTTGTTGTCGGCCAGCACCACGCCGTTGCGGTCATAGATCAGGCCGCGCTCGGGCGGGATCGGCAGCACGTGCACGCGGTTGTTCTCCGACACCGCGCTCTGTTGGTCATGCTGCAACACTTGCAGGACGTAGAGCCGGCCCACCAGCACCGCCACCAGGCTCATCACCAGCAGGGCGCAGGCCAGCAACCGGCGGTTGACCAGGTGCTTTTCCTTTTCGTGGTCCTTGAGGGGAATGGGCTGGGGCATGGGCTTCGTGGTGTCACGCAATGGGGCCGCGATGCTACGCGGGCGGGCAGGGGGGCTCAAGGCGAGCCCCGTCGCGCGGTCCCCATGCAACGCCGGTCGGCCCCGCGTCCAGGGGCCTGGCGGCAAATATGAAGTTTCCTTCATGGAACGCTGGCACGGCGCTGGGAACGATCGGATTTGTGGCGAAGGGATGGGATTTGTCAGAATACGCGATAAGCAATCATTATCATTCGCAAGGTAATCCATGCAGTCGGCTCTCGCTTCCCATGCCCCGGTGCGCATCCTCGCCATCGAGGACGATCCCGTCCTGTCCGCCCATATCGGCAGCCACCTGGGCGAGCGCGGCTTCGCGGTCACCGTGCGCCACGGCGCCGGCGATGTGCCACAGCTGCTGCGCGAGGGCGGCTTCGACCTGATCCTGCTGGATATCCTGCTGCCGGACAGCAATGGCCTGGACATGCTGATCGAGCTGCGCCGCCGCCAGCGCGTGCCGGTGATCCTGATGTCGGCGCTGGGCGCCGAGCAGGACCGTATCGTCGGTTACAGCCAGGGCGCCGACGACTACCTGGCCAAGCCCTTCAGCATGGCGGAGATGGATGTGCGCATCGATGCCCTGCTGCGCCGGATCGCCTACGAGCGCCAAGGCCCGGTCAGCCATCAGGACCTGGGCAGTGCCCTGGGCCTGACCTTCGACCCGCTGCGCGGCGATGTCTGCCACGACCAGTGCTGGGCCGGGCTGACCGGCTGCGAGTACCGCATCCTCGAGACCCTGCTGCATGCCCAGGACGAAGCGCTGAGCAAGACCTTCCTCTACCAGCAGGCGCTGAACCGCGCCTATTCGATCCATGACCGCAGCCTGGACATGCATGTCAGTCACCTGCGCCGCAAATTGCAGTCGATCGGCTACGCCGCGGCCAGGGTGGAGACCGTGCGCGGCGTTGGCTACATGCTCAAGCGCGTGCTCCCATGAGGCTGCCGGATCGCCACTCGCTGTTCTGGACGCTGCTCGGCGGCATCGCCTTGCTCAGCCTGCTGATCATCAGCCTGCATGTGGATGTCAGCCAACGCCTGGACATGGCCACCTCGACCCTCGGTAGCACGGCGCGCAACACGCTGTCCGATTACGCGCGACAGGCCGAGCAGGCCTGGGAGGAGGGCGGCGAGCCGGGCGTGGATGCCTTTCTCGACACGTTGACGGCGCAGGAGGGCGTGTGGGCGGCGGTGGTCGGGCCGCATGGCGTGTCGTTGTCGTCGCGGCCGTTGCGCGGGCGAGAGCGTAAAAAACTCAGCTTCATGCGCTCGCTGGACTGGTCGGTGGGGCGGCCCGGCGGCACGCCGACGTTCTACGTGCCGTTCAGCCGCGGCGAGGCCCAGTTGGTGATGGACCTGCCGGCGCGGCTCAATCCGCGCAAGTACAACCACCTGTGGCAGGCCTTGCTGGAGCGGGTGCTGCCAGCCGCCCTGGCACTGGGTCTGGGCGTGCTGCTGTACCGCCGGGTCATCGCGCCGCTGGGCGTGCTGCGGCGCCAGGCCATCGCCCTGAGCGCCGGCGACCTGTCCGCGCGGGTCGGCGGGCAACTCACCCGGCGTCGCGACGAACTGGGTGAACTGGCGGGGGCCTTCGATCACATGGCCGGTCGCCTGGAAAATACCGTGGCATTCCAGCGCCGCTTGCTGCGCGACCTGTCCCACGAGCTGCGCACCCCCTTGAGCCGCCTGCGTGTCAGCGGCGAGCGCGAGCAGGACAACCAGGCCTTGCGTCAGCGCCTGGAGCGCGAAGTGCAGGGCATGGAGCGGCTGATCAACGACACCCTGGAGCTGGTCTGGCTGGACACCGAGCGGCCGCTCCTGCCGCTGGCGCCGGTGGATGTGGCCCGGCTATGGGAAGTGCTGTGCGATGACGTCTGCTACGAGACCGGCTGGCCGGCCGAACAGCTGCGCAATGCGCTGCCTGCCGGCTGCACGGTGCTCGGCCACCTCAACAGCCTGGCCCAGACCCTGGAAAACCTGCTACGCAATGCCGTGCGCCACTCGCCGTCAGGCGGCGTCGTGACCTTGGGCGGCCGTTGCGAGGGTGATACCTGGTTGCTGTGGATCGAAGACCAGGGCCCCGGCGTCGAGCCGCAGCACCTGGAAAGCATCTTCCAGCCCTTTACCCGGCTCAATGCCGCGCGTCCGGGGGGCGATGGCTTTGGCCTCGGGCTGTCGATTGCCCGCAGCGTCACGCAGTTGCAGGGCGGAGAGGTCTGGGCGCAGAACCGCTCACCGGGCCTGCGGGTGAGCCTGCGGCTGAGAAATGTATAGATTGTAAAATAGATTTACTCTCAAATGAGAATATATAGCATTCGTTCTCGTCCCGTGCCGGCCCTGGGGCGAGTCGGATCGTCGTGCTCCCGCTCGCTCCTTGCCCGGACCGTTCCCAACGCGCAAGGAGTGTCCCGATGCAGCCCCGATTCAAGCTCAACCATCTCTGCCTGGCCCTGCTGGCGGCGTCGCCCGCGACCCTGTGGGCCGCCACCGGCAGCCAGGGCAACGAGGTGCTTGAACTGAGCGACACCCACGTGGTGGCCACCGCCGAGCAGGAGCTGAAACAGGCATCGGGCGTCTCGATCATCAGCGCCGAGGACATCAAGAAGCGTCCGCCGGTCAACGACCTGTCCGAGATCATTCGCAAGATGCCCGGGGTCAACCTGACCGGCAACGGCGCCAGTGGCTCGCGGGGCAACAACCGGCAGATCGACCTGCGCGGCATGGGCCCGGAAAACACTCTGATCCTGATCGACGGCAAACCGGTGACCTCGCGTAACGCGGTGCGCTACACCCGTGCCGGCGAGCGCGACACCCGCGGCGACAGCAACTGGGTGCCGGCCGACCAGGTCGAGAGCATCGAGGTGCTCCGAGGCCCGGCGGCGGCCCGCTATGGCTCGGGTTCCATGGGCGGGGTGGTGAACATCATCACCAAGCGCCCGACCCAGGAAATGACCGGCAGCATCACCGCCTTCACCAACCTGCCCGAGGACGATGCCGAGGGCATGACCAAACGCACCACCTTCAGCCTCGCCGGCCCGCTGACCGAGTCGCTGACCTTCCGCTTGTACGGCAACCTGAACAAGACCGACGCCGACGACGCCGACATCAACCAGGGCCATACCGATACCGCCAGCGGCTCGTCCCTGGCCGCCGGCCGCGAGGGCGTGCGCAACAAGGACATCAACGCCCTGGTGAGCTGGGCGCTGGACAACCAGCAGACGATCGATTTCGAGACCGGCTTCAGTCGCCAGGGCAATATCTACGCTGGCGACGTCGGCACCGGCGGCACCGACTCGCTGGTGCCGGGCAGCACCATCAACGGCTGGCTCGGTCGCGAGACCAATACCATGTACCGCCAGGACTTCTCGATTACCCATCGCGGTGACTGGGATTTCGGCACCTCCCGGGTACTGGCGCAGTACGAGAAGACCCGCAACAACCGCCTGCTCGAAGGCATGACCGGCAGCGTCGACGGCGATATCAGTGGCAACGAGAAAGCCACCAGCACCTACGACAGCTACCTGGTCCAGGGCCAGCTGGACCTGCCGCTGGATCTGCTGCGTCCACAAACCCTTACTCTCGGCGCCGAGTGGAACTACCAGGAACTCGACGACCCCAGCACCTTGAACCGCGCCGTGGGCACCACGCTGCCGACCTCCGCTGCCGGGGCGCGGCCCACCGACATGGACGCCACCATCATGGCCGTCTACGCCGAGGACAATATCGAGCTGACGCCGAACTGGTTCCTCACCCCAGGCCTGCGCCTGGACCACCATGACCAGTTCGGCGCCAACTGGAGCCCGAGCCTGAACACCTCGTACAAGCTCACCGAGGACGTCACCCTCAAGGCCGGTATCGCCCGGGCGTTCAAGGCACCGAACCTGTACCAGTCCAACCCCAACTACCTGTACCGCAGCAACGGCAACGGCTGTGCGCCGAGCCTCAGCTCGAATGGTTGCTACGTGCTGGGCAACGCCGACCTCGACCCGGAGATCAGCGTCAACAAGGAACTGGGGGTGAGCTTCGCCCGCGATGGCTGGAGCGCCAGCCTGACCTACTTCCGCAACGACTACGACAACAAGATCGTCTCGGCCAACGACGTGACCGGGCGCACCGCCACCAACGAGGCGATCCTGCGCTGGGACAACGCCCAGGACGCCGTGGTCAAGGGCTGGGAAGGCAGCATCGGCGTGCCGCTGCTGGGCGAGGCCGGCGAGGTGCTGAGCTGGAACACCAACTTCACCTACATGGACGCCAACGAAGACAGCGACGGCAACCCGCTGTCGGTGGTGCCGGAGTACACCGTCAACACCATGCTCGACTGGCAGGTGACCGAAGCCCTGTCGCTGAGCCTGACCGGCACCTACTACGGCAAGCAGGAGCCGCGCCAGTTCAACCCGACCCGCGAGGTCAGCGTCACGGCGCAGAACGAGCTGAAGACCCTTGATCCGTACCACGTCTGGGGCATCGGTGGCACATACGCGCTGAACAAGAACCTGTCGTTCGGCGCCGGCATCAGCAACCTGTTCGACAAGCGCGTGTACCGCGAAGGAGCGGGGACCAGCGCCGGCGCCGCCACCTACAACGAGCCGGGACGCGCGTTCTATGCGTCGGTGACCACCTCGTTCTGATGAAAGCGGGGCTGCTGCGCAGCCCTTTCGCGGCACAAGGTGCGTTCCTGCAGGAGATCACGTCCCTCTGTAGGAGCGGCCTTGCGCCGCGAAAGGGGCGCAACGCGCCCCCAAGGACTGCAAACCGTGAATCTCTCCTGGCCCATGTTCTCGCGCATCGTCGCCGCCGTGCTCGGCGGCTATGCCTTCACCTACGCCTTCACCGCCGCGCTGGCGCGGCTGCTGCCGCTGCAACCGGCGGATGCCCTGATCGTCGCCACCGTGCTGTCGTTCGCCGTCTACACCGGCGCGATCCTCTGGGCCTTCGCCTGCCGCAGCGCCACCCGCGCCTGGGCTGGCCTGGCGCTTGGAGTGCCGCTGGCGCTGATCGGCTTCTGGCCGCAACTGCTGGAGCGCCTGGGATGAAGCAGAAAACCATCACCCAATCCCTGTCATGGCTGCACACCTGGAGCGGGCTGCTATTCGGCTGGGTGCTGTTCGCCATCTTCCTCACCGGCACCCTGGCGGTGTTCGACAAGGAGATCGACAACTGGCTGCGTCCGGAAATCCCGGCGCACAGCCTGGGTAGCCGCGAGGCGGCGCAGACCGCGCTGGACTACCTGCAGGCCCGTCACCCGCACGCCCGCACCTGGAACATCGGCCTGCCCAACGAACGCGCACCCACCCTCAGCGTGTCCACCGGTGAGCAGCGTCGCGGCGGCGGACAGGCGCTGGACCCGGAAACCGGCGAGCCGCTGCAGGTGCGTGAAACGGCCGGTGGCGGCTTCTTCTTCCGCTTCCATTTCACCCTCAACCTGCCGCGCCTGCTCGGCATCTGGGTGGTGGGCCTGGCGGCGATGGCGATGCTGGCGGCACTGCTTAGCGGCATCGTCATCCACAAGAAATTCTTCAAGGAGTTCTTCACCTTCCGCCCGGCCAAAGGCCAGCGCTCGTGGCTGGACGCGCACAATGCCACGGGGGTGCTGGTGCTGCCGTTCCACCTGATGATCACCTACACGGGCCTGGTGATCTTCTACCTGATCTACATGCCAGCGGCCTCCGATGCGCTGTTCGGCGGGGATCGCGAGGCAATCAATCGCGCCCTGCGCGGCATGCCCGAACAGTATGCCGGCCAGGGGCGCCAGCCACCTCAGGAGGTTGCTGGGCCGGCGCCGTTGGCGGCGTTGCCGCCGCTGCTGGCCGAGGCCGAGCGCGTGCTGGGGCCGTTGGCCAGCCTGTCGATCCACAACCCGGGGCGCGGCGATGCGCGGATCGAGGTGCGCCCGCTGCTGGGCAATCGCATCGAGCTGACCAAGGGCCAGAGCATGGTCTTCGATGGTGTGACCGGCAAGGTATTGCGGGCGCCCGCCGAGAGCCGCCCGAGCCTGCTCACGCAACGGGTGCTGGCGGGCATGCATTTCGCCCAGTTCGGCGGCTACCCGATGCGCTGGCTGTACTTCGTCTGCGGCCTGGCCAGCTGCGCGATGATCGCCACGGGGCTGGTGCTGTTCACCGTAAAGCGTCGACGCCGGCATGACGGCGAAGGGGCGTTGGGCGCCGCGCTGTATATCGGCGCCGAGCGCATCAACGTCAGTGTGGTGGCCGGCCTGGCGCTGGCCTGCGTCGGCCTGTTGTGGGCCAACCGCCTGTTGCCGCTCGAGCTGGCGCAGCGCGGCGGCTGGGAAGTGCGGGTGTTCTTCCTGATCTGGCTGGCGACCTTGCTGCACGCCTGCCTGCGCCCCTGGTTACGGGCCTGGCAGGAGCAGCTCGGGCTGGCGGCGGCGCTGTGCCTGGGGTTGCCGTTGCTGAACGTGGTCACGGTCAATCGCGGCGACTACATCCCCCTGGAGGTCACCACCCTGGTGATCGGCGGCCTGCTGGCCGCGTGTGCCTGGAAAATCGGGCAGCCAGCGCCGGAGCGTGCGCTGCGTGTCCGTACGGAGGTCAACTGAAATGGGTCTGGCGATAGCCACGGGACTGTGGTTTGCGTACAGCGGCATGATCGCCCTGTGCCTGGGGCTGGAGCGGCACTACAAACAGGTCTGGGGACTGCCGCCATCGTTGTCGCTGCGTCGGGCGCTACGGGGATCGGGCTGGTTGGCGCTGGCGGCCAGCTTCGCCGCCAGCGTCGCGGCCTGGGGCTGGGCCATGGGGCCGATCGGCGGGCTTGGCCTGGTCTCGCTGGCGGGGTTGGCGCTGGTGCTGGTGCTGCCTTACCAGCCGCGGCTGGCGATCGGGACGGCTGTGGCGGGGTGGCCAGTACTGGCGCTGGCGACGCTGGCAGGGTGACGCCTGTCGGCGCATTTGCCATCCGTGTGGCGGCTCTCCATACTCGACAAGGCAGAGCCGACCGCATGACCCACGCCGCACGACCTGGGGCTGCGCACAAGATCGGCCGCCGTTCCGTGCCTTAGCCGTTTCCTCCGACTCGAAGTGGAAGTGACGGATGTTCGATAGAAGCAGGTCCCAATCCCGCCCCTGGCGCCTGGCAGGCGCACTGTTCGCCACCTTGCTGCTGGCGCTGCCCGTGGGCGCGGCGGAAAAGTTCAAGGTGGTCACCACCTTCACCATCATTGCCGACATGGCTCGCAACGTGGCGGGTGATGCTGCGGTGGTCGAGTCGATCACCAAGCCCGGCGCCGAGATCCACAATTATTCGCCGACCCCCGGCGACCTGCGTCGCGCCCAGGGGGCGCAGCTGATCCTGTGGAACGGCCTGAACCTGGAGCTGTGGTTCGAGAAGTTCTTCCAGCGCCTGCAACAGGTGCCGGGCGTGGTGGTGTCCGACGGCATCGAGCCGATGGGCATCGTCGCCGGTCCCTACAGCGGCAAGCCCAATCCGCACGCGTGGATGTCGCCGCGCAACGCCCTGGTCTACGTCGACAACATCCGCGACGCCCTGGTGCGCCACGACCCGGTCAACGCCCAGGCCTACCAGCGCAATGCCGAGGCCTACAAGGCGCGTATCGAGGCGACCATCGCGCCGTTGCGCGACCGTCTCGAACAGATTCCCGCCGACCGGCGCTGGCTGGTCAGCAGCGAAGGCGCGTTCTCCTACCTGGCCCGCGACTTCGGCCTGAAGGAGCTTTACCTGTGGCCGATCAACGCCGACCAGCAGGGCACGCCGAACCAGGTGCGCACGGTCATCGACGCGGTCAGGGCGCACCACATCCCGGCGGTATTCAGTGAAAGCACGGTGTCCGACAAGCCGGCCCGCCAGGTGGCCCGGGAAACCGGCGCGCACTATGGCGGCGTGCTCTACGTCGACTCCCTGAGCGCCCAGGACGGGCCGGTGCCGACCTACCTCGACCTGCTGCGGGTGACCACCGACACCATCATCCAGGGCCTCGGCCAGGCAGGCAGCCAATGAACCAGCACAACCAGGCCCTGGAGAGCGGCATCGTCGTCCAGGGCGCCACCGTGACCTACCGCAACGGTCATACCGCGCTGCACGACGCCAGCTTCGAACTGCCGATGGGCTCGATCACCGCGCTGGTGGGCATCAACGGTTCGGGCAAGTCGACCCTGTTCAAGGCCATCATGGGCCTGGTGCGCCTGGCCGCCGGGCGTATCAGCGTGCTGGGCCTGCCGGCAGAGCGCGCCCTGCGGCGCAAGTGCACGGCCTACGTGCCCCAGGCCGAGGAAGTGGACTGGGACTTTCCGGTGCTGGTCGAGGACGTGGTGATGATGGGGCGCTACGGGCACATGGGCCCGCTGCGCATCCCCCGGCGCGCCGATCACGAGGCGGTGGACGCGGCGCTGTGCCGGGTCGACATGCAGGCCTTGCGCAAACGGCAGATTGGCGAACTGTCCGGCGGCCAGCGCAAGCGCGTGTTCCTCGCCCGCGCCCTGGCCCAGGACAGCCGGGTGATCCTGCTCGACGAGCCATTCACCGGGGTCGATGTGAAGACCGAGGACCAGATCATCCAGCTGCTGCGCGAGCTGCGCGGCGAAGGGCGGATCATGCTGGTGTCGACCCACAACCTCGGCTCGGTGCCGGAGTTCTGCGACCGGGTGGTGTTGATCAAGCGCACCGTGCTGGCCCACGGGCCGACCGACGAGGTCTACACCCGCGACAACCTCGAACGCGCCTTCGGCGGGGTGCTGCGCCACTTCGCGCTGCTGCCGGGCGATCCGTCGCAGCAACCACCGGTCAGCGTGTTCAGCGACGACGAGCGGCCGCTGATCCTGCGCAACGGCCTGCCGGCGCGTCGCGAGCCGGGCAGCGACAGCGAGGCCGACACATGATCGAACTGCTGCTCGAGCCATTTGCCTACGGCTACATGCGCAATGCCCTGTGGGTCTCGACCCTGGTCGGCGGGGTCTGCGCGTTCCTGTCCTGCTACCTGATGCTCAAGGGCTGGTCGCTGATCGGCGATGCGCTGTCCCACGCCATCGTGCCGGGGGTGGCTGGCGCCTACATGATCGGTCTACCATTTTCCCTCGGCGCGTTCTTCGCCGGCGGGCTGGCCTCGGCGGCGCTGCTGTTCCTGCAGCGGCGCACGCGGCTCAAGGAAGATGTGGTGATCGGCATGATCTTCACCTCGTTCTTCGGCCTGGGCCTGTTCATGGTCTCGCTGTCGCCGACCTCGGTGAACATCCAGACCATCGTCCTCGGCAACATCCTGGCGATCACCCCGGGCGACACCCTGCAGCTGGCGATCATCGGCCTGGTCACCCTGGCGGTGCTGCTGGCCAAGTGGCGCGACCTGATGCTGACCTTCTTCGACGAGCAGCAGGCCCGCGCAGTCGGCATTCGCCCGAACGCGCTCAAGCTGCTGTTCTTTGCCTTGCTGTCGGCCTCGACCGTGGCCGCGCTGCAGACGGTGGGGGCATTCCTGGTGATCTGCATGGTCATCACCCCCGGCGCCACGGCCTACCTGCTCAGCGACCGCTTTCCCCGGTTGCTGGCCATCGCGGTTGCCATCGGCGCCCTGACCAGCCTGACCGGCACCTATCTGAGCTACTACCTCGACGGCGCCACCGGCGGCGTGATCGTCGTGCTGCAGACGCTGATCTTCCTGCTGGTGTTCGTCTTCGCCCGCAAGCACGGGCTGCTGGCCGCGCGCCGTCGTCGGCGCCAGGCACTGGAGGTGCAGCCATGACCGTGACCGACCTGCTGCTGGAACCCTTGCGCTTCGATTTCATGGTCAACGCCATGGCCATCGCCGTGCTGATCGCCATCCCCATGGCGCTGCTGTCGTGCTTCCTGGTGCTCAAGGGCTGGGCGTTGCTGGGTGACGCTATCGCCCACGCGGTGTTCCCCGGCGTGGTGATCGCTTACATCGTGCAGATTCCCTACGCCATCGGGGCATTCCTGGCCGGCATGTTCTGCGCGGTGGCCACGGGGTACCTCAAGGAGAACAGCCGCATCAAGCAGGACACGGTGATGGGCATCGTCTATTCGGGCATGTTCGGCCTGGGGCTGGTGCTGTACCTGAAGATCCAGTCCGATGTGCACCTGGACCATATCCTGTTCGGCGACATCCTCGGCGCCGGCCCCCAGGACCTGTGGCTGTGCGCGGGCATCGCCGTGCTCACGGCGCTGGTCATCGCCACCAAGTGGAAAGACCTGATGCTGCACACTTTCGATGCGGTGCAGGCGCATGCGGTCGGCCTGCGCAGCGGCTGGCTGCACTATGGCCTGCTGTGCCTGATCTCGTTGGCGGTGGTCGGGGCGCTGAAGGCCTCGGGGGTGATCCTGGCGATCGCCTTGCTGATTGCCCCAGGGGCCATCGCCGCACTGCTGACGCGCCAGTTCCGGCACATGTTGTGGCTGTCGTTACTGGTCGCCATCGGCTGTTCGTTCGTGGGCGTGTACAGCTCGTTCTACCTCGACAGCGCCCCGGCGCCGACCATCGTCATGGCCTTTGCCGGGGTGTTTGTGCTGGTGCTGGCCTGCCAGGCGTTTGGACGCAGGTCCGGATCACCCATGGCTACATGACCGGCGCTCAGAGACTGAGCGTCAGGCTCAAACTGAAGTTGCGCGGCTCCCCCGGCAGCACCCACGAACTGTTGTACGAGCGTTCGTAGTACTTGCGATCGAACAGGTTGTTGAGGTTCAGCCCCACGGTGACCTGTTCGCTGGCCTTGTAGTGCGCCAGCAGGTCGACCGTGCTGTAGGCGTCCAGGGTGAAGTGGCTGCCGGCCTGGCCGGAGCGCTCGCCGACATAGTTGAACGCAGCGCCGACGTCCGAGCCGCGCAGGGCGCCGTCCTGGAACTCGTAAACGCCCATCACGCTGCCGCTGTTGCGGGCGATGCCGAGCAGGTCGCTGCCCTTGGGCAGGGCCGCGTCGCCCTTGGTGACCTCGGCATCGATGTAGGCATAGGCACCGATCACCCGTACCGCGTCGGTCAGTTGGCCGCTGAACTGCAGGTCCAGGCCCTGGCTGCGCGCCTTGCCGGCGGCCACGCTCTCGCCGAGCGCGTCGGTGGTGATGACGTTCTCCTTGTCGATATGGAACAGCGCGATGGTCGCGCCCAAACGGTTGTCGAGCAGGTCGAGCTTCAGTCCGGTCTCATAACCCAGGCCTTTTTCAGGCTTGTAGACCTGGCCCTGGGTGCCAATGGTATTGGGCTTGAACGACGTCGAGGCGTTGGCGAACACGCCGACCTGCGGTGTCAGCTGGTACAGCAGCCCTACGCGCGGCGTGGCGACATCCTTCGCCTGGCTGTTGCTGACCCCGGTGGAGCGGTTCTGCGCAGTCTGTTCGATACGTTCCAGGCGCACACCGAGCAGGCCGCGCAGGCGCTCGGTGAAGGCGATCTGGTCCTGCAGGTTGAGGGCATGGCTTTCGGTGCGTTCGAAGAAGTCGTTGGCCCGTGTAAGCGCCGGCTTGGGCTTGCCGTACACCGGGTTGTAGATGTCCAGGCCATAGCCCGCCGAGGTCGCGCTTTGCGGGTATTTCTGGCTGTTGCGGTAGTTTTCGTATTCAAGCCCGATCAGGCTCTGGTGCTGCCAGCCGAGCAGCTGGAACTGGCCGTGCAGCTCGGCCTGGGTGATGTTGTCGTTCCACTCGAAGTCGCGCTCGCGGTAGAAGCGGGTGAGGGTGTTGCCGACCAGGGCCTGGGGCTCTGAGCTGTTGCCCTTGAGCGTGCCCTGGGTGTAGTGGTTGGCCAGGCGCAGCTTCCAGTCGTCGTTGAGGAAGTGCTCCAGCGCCAGGTCGAGGGTCTGGTTGTCGTTGCGGATCCTGCCGTCGTTGGGTTCGCCCATGAAGGCCGAGCGCGGTACCGAACCCATCTGGCCGTTGACCGCCGGAATGCCCCGGTCGAACACCGATTCGGTACGCGAGAATTCGGCATCGAGCATCACGCGGGTGTCCGGCGACAGCTGCCAGCTCAGCGACGGGCTGACGATGCGTCGTTCACTGTCTACGTGATCGCGGAAACTGCCATTGTCCTCGACAGCCAGGTTGATCCGGCCCAGCAGGTTGCCTTCGCTGTCCAGGGGCGAGTTGGCATCCAGGGCGGTGCGGTAGCGGTCCCAGCTGCCCGCGCTCAGGCTGAGGGTGCTGAAGGCCTCGGCCTGGGGACGCTTGCTGACGATATTGACCAGACCGCCAGGGTCGCCACGGCCGTAGAGGCTGGCGGCCGGGCCCTTGAGCACTTCGATGCGCTCGATGCTGGAGGTGTCCGGGGAACTGTAGCTGCCGCGGTTGATGGCAAAGCCGTTCTTGTACAGCTCGCCGGTGGTGAAGCCGCGCACGCTGTAGTTGAGGAAGGTCAGGCCGCCGAAGTTGTTCTGCCGCGACACGCCGCCGGCAAAGTCCAGGGCACGGTCGATGCGGGTGGTGTTGAGGTCCTTGATCACCTGGGCCGGTACCACCTGGATGCTCTGCGGAGTGTCGCGGATATCGCTGTCGGTACGGGTGGCGGTGGCCGAGCGGGTGGCGCGGTAGCCTTTGACCGGGCCGTCGGCGCGTTCTTCTAGGTAGGCGTCGGTGATCGAGGTTTCCTCCAGCAGCAGGGGTTGGGCTGCCGAGAGGGGTTGGCCGAACAGGCCCAGGGTGAGGCCGGCCAGAAGCGGTGCGCGAGGGTTCACGAGGGATCTCCAATTAATATGTAATAACGTAACATCATTGGTGGCGCCGACGCCATAGGGAGGAGTGGTTCAAAGAGTGATTGTCAGATGGGAATGATTCGCGTTAATGTAATGTTATTACGTAACTGGAGGTTCCCATGCAAGTACTGTCCTCACTCAAGCAGGCCAAGCGCCGTCATCGTGATTGCCAGGTGGTCAAGCGTCGTGGCCGGATCTATGTGATCTGCAAGTCCAACCCGCGGTTCAAGGCCAGGCAGGGCGGGGTGAAGAAGAAGCGGGGGTAGCAGGCGGCTCCGTCAAGAGTTGTAGGCGTTATCAGCGTGGGAGCGGCGGTGCGCCGATGCGACTTGACCCGCGATCACCGGCAAAGCCGGTGCCATACAACCATCGCGGGGCAAGCCCGCTCCCACGAGAGCCCGCCGAGAATGCTGCATGCTCGATGCAGACGCTACCGGAGCGTCCTGCGCAAACGCCGCCAACCCAGTACCACACCGCTGAGGGCAATCACCAACCCACCGCTACTCAGGACGATGATCAGCCCTTCCCGCAGCAGCGGCCGCGCCAGCAGCGGCTGCCAGTCCCAGCTGTGCAGCAAGTTGAACAACCAGCGCCCGGTCCGTTGCGTCCGGTCATGGCTTGCCACCAGCATGCCGCTGGCCGGGTCCAGGTAGGCCCAGGTAGCGGCCGGGTCATCGAAGCGCAGGCGCAGCACGGGCAATGGGCGGGACTGGAAGCCGTACATGCTCTGCGGGTCGCGGGCGAAGTAGTGGAAGTCGTAGGCGGTCTGCCAGTCGTCTTGCACTGCAATGCCCGGGGCCATGGCCTGCGCGGCCGCCAGCAACCGCTGTCGGGCAAACGCCCGGGCCGGCGGCGCGCCGTCTTCGAGGATGCGACTGTCGCCATTGGCATTACGTGCCACCAGGTAGGTGACCTTGGCCAAGCGCTGCCACTGCAACTCGACGGTGTTGAAACCTGCCTCCTGGCGCAACCGCGCCAACGCGGTGGCGACCGGCAGCTTGAGGTCGACGGCGCGCAGCGGGCCGGGTTGCAGGGCGATCTGCGAACGGCTGTCGGTCAGGCCCCAGGGGCGCATCGACATCAGGCCGCTGAACACCCACAGCACCAGCACCCCGCCGAACAGTAGCCCGCCGATGTGGTGCCAACGCAGCCAGCCGCCGGGGTAGGGACTGCGCGAACCGCTGCGGTAGCGCGTGCGCAGCCGCAGGCGCAGGATGCCCACCGCCATGCCCAGGATCGCCATCAGCGTGCCGAGCACGGACAGGCCGATCACCAGCGTGCGCCAACCGTTGTCGAAGCCGAACCCGCCACGCAAGGGATAGAGCCAGTGCAGCCAGGCACCGACCCAGTTCCAGGCGCGCTCCTGCGCGGTGGCGTCGCGCACCACTTCACCGCTGCGCCCGGACAGGTACAGCCAGGTGCCAGCGGCATCGTCCACCTGCACCCGGTGCAGGGGCCGGTCGCCGTCCAGGGCCCGGGAATGGGTCCACATGTCCTCGTCCACCGTGCCCTGGTAGGCCAGCGCCGCGTCACCGGCGTACTGCCGGGCATTGGCCAGGGCCCAGGCGGCATCGGCGTGAGCCAGGGGCGCGCCGCTGGCGGCGTCGAGGGTGACGCGGCGCCCGTCGGCCAGTTCCAGCAGGTAGTGCGCCCGCCCGCCCAGGCTGGTCAGACGCAGCGCATTCAACGGCTGCTGCGCCCACTGCGCCGGCAACTCGGCGCAGCAACCCGCCGGCAATGCCGGCAGGTGGGCCAGGCGCTCGGCCGGGGTCAGCTTGGGGTAGCCGACATACAGCATGACCACCCCGGAGACGAACCACAGCGCCATGAACAGGCAGGCGACGATGCCCAGCCAGCGGTGCCACAGGTACAGCTGGCGTTTCAGGCTCATCAGTAGCGCCACTGCACAGCGACTTCCAGGCTGCGCGGCTCACCCAGGTAGTACTGGGTGTTGGTCTGGTGGATGAAGCGGGCGTAGACCTCGTCAGTGAGGTTGCGCAGGCGGGCGCTGACTTGCACGTGCTTGTCCAGGTCGTGGGTCATCGACAGTCCGTACACGGTGTAGGACGGCACCCAGGCGGTGTTGGCGGTATTGGCGTATACCGACGACACATAGCGGGCATCGGCGCCGACCTGCCAGCCCGGCGCCAGGTCATAGGTCAGCCACAGATTGGCGACCCGGTCGGGAATGTTCACCGGGTTCTTGCCCTTGCGCGAGTACACCACGCCGCCGATGGTCTCGTTGAATTCGTCGTACTCAGCGTTGACCCAGCTGAAGTTGCCCGCCGCCAGCAGCTTGGGCGTGACCTTGAACGAGGCCGCCAGCTCGATGCCGGTGGAGGTCTGCTGGCCCGCCTGCTCGGTGGTGTTGGGCACGGTCGAGGAGGGCACTGAGATGTTCTTGCGCACGATGCGATAGGCCGCCGCGGTGGCCGAACCGCGCCCGTCGAGAAAGTCGAACTTGCTGCCCACTTCCACCTGGCGGCCGGTGCTCAGGTCGAAGTCGCCGACCTGGCTGAGCGAGGCGCCGGTGAGCGAGCCTCCCGGCGGCTCGGCCGAGGTGCTGTACTGGGTATACAGGCTGACATTGGGCGTCAGCTCGTAGACCAGGCCCAGGCGCCCGGTGAAGGCGTCCCAGCGCCGGTCCAGCTTGGCCCTGCTCACGTGGTCGACCACGTCGAAGTCGATATGGTCGTAGCGCAGCGCGGTGATCAGCGACAGTTGGTCGGTCAGGCGGGTGCGGTTCTCGACGAAGCCCGCGGTGGTGTCGGTGGTGGTGCTGCGGCCCTTGGCGCGCGGCGCGTCCATGCCGGGGATGTCGAGGAAGTGGCCGGGCTGGAAACCGTTCGGATCGATGGTGTCGAAGGCGCCCTTGGACAGCGGGTAGGTGGTCTGCTGGTTGCGGCTGTAGTCCACGCCGAACGCCCAGTCGCTGGCCAGGCCGAACAGCTGGCCCTGGTGGGTCAGTTCGACGCGGTTGCCGTTGACCTCCTGGTCGTGGCTCTGGCGGTAGCCGCCGGAGCGGGCGATGTTGGTGTTGCCGGCGTTGTAGCGGTACACCTCGAGGTTGCGGTAATCGCGCTGGCCGTTGTAGTGGTAGAAGGTGTTGCGCAGCTGGTTGCTGTCGTCGATGCGGTAGTCGGTGATCGAGCGCAGCCAGCGGGTGCGCTGCTCGTAGCGGCCGTCCTCGACGTTGTAGTTGTTGAAGCGATTGTGCTTGTCGATGTGCAGGGTGCCGACCGCCGGCTGCAGCACCGGCGTGCCCCAGTACGGGCTGTCTTCTTTCTCTTCCAGGTACTCGATGGCCAGGGTGTGCGACAGCTGTTCGTTGATGTCGCTGAGCAGCGAGAAGGCCAGGTTGCCGGCACCGTTTTCCTGGCGGTCGATGTAGCCATTGGTGCTGGTGCGGCTGTAGTCGAGCCGCGCGTAGTGGCGCGGGCCGTCGCCGCTGTTGAGCGCCTTGTTGAAGCCGACCGAGGTTTCCATCGTGTCGTAGCGGCCGTAGCTGACGCGGCCTTCGAAGGTGTCCTCGTCGCGGCTCGCCAGTTTGGTGATCATGTTCAGGCTGCCGCCGACGGCGCCGCTGCCGTTGAGGAACGATGAGGGGCCGCCGAGCAGTTCGACGCGGTCGTAGATCCATGCGCCAACCGGACGCGCCGTGGCGCCGTATTGCAGGTTGATGCCGTTGAACAACTGGCTGACCTGGGCGCCGTTGAAGCCGCGATACGATACGTAGCCGCCCCAGCCGGGCGGTGCCGAGGCGTTGACCCCGGGCAGGGCGTTGGCGGCGTCCTGGAAGTTGCGCGCGCCGATGCGCTCCATGGTCTTGCGGTCGGCGACGCTGACCGAGGCCGGGTTTTCGCGGGCGCTGAGGTTGAGCCGCGAGCCGCTTTCGATAGGCCGGTCGAGGTCCAGGGTGGTGGCTTCTTTGGGTTGGTCGGCGGTGGCCGTGACGTTGCTGGCGGGCAGGGTCAGGGTGTCATCCTGCGCCCAGGCGCAGGTTGCGCTGCCAACGAGCAGCGCCAAAGTGGTCATGCGGAACATGCAAGGCTTCCTGGCTGAAATCGGTGGGCGCACGCCCGCTGCCGATCAGGCAGTACTCGGGCGTGGCGATGTCAGAACGCGAGAAGCGAGGCGGGGGAGGCGCGCGGATTGACCAGTGGCCAGCGCTGCTTGGGCAGGGGCGGCGCAGGTTGTCTGGGTAAGGGTGTGCTCGACTCCCCGGCGAGCAGGGCCAGTAGGCCGAAGAACACCGCCAGCAAGGTGGCGCTGAACAGGCTGGCGATCACGCAGTCGCCGCCGGCGGGCAGCACCGGGTCGGTGACGTCCTGGTCGCCCTTGAACACGCCGCTGCTGTCGGCCGCGCACCAGGCGGCATCATCCAGGCCGGCCAGGCGTAAGCCTGCCATCTGTCCATGGCCCATGGCGCACAGCAACGAGCCGAACAGAATGCTGAAATACAGCACCCAGGCGACTTGCGATCGTGTGTGGCGGGCCAGCTTCATCGGCAAAGCTCGAAGGAAATGAGAATAGGTTCGGCGTGCGGATTCTACAGCGTTTGAAACATCTGCCTAGAGTGTTCGGCCGATAAAAAACATTCGAATCGATTCACCAGGCTGGCTTGACGCCTCTCGGCCCCAGGTGTTCAGATGCCGACCGATTTCAGGTGTCCCATGCCGCCGTGCATGGGGTGAAACGGGAAACCGGTACGCTCCTAGAGCCAGTCCGGTGCTGCCCCCGCAACGGTATGCAAGTGATGCCTTCGACAGACCACTGTGGCCAATGCGCCATGGGAAGGTGAAGGCGTCTTGTCTTGCGAGCCCGGAGACCGGCCTGAAATGTTGTAGGCAAACTCCTGCGGTGGGCGGGCATGGGCCGGTATTGGCGTGTGCGCGATCCGTGCTCTTGCGTGCTTCTGCGAAAGTCACTTTCGAGAAGAGCATGATTGCTGTGATTCACTCCCGACGTTTTCACTTTCGACGTTGTTTCCCCACGGCTCGGACCTTGTTCCTGGGCTGTCTGGCCAGCCCCGTGGCGCTGGCCGAAAACACCCCCCTGATCCTCGACCAGCAGATCGTCGCCGCGCCGTCGGTGGAGTCGACCACGGTCGCCGCCATGGCCCAGTACGGCAGCAAGGTCGAGATCGTCAGCCGCGAGCAGATCGAGCGCGCCGGCCCCGCTGCCGACATCACCCGGGTGATGCAGATGTTCATCCCCGGCTTCTACGTCGCGCCGAAAAACGGCCCGTTCGACTACGGCACCTACTCGCTGCTGGGTGGGCGCAACGACGATACCCTGATCCTGCTCGACGGCGTGCGCCTGAACAACCGCCTGTACGGCGGCCTGTACCTGGACACCCTGCCGGCCAACGCGGTGGAGCGCATCGAGGTGCTCAAGGGCGGCCAGAGCCTGTTGTTCGGTACCCAGGCCGTGGCAGGGGTGATCAATATCGTTACCCGCAGCCCAAAGAGCCGCGAGGCCTCGGGCGAGGTCAACCTGGGCGTGGACAGCTTCGCCGGCAACAGCAAGGACGCCCGCGTCGAGCGGATCCTCAGCAACGGCTTCGGCGACCTGGGCTTGCTGGCCTATGTCAGCCACAACGTCTCCGACGGCTACCAACCGTTTCGCAATCGTGACTACAGCGGCAACGTCAGCGACAAGAAACGCGGCTATGAGGTGACCACTTTCGGCGGCAAGGCGATCCAGGCCTTCGGTGACGATGCGCGGCTGGAGCTGTTCTACCAGTACACCGACGCCAACCTCGATTTCGCCCGGCCGGTGAACAACTACAAGACCACCAACGACCGCGTGCAGCAGATCGCCACCGCCACCTTCGAGCAGCACCTCAACGAGCGCCTGAGCTACTTCATCAAGGGCCACGTCAACGACTGGGACACCCGCTACACCCGCATCAACAACCGTGAAGATGGCAGCCGCAACGTGGTCAACCACAACGACTACTGGGGCTTCACCGACTGGGGCGTGCAGGCCGAGGGCAAGGCCGAGCTCGACGGCGGCCATGTGCTGGTGTTCGGTTCTGACAACCAGTGGTTCAAGGGCCAGGACGACGTACTGGTGATCGACGACAACAAGGCCCAGGCCAATGCGCTGTATGCCCAGCTGCGGCCCAGGATCGAGGCCCTGCCGAACTGGCACCCGAGCCTTGGCGTGCGCCACGAGGCCATGAGCGGCGGCGACAGCGCCACGGTGGGGATGCTCACCTCGCTGTACGACCTGAACGACAACTGGCAGCTGCGTGGTCAGTACGGCAGCGCCTACAAGCTGCCCAACGCCGAGCAGCTGTTCGTCAACGAGCCCGGCGACGAGATCGGCAACCGCGACCTCAAGCCCGAGAAGAGCCGCAATGCCGAGCTTGGCCTGGACTACCACGGCCTGCTGCTGGAACGTGAATTCAGCGCCAGCGTCACCGTGTTCCGACGCAAGATCACCGACCTGATCACCCTGGACGGCAGCCAGTGGGTGAACGGACAGGGCCAGGTGCAGATGCGTGGTTTCGAGGCCGATGCACGTATCCAGCTCGACGACCAATGGAGCCTGCAGGCCGATATGACCCGCAACCTCACCGAGTCGCGCACCGGGGCGACGATCAACGACGTGCCGAGTTTCTTCGCCCGCTCGCGGCTCGGCTACGAGTCGGCGGACCGCATGTGGGGTGCCGGAGGGGCCATTCGCTACATTCGCGACGTGGTCAGCTCCAAGGGCGTCGACTACGGCCACTACTCGGTGGTCGACGCCGATGCCTACCGCTACCTGGACGGTGCCCGCCAGCACCGGCTGAGCCTGCTGGTGGAGAACCTGTTCGACCGCGACTATGTCACCAGCCGGGCGAGCAACGTCGACAACCTCGGACGGCCGTTCACCAGCGAACTGCGGTACACCTACACCTTCTGAGGGGCGTGAGCATGGAGTATCAGCGCGTGTTGTTCGTCGGCCCTGGCCTGGGTGGCGGCTCGGCGGCCGAAGCCTTCGGTGCCGAGGTCCGCGACCTTCGAGGCCACGATTCAGGCCGGGATATTGTCGACACCCTGGAGGGCTTCGACGGGATGTGGGCGGTGATCCGCGAGGCGCTCGACCAGGGTATGGAACGTCTGCTGGTGGTGGATCTGGAACCCACCTCGGACAGCGCCTACCTAGACTGGCTGCGCGATGAACTGGGGCGCCTGGCGCAAGGCCGGGCCGGTATCTGGGTCACGGCCCAGGCCCTGGGTCGGCGCGGGCTGGATGCTCGGGCGGCTTGCGCCAGCATCGGCGAGCATGCCCGTCACCTGCCATGCGACCAGGTCAACGCGGTGGCCAGCGACCCGGACTGGTCGCGGGTGCCCGAGCATGCCCGCCAGGTGTTCCTGTGCACCGGCCCACGCTGCGTGCGGCGTGGCGCCTTGCCATTGTGGAAACGCCTGCGCCGCCAGTTGCTGGAGCGTGACCTGATCGAGACGCCGGGCGGCGTGCTGCTGACCCGCACCGGTTGCCAGTTCCCCTGCAACCTGGGGCCAGTGCTGACGGTGCACCCGGACGGCTGCTGGTATCGGGTACGTGATGATCGGGAGGTGGAGGAATTGGTGGAAACGCATCTAGAGGGTGGAAGGATCGCCGAAAGATTGCTGATCAAGGGAGGGACATGCGATGCGTAAAGCCTGGCTGCTGTCGCTGGCCCTGTGCTGTGGCACACCGGCCCTGGCCGACAGCTTTCGCAACTGCGGGCAGGACTGGCAACGACCCGCGGCGACGCCTGCGCGTATCGTGGCGCTCAACCAGCACGCGGCCGACCTGCTGCTCGCCCTTGGCGCCGGGCAATCGATGGTCGGGGTGGCCTACCTGGACGACAACGGCGCCGCCTACAAGCAGGGCCGCTACCAGGGCGTGCCGGTGATCGCCCGGGAGTATCCGGCCAGCGAGGTGCTGTACGCGCAAAGGCCGGACCTGGTGGTTGGCGGATTCGCCTCGGCCTTCGGCGATGGGGTCAGCTCGCGAACCCGGCTGGCCGGCAACGGGATCGCCACCTACCTGCTCGAGTCGGCCTGTGCCGGTCATTCGCTGGATTACTACGCCCATGTCCGGCGTGACCTGACCTTCCTCGGCGAGCTGCTGGGCAGGCAGGCGCGGGCGCAGGCATTGATTGAGGCGATGGAGGCGGACTTGGCGCGGGCCAGGGCGATCGCACCCACTGGCAAGCCGCTGTCGGTGTTCTACCTCGACAGCGAGGTCCGGGGGCTGGACAGCGAAGGCGGGCGGGGTTTCGTCACGCCGTTGCTGGCTGCCGCCGGAGCGCGCAATGTGCTCGCCGGGCTCGACCAGTACCGCGTGACGGTCAACCGCGAGGCGCTGCTGAGCAGCGACCCCGATGTAATCCTGCTGGCCGACGCCCTGTGGTCGCCGGCCAGCCGCAAGCGTCAGCTGCTGACCCGCGACCCGGTGCTCTCGAGCCTGCGGGCGGTGCGCGAGAACCGCATGCTCGATATCCCGTTCACTGAGTTGGTGCCGACGCCGGCCAGCGGGCGGGTGGCCCTGGAGCTAGCGCAGCGGCTCAGGGAAATAGCTGTCCCATAGCTGGCCTACTCGCCGATGACCAACTGCCGTGCCAACTGGTTGTGACGCTCCAGCACTCGCGGCAGGTCGACGGTGGTGATGCGCCCACCCTGAACCACCACGCGCCCGTTGATCACGCTGGTGTCGACATGGGTCGGGGTGCAGAACACCAGTGCCGCCAGCGGGTCGTGCAGGGCACCGGCATAGGCCACATGGCCGAGGTCGAAGGCCACGAAGTCGGCGACCATGCCCGGGGCGAGGGCGCCGATATCGTTGCGGTTGAGCACCTTGGCGCCGCCCAGGGTGGCGATCTCCAGCGCCTCGCGGGCGGTCATCGCATCCGGCCCGAAACCGACCCGTTGCAGCAGCAGCGCCTGGCGCACTTCGCCGATCATGCTGGCGCCGTCGTTGGACGCCGAACCATCGACCCCCAGGCCCACCGGCACGCCGTGGTCGCGCATCTTGCGGATCGGCGCGATGCCTGAGGCCAGGCGCATGTTCGAGCACGGGCAGTGGGCGACCCCGGTGCCGGTGCGGGCGAACAGCTCGATGCCATGCTGGTCGAGCTGCACGCAGTGGGCGTGCCACACGTCGTGGCCGACCCAGCCCAGGTCCTCGGCGTATTCGGCCGGGGTCATGCCGAACTTCTCGCGGCTGTAGGCGATGTCGTTGACGTTCTCCGCCAGGTGGGTATGCAGCGACACGCCATACTGGCGGGCCAGCACCGCCGCCTCGCGCATCAGGTCGCGGCTGACCGAGAACGGCGAGCAGGGCGCCACCACCACGCGCAGCATCGAGCCGTGGCTGGCATCGTGGTAGTCCTCGATCAGGCGCTGCGACTCCTTGAGGATGTCGCTTTCCTTCTCCACCACCGAATCCGGCGGAAGGCCGCCCTGGCTACGGCCGACGCTCATGCTGCCGCGCGCGGCGTGGAAACGCATGCCGATCTCCTCGGCGGCGTGGATGCTGTCGTCGAGCTTGCAGCCGTTGGGGTAGATGTACAGGTGGTCGCTGGAGGTGGTGCAGCCCGAGAGGATCAGCTCGGCCATGGCCGTCTGGGTCGATACCGAGATCATCTCCGGGGTCAGCCGCGCCCAGATCGGGTAGAGGTTGGTCAGCCAGTTGAACAGCTCGCCGTCCTGGGCCGCCGGCACCACGCGGGTGAGGCTCTGGTACATGTGGTGGTGGGTGTTGACCAGGCCCGGGATGACCACCTTGCCGGTCATGTCGAGGATCACGTCGGCGTGCTGCGGCAGGGTATCGCTGGGGCCGACCTGTCTGATCACATTGTCTTCGATGTAGAGGCCGCCGCGTTTGATCTCGCGGCGCTCGCCGTCCATGGTCACCAGCAGTTCGGCGTTCTTGACCAGTAGTGTCTTGGGCATGGGTGTCCCTCCCGCTTGGGGTGTGTTTTCTGATTGTAGGGAAGCGTCAGGCGCCGTGGCGAAGCCCGGCGTCGAAGGCTGGAGCAGAACCGCGCACGCGCAGGGTCGGCCCTGGCGAGGGCGTATCGGGCGTGTGGATCGATGGCAGCAGAGCGGATGCGGCGTTCAGGGCGCACGGCATTCGAGAAGGGGGCCCGGGGAGGTTGGGCGATAGCGGATGTCGCATGGCTTTAGCCTGTCGCAATACGCAACGGCGATGACCGTTGTCGTAGGCGCGAGGCAGTGTAAACAGAATTTCTTTTTTTTGTATACGAGTTTTTCGCCGCAATTCTGACGACTGCGGGACGGACCACTCCCACAATGATTAAAGGCGCGATTGATGTCGTTGCGCCAGTATGCGACTGTCTCGCTACCAGCCATTGTCACAGGCCGGCAGGTTCGCACGGGCTGATTACACTGTGGAAATCGCCACACGGGGAGTACCTGGGATGGGCTGCGCGTTGATGGAGCATGCGGCAAGGCTGGCGTCTGCACGGGGCAGGCATTCATGAACAACCGTGGCCGGAGTATCTCCCTGCAATGGCTGGTGGCGCTGGCAATCATGCTGGGCATGCTGGCGCTGGGCGCGGCCCTGGCCTGGCAGGGCTACCTGGGGGTGCGCCAGACCCTGGTGGCGGCCGCAGGCGACGCTGCCCAGCAGGTCGGTCGGACCATCGACGAGCGCGCCCGCCGCCTGGTCGATCCGGTGCAGAGCAGCATCCGCCTGCTGGCCTTCGATGCCTCTGCGGGGGCCATGGCGCAGCACCTGGAGCGGCTACCGCAACTGGTCGAGAGCCTGCGCGCCAACCGCATGCTCAGCGCCGCCTACCTCGGCTACCCCAATGGCGAGTTCCTGCTGGTCCGCCGCCTGCGTGATCCGCAGTTGCTGCAGCGTTTCGCGGCACCGGCAGGCACGCTGTTCCTGGTACAGACCGTCAGCCTGGGCGAAGACGGCGCGTTGCATGGCGAATGGCGTTTCTACGACCAGGCGATGACCCTGCTGCTGCTCCAGCCCAAGCCGGACTACCGCTACGATCCGCGTCAGCGCCCCTGGTTCGTCGAAGCCTCTGCGCAGTCCACCACCGTGCTTACCCGCCCTTATGTGTTCTTTACCACCCGCGAGATCGGCCTGACCATGGCCCAGCGCAGCGTCGATGGCGCGGCGGTGATCGGCATGGACGTCTCGGTCACCGACCTGGCCAGCGAGAGCCGCGACCTGCGCATGACGGCTGGCACCGAGATCGCCGTGGTCGATGACCAGGGCAGCGTGGTGGCCTATCCGGACCTGCAGCGGGTCATCGTCCGCGAAGGCGAGGGCGTGCGCCTGTCGCGCATCGATGAACTGGGCATTGCCAGCCTCGCACGGATCCATGCCGATGCCCTCCAGGGTACCCGGCCACAGCCGTATCAGGTTGAAGGGCAGACCTGGTATGGCATGCGCGTGCCGCTGACCACCGTGGCCGGGCAGGACCTGCAGGTGCTGATTGCCGTGCCGGCCCACGAGCTGCTGGCCGGCGCGCGCCAGGTGTTGTTCGAGCAACTGCTCTGGGCTGCCGCGTTGGCGGCGGTGTTGCTGTTGCTCGGCGGCTTGCTCGGCCGGCGCATCGGCC
Organism: Pseudomonas sp. BW16M2; assembly: GCF_014268865.1. Taxonomy (NCBI): domain Bacteria; kingdom Pseudomonadati; phylum Pseudomonadota; class Gammaproteobacteria; order Pseudomonadales; family Pseudomonadaceae; genus Pseudomonas; species Pseudomonas sp. BW16M2. The sequence goes on along the minus strand of NZ_JABWRI010000002.1, from coordinate 173,704 downwards.
GCCCGTTGCGCCGGCTCACGGAGCAGGTGCAGGGCCTGGCCGGTTTTGATTTCAGCCGCGAGGTGGGTGTGCTCTCGCGGGTGTCGGAGGTGCGTGAACTGAGCCGGGTGTTGAGCCGCATGTCCGGCACCATCCGCAACTTCCAGGCGATCACCCTCACGCTCAGCCGCGAGACCCAGCTCGAGCGCATGCTTGACGGCGTGCTCAACCACCTGGTGGCGGCTGCCAGCGCCAGTGCTGGCGCGGTGTACCTGTACGATGCCGACAACGCACGCCTGCGCCTGGCCGCGGCCTGCCGGGCCCAGGACTATCCGACTGAGCTGGCGGTACATGAGCACGACCATCAAGACCTCGCCAATGCCGTGATCCAGGCCTTGTCGTTGCAGGGGCGCAGCCTGGCAGTGGTGCTCAACGACCGCGGCCAGTCGCTCCTCGGCATCCTGGTCCTGCAACTGGAGGACGAACACGCCGGGCAGGCGTTCCGGCGCTTCGTCGAGGAACTGTCCGGCGCCGCCGCCGTGGCCATCGAGACCCGCCAGCTGGTCGAGGCCCAGCAGCGCCTGCTGGACGCCATGATCAAGCTGCTGGCCGACGCCATCGACGCCAAGAGCCCCTATACCGGCGGCCATTGCGAGCGCGTGCCGCAGCTGGCGCAGATGCTCCTGGACCAGGCCGTGCAGGCCGACAGCGGCCCCTATGCCGACTTCAGCATGAACGAGGCCGAGCGCTACGAGTTTCGCGTGGCTGCCTGGCTGCACGATTGCGGCAAGATCACCAGCCCTGAGTACGTGGTGGACAAGGCGACCAAGCTCGAGACCCTGTACAACCGTGTGCATGAGGTGCGCATGCGCTTCGAGGTGCTCTGGCGCGACGCCGAGATCGCCTACTGGCAAGGCGTGGCCAACGGTGATGACGAGTTGCTGCTGCGCCAGGCGCTGGAGCAGTGCCGGGCCGAGTTGCAGGACGAATTTGCCTTCGTCGCCCACGCCAATATCGGCGGCGAGTTCATGCAGGAGGCCGACATCGAGCGCCTGCGCCTTATCGGCCAGCGCCGCTGGCTGCGGCACTTCGACAACCGCCTGGGCATCTCCCGCGACGAGGCCGCGCGCTTCTCCGACACGCCAGTCGCGCCCTTGCCGGTGGAGGAGCCGCTGCTTGCCGACCGCGACGAGCACCAGGTGCCCTGGGGGCCGCGCAAGCCACCGGTGGCCAAGGACGACCCGCGCAACCACTGGGGTTTCGACATGCGCCTGCCGGCCCATGCCAGCAACCACGGCGAGCTGTACAACCTGTCGATCCGCCGTGGCACCCTCAACGACGAGGAGCGCTTCAAGATCAACGAGCACATCGTGCAGACCATCATCATGCTCAGCGCGCTGCCGTTCCCGCGTCAGCTGCGGCGCGTGCCGGCGATTGCCGGCAACCATCACGAGAAGATGGACGGCAGCGGCTATCCGCGCAGGCTCGGCAAGGATGCGCTGGGCATCCCCGAGCGGGTGATGGCGATCGCCGACATCTTCGAGGCGCTGACCGCGGCGGACCGACCGTACAAGGCGCCGAAGTCCCTGTCCGAGTCGGTGAAGATCCTGGTGTCGATGGCTCGGGACAACCATGTCGACGGGCAGTTGCTGCGGCTGTTCCTCAGCACCGGCGTGTATCGCCAGTATGCCGAGCAGTTCCTGCGCCCCGAGCAGATCGACGAGGTGGATGTGGAATATTGGCTGGCGCAGCTGTAGGTACTCAAAGCCTCAGACCCTCAGCAGCAGGTGCTCACGCTCCCAGGCGCTGATCACCTGTCGGTAGTTGTACAGTTCGGTGCGCTTGACCGCCACATACCCACGGACGAAGCGGTCGCCCAGGTACTCCCCAAGCAGTTCGCAACCCTCCAGCCGCGTCAGCGATTCGTCCAGCGTGGCCGGCAGGCGCAAGCCGCCATGATCGTAGGCGCGGCCCTGCACGGGCGCGCTGGGCGCCGCCTGTTCGAGCAGGCCGAGATAGCCGCACAGCAGGCTGGCGGCCATGGCCAGGTAGGGATTGGCATCGGCGCCGGGCAGGCGGTTCTCCACGCGCAGGGCGGCCGCTGTCGCGGTGGGCACGCGCAGGCCCACGGTACGGTTTTCTTCGCCCCATTCGACATTGACCGGGGCACAGGCGTCGGGCAGGAAGCGGCGGTAGGAATTCACGTTCGGGGCGAGCAGCGCCAGTGCCTGGGGCAGGTACTTCTGCAGGCCGCCGATGTAGTGCAGCAGCCGATCGCTCGGAGTGCCGTGGGCGCTGGCGAAAAGGTTGGCGCCGGTGGCCCTGTCCAGCACGCTCTGGTGGATGTGCATCGAGCTGCCAGGTTCATGGGCGATCGGCTTGGCCATGAAGGTCGCGCTGATACCGTGCTGCAGCGCCGCTTCGCGCAAGGTGCGCTTGAAGACGATCAACTGGTCGGCCAGGCGCAGCGGGTCGCCGTGGTGGAAGTTGACTTCCATCTGCGCAGGGCCGCTTTCGTGGACCAGCGTGTCCAGGTCCAGGCCCTGGACGGCGCACCAGTGGTAGACGTCCTCGAACAGCCGGGCGAATTCATGGGTGGCTTCGATGGAGAAACTCTGCCGACTGGTCTCCGCCCGGCCCGAGCGGCCTTCGGGCGCTTCCAGCGGCAAGTCCGGGTCATGGCTGCGCTTGGTCAGGTAGAACTCCAGCTCCGGCGCCACCACCGGCTGCCAGCCACTGTCGCTGTACAGGGCCAGCACGCGCTTGAGCACGTTGCGCGGCGACAGCTCGATGGGCTGGCCGTGCCGGTCGAAGCTGTCGTGGATGACCATGGCGGTCGGTTCCGCCAGCCACGGCAGGCGGTAGACGGCATGGGCGGCGGGGCGGCAGTGCATGTCGATGCCGGCCTCGTCCAGCAGCGCGTAGAAGACCTCGTCGTCGACGAAGTCGCCGGTCACCGTCTGCAGCAGCACACTCTCCGGCAGGCGCATGCCGCCGTCGTCGAGGAAGCGGTCGAGGGAGGCAACCTTGCCGCGGACGATGCCGGAAAAGTCGCTGACCACGCATTCGACCTCGCAGATGCCCTGTTGCCTGAGCCGTTGCGCCATTTGTTCGGCGGGGGTGTTCATACCAACCTCGGAAGGGGACATGGTTTCATCCTGAAGGCCAGCCCGCACATGAGCGCCGGGCTGGCTCGCCACTTAGAACATCACGCCGGTCTCGACCAGGGCACGGACCTGATCCTTTTGCTCGCCGCGACCACCGAACGCGGCGCCGTCGTCGCCACCGAGCGTCTTGACGTAGGCCAGCTCACCGCGGGCGAAGAACGTGCCGCTGCGGTAGGTGGGCGTGGCGGTCAGCGACCAGGCGCCGGACCCCGGCCCGTAGAGCAGGTTGGTCGGCGCGCAGTCGTCCTGCGCGCAGGTGCCGCCCTGGCTGTCGATGTACTCGGCGCGCAGGCCCAGGGCCCAGTGCTCGTCGAAGCTGTACTTGCCCAGCACGGCGGCGCCATAGCTCTCGGCGGCGGCGTCGATGCCGATGTCGCGCTGGCGCTCGATGCGGGTGTATTGCAGGTAGGGGCTGAGGCTGAAGTCGCCGTCGCTGTGGGTGTAGATCAGGTTGTAGACCTGGCTGTTGTTCTGCGCCGTGGGCGTGGCCACCGTGGACTTGTCATTGCTGGAGAAGTTGCCCGCGCCGATGACGGTCAAGGTGTTCTGGGCATCCAGCGCGTAGGCCAGCGAGCCGCTTACCCAGTTGTACTTGCCGGAATAGAAGCCGTCGTTGACCGAAACGCTGGCACTGACCAGCTCATGGGCATAGTTGAGCTGCAGGCCGCGGCTGATTGCCGGCTCCTGGTTCCACAGCAGGCCGCGCTGGATGTTGATGTTCTGGAAGGTGAAGGTCGACTCCGCGCCGATCAGCGTGGGCAAGGCCCCGGCCATGATCGAGAAGCGCTCGCCCAGCGGCGCCTTGAGGTAGGCCACCGGCAGGTTGCTGTAGAGCTCGTCGGCGGCCTTGCTCGATTTCATGTAGGCACTCCCCAGCGACGGCAGCGCGTAGGCCCCGGCCTGCAGGTAGAACTGCAGCGGCCCTTCGCTGGTCTGCAACTCGATCTGGGCGTTACTCAGGTCGGCGCGCGAGCTTTCGTTGCCGTTGCCGGGGGCGTCCACCACGTGGTTCTGCCAGATCCCGAGGCCGGTCAGTTGCCCGCTGACGTGCACCTTGCCCAGGGGGCCGGCGTCGAGCGCGTACGGGTTGGGATTGGAAGGCAGGGTGCTGGCAATGGCGGGGACCGACAGCGGCTCGGCCAGTGCGGGGGTGGTGACGAACAGTGTTGCAAGGCTTGCCTGGATGGCGCGAAGCAGGGGTTTTACGTACAGCGTCATGTTGCACTCTCGATACTCCGAAGACCTGGCAAAGGGTATTGAGTTGCGTATCAAGTTGCTGTCGGTTTGCGGCTCGTCGGCGTAAAGAGTTGATAAAGCGTGGCGGGTAAAATCGGCCCGCCACCGCTCCATGAAACAACAAGCGCTTCTCAGGCTAGACAACGTCAGCGTGGGAGCGATCGCTCAGGATGGTTGGGCCGCCAGGCGATTGCTGACGCTGCGCCCCAGCACCAGCACCGTGACAAAGCCGCAGCCCACGAGTGCCGTGGCCAGACTGAACAGTACCGCGCTGCCCATCTGGTCGACGATCCGTCCACCGAAGAACGAGCCCAGGGCGATGATCACCTGGAACATGGCGACGAACAGCGGCATGCCGCGTTCCACATCCTTGGGCGCTACGACGAACATCCAGATGCTGGCGCAGGCCGGGAAGGCGCCGAAGGCGAATCCCCAGAGTGCGATCAGCATCGCCGCGCCGGTGAGGCTGGTGGCGAAGTAGGGGAACAGTGCGGTGCCGACGCCGATCATCAGGGCGACCAGCATCAGGGTGTAGCGCACGCTCTGGTTGGCGGCGAAACCGGCGAAGACATTACCCAGCACCCCGGCCACGCCGTAGAGCAGCAACAGCGAGCCGATCATCGGCCCGTCGAAGCCGGCGTTGAGCTTGAAGAACGGTGCGACGTAGGTGTACGCGGCAAAGTGCGCCAGGCCGATCAGCAACACCGCGATCAGGCCGACCCGCGCCTGCGGGTTGACGAACAACGCCGGCAGGTCGCTGATGCGGATGGCCTTCTCCGGGTTGAGCCGCGGCAGCAGCAGGACCTGCGCCAGCAGCACCGGCACGCCCACCAGCGCGGTGACCAGGAAGGTCATGCGCCAGCCCATCAGCCCGCTCAGCCAGGTGCCGACGGGCACGCCGAGCACGGTGGCCAAGGTCACGCCGACCATGATGATCGAGGTGGCCTGGGCCACGCCCACGCCCTTGGGCGCCAGGCGGCCGCTCAGGGCGATCGCGGTCGCCCAGAAGCCACCGATGCTGATGCCCAGCAGTACCCGGCCGAACAGCAGCAGGCCGAAGTCGGTGGCGTAGGCCACCACGGCGTTGGCGACGATCATGATCAGCGTCAGGGCGATCAGCAGGTAGCGTCGGTCGAGGGCGCCGATGCCCACCGACAGCAAGGGCGCGGCCAGGGCCGCCATGATGCCGGGCAGGGTCACCATCAGGCCGGCCTGGCCTGCGCTGATGCCGAGGTCGGCGGCGACATCGTTGAGCACGCCCACCGGCAGGAACTCGCTGGTCACCAGGGCGAAGGCGCCCACGGCGACCGAGAGAATCGCCAGCCACTGCTGACGGACGCTCTGCTGGCTGTGTTCGGGCGGGCTGTGGGGGGACGGGTTGGGGCTTGGCATGGTGCGGGCTTCCATAGGGGACTGTCGCCTGGGACAGGCGCTGCAGCGAGGGGAAAACGGGGAGGCGATTATAGGGGGTGGATTTTGCAGCTCGACAGGCGGGCGGCTTGATAGTAATCATCAGTGGGATCGATGGGTGGCTTGGGGTAGAGCGTTTGGCCATCCCTCTCAAGGTTTTGGCCTGCACGGAAGGACATATGACAGAGGCATACCAAGGAAGCTGCCTGTGCGCAGCGATCAGCTACGAGCTGCTCACGCCACCCAAGGCCGTGAGTCATTGTCACTGCAGCCAGTGCCGCAAAGGTCACGGGGCTGCATTCGGGTCATATGGCAGCGTGCCGCGCAGCGCACTTCGCGTACTTCGCGGGGCCGACAGCATCAAGGCCTACGCCTCTTCGCAGACAGTGTTACGCGAGTTCTGCGGGGCGTGTGGCTCGACGTTGTTCTGGTCACGATCCGAAGGTGAGTTCGCCGACTGGATCTCTATCGCGCTGGGCACACTTGATACACCGTTCCAGCCACGCAAGCAAAAGCACGTTTACATCGATTCTGCGGTGCTCTGGTATACGCCTTCCAGTAATTGTCCCGAGGCCGACTGACGGCTTGCATCGCCGGAATGGGGTATGTTGTTGCCTCTGCGCTTGCTTACTGGCCTGTCATGACTGCTTGAGTATTCGATGCTGATTTCCACGTTATCCAACGGTCGATTCATTACGCCATCGCTCCAGGCCGAACCCTGTGTGCCATGGTGGAGTTTCACCAAGACGGTGTTGTCTGCGGCCGCCCTGACTCTGGTGCGCGACCGACGACTCGCCCTGGATGTCGCGCTTCCTGAAACCGCGTACACCTTGCGTCAGCTACTGCGTCACGAAGCGGGCCTCGCGGATTATGGCGAGCTTCCCGAGTACCACGCGGCGGTTGCCAATCATGAAACCGCGTGGTCCGTGGACGAGATGATGCAGCGCCTGGATGGTGCTCGGCTTCGCTATGACCCTGGAGCGGGGTGGCGCTATTCGAATGTAGGCTACATGCTGGTCGCCAGGCTCATTGAACGTGCAACAGGCCTGCCGCTTGAAGAGGCGATCAGGCAGCAAGTCCTGGCTCCACTTGGTATCTCGGCGGTTCGCTTGGCAACCCAACGCGCAGATCTGAACGGGGATTACCTCGGCCATTCGTTGAACTACGACCCTGGCTGGGTCTATCACGGATTGTTGATCGGCCCTGTTTCGCAGGCTGCCCTTTTCCTGGAGCGTCTGCTCGTCGGGACACTGCTTCCGGCCGACCTGCTCCAGGAAATGCAGGCAACAAAGGTGTTGGGTGGGCCAATGACTGGCCGACCGTGGATTGCGCCTGGGTATGCCCTGGGCCTGATGCGCGGGACGATCGAGGGTGGCCTGACGCTGGCCGGGCATACCGGGTGTGGCCCCGGCAGTGTGGTGGCGGTCTATCGATGCGCGGTTGGGGAGGCCGTCGCGTGTTGCGCAGTATTTTCGACGGCCTCGGATGAGGGACGTATTGAGGCGCTGGTCGCTCAGGAGATACGCAAGGCGCTTGAGGCTGTGCGCTGAGGCTGCCTGGTACTTGTTCCGCCTTGGATTCTCACAAGATCGGCGGTGCATAGACAACTTGGTCGCGCCCTCCCTGTTTGGCTGCATAAAGTGCGCTGTCGGCGCGCCGTAGTGCATCATCGATCTGCTCGCTATCGGCAACTAAAGTACATCCCACACTGAGGCTCACCCTCAGCGGACCGCTGGAGAGTTGCATCGGTCTGCTGCCAACGATCAGGCGCACGCGCTCCGCGATCCGCACCAGCTCGTCACGGTCCTTTACCCGCAGCAATGCGACGAACTCCTCACCGCCCTGGCGTACCAGCAAATCCTCCGGGCGAAGGGCAGCTCGCAGACGACGCGCACACTCGCAAAGCACCTGGTCACCGTCAGCATGACCGTACTTGTCGTTTACAGACTTGAAGTGGTCAAGGTCCGCATACAGAGTACCCAACTGCAGACCTTTCTCTTTTGCCAAACGGCGTTCACGATCCTGGAAGGCGGCCAACGCGCCGCGGTTCCATAGCTGTGTTAGCGGATCAAGCAAAGCCTTGCGTTGCTCACGGTCCATTTCAAGGCGTAAGTCGTGATTGGTCTGTATCAAGCTGCGCAGTTGCAGATAACCCTCTGCGAGCGTGGCCAAGTCTCTGAAGTTGGCCTGCTGGGCCTCACTTAGCAGGCGTGGACGAGGGTCGAACATGCATAACGTTCCGATCGCTTTGCCGTTTCCGGCACGCAAGGGGTGACCGGCGTAGAAGCGGATGTAGGGTGCGCCAAGTACCAGCGGATTGTCGGCGAATCGCGAATCGCACTCGGCGTCTGCCACCAGCAGGGTGTCCTCACCCAGAATGGCGTAGCCGCAGAAGGACACATTGCGCGGGGTCTCGTTTACGTCTAGCCCGATCCTGGCCTTGAACCATTGCCGATCATGATCAATCAGGCTGATCAGCACGGTATCCACGTGCGCCACTTCTTGAGTGAGCCGCACCAGCGTATCGAGGTAATGCTCAGCCGGTGTATCCAGCACATTCATTTCATCGAGGGTACGCTGGCGCAACATTTCGTCAGTCGGTATGGGACAAGCCGGCATGTCGTTTCTCCAGTCCATGGGGGTAGCGTCTCCCAAAGGTAAGGTTTGACGCCGAGACTGAATCTACTCTAGACAGTTGAATGGATAAGGTCGAAACCATCAGTCGCCAAGGGTTATCCCGTTTGGTACTTGTCCCAGAGCTTGTTCCGGAATCGCCCCCCTGGATCGACTTGCGCTTTGAGTGCTAACAGACGGCGCGCGTTTGGGTAGGCACTTGAGAACTGTTCCTGCGTTGCATGCAGTTGGTAGGGAAGATAGTAGGTGCCGCCAAGCAACAGCGCAGCGTTGATGAGTTCGCGTGTCCACACGCCAACGGCCTCGCGATCATCCACCCCGACGCGCTGCCAATAATAGAGCACGAATGAAAACACTTCTTCGCGTGCCCAGGACAGCAACGAGTCCGGGGCGGCCGGAGCGTGTCGGATGGAGATATTGACGGCGTCAACGCTGTGCGCCTGAAGGATGGCGGCCATTTGCGTTACGAACGCATTGAACTGTGTCACTGGCACAAAATATTCTTGCAACGCATAGGTACTGTTTCGGGTTGCAATGGGGCCAAGCGAAGCGACATCCGCACTGGCCTCGTAGTTGCGCCGTACGACCGGTTGATTGAGATAGCGCAGTGGATCGACCACATCCTTGCGAATCATTGGGCCACCGGGAAGCTTGGTCACACTCCACATGACAGTCTGGTTGATCTTGTACGACTGCCCCGGCGCCACCAGCCTTTCTGCGACGGTCAACGCTTTGTCCGAGGCACGCCAAGTGACGGAAGTGGCCATGTCGAAATAAGGGGGGGCCAAATCGGCATTATGCAGGATAGCCTGTTCGTTCTCGCGGACTTGCTCATTGAAAAAACGCGGGTAATCAGCAACTGGCATGCGGCGTACCTGACGTTCCATTGTGATGTTGGACGCAAGGTCCAGTTCGACCTCAGTGATCACCCCCACCGCACCATAGCCACCGATAGCAGCGTAGAACAGGTCGGAATTTGCGCTGCGGGACGCTTCTACTACCGAACCGTCCGCAAGTACCAGTTGCAGAGAACGCACAGAGTTGATGACCGGACCTGCGCCGACATAGCGTCCATGAGCATTGACTGACAGCGATCCGCCGACGGTGAAGTTGGCATAACTCTGCATGATTTTTATCGAGAGGTCGTCCGGGTCTATGACCGACTGCAGGTCACGCCAACGCATCCCTGTTTGCACGCGTATGACTCTGCTCTCAGGCGAATATCGGATCACCTGATCAAACTGACGCATGTCGAGGTGCAGGCTGTTTTCGGTAGCGATCTGCCCCCCCATGCTATAGCGGCCACCACCGATGCTGACTGGGCCTGACGACATCGCGAGCGCCCGCTGTATTTCGCCCGTGGTGCGAGGAGCGAGCAAACGATTGACCCAAATCGGATTGAGCATCGTCACATCGTTCACCAGGACGCCCGATGGTGCCGCCCATGACGACCACGGTGAAAGCACACTGACGGCAATCCCGGCCATCCCAGCCTGGAGTAGATGGCGCCGAGTGAGATTAGGCGACGATTCTGAAACGGCATGCTGTTGTGTACTGTCGATCAATTGCGCTCCCTCGCGGTTAATCAAAAATAAGATGCGCCTTCGGACTTCAAAGCAGGCTAGGGCCGTACAGCGTCTTTACAGAGCCCGGCCGGAATACCACAAATGTGTGCACTTGTCCCAGAGTCCTAACGCCACTGCTTTGCCGTCATCTTTTCCGCTGCCCGACTTTGGCCATTCTCAGTCCTATACGGATGACTGCATATTGGCCGATAGCTGCCGGTCGTGGATGACCGGTTTCGACCCAAAGCTGCCGTTCGTACATAACGGCGTTAAGTCGTCGGGGGGCTTCTTGGCCTGCGTCAGCACATCCACGCCCGCACCAATTTCTAGCTGGCATCAGTACGATTACTGACTGGCGACCGCCACGTGAAGTGCAGTATGAGCGTGGTAAAGAAGAAGAAAGGGATACCGACAGCGATTGAGATCTTTTCAGTCATCAATAGGCCCGCTCCTGCCCCTACCATTGCTGCTAGCACTAGAAAGAAAATATCGCTCTTCTGTTTGGCGGGGCGCACGAAATATCTGCTTAGAATCTGCAAGTTCATTCTCATTTCTCGCGCTCAAAAAAACTCTCGCATCACAAGCATCACCGCTAGGCAAATCATGATAGCACCAGAAATCCTACCTACGAGTCGAGCGACACTTGGCCGGGTACTCAATGCTTTATTCGCCCCGAAGCCCACCATTGAATAGACAACCGAGCAACTCGCCGTGTACACCAGCCCCAAGGCTAGGATCTGTGCTGGAACGCCCCAGACAGCCGACTCCGACGTCCAAGGTGGCAAAAACGCCAAGAAGAAAATAAATGCCTTGGGGTTCAACCCGCTAACAAGTGCTCCCTGTCGGAACCAGGTGATCCAACTACCATCGGTTGCTGATTCACCGTCAGCATGAGGAACAGGAGGATTGCGCAACGTGCAGCAACCCAACCATGCCAGATATAGAGCGCCCGCGACGGTGAGGATTGCCATCACCATTGGATTGCTGGCGACCAGGACCCCTACGCCTGCGGCGATCAAGATGGTCAATACCACGTAGCCCGCCAGCAATCCCAGCACTGATGCTCCAATTCCTCGGTTACGAATGCCTGCTGATATCGCATAAGCCCAGTCAGCGCCTGGAGTGAAAACGAAGAGCAGTGAAAAGGCCCAGAATGCCATTAGCGTTGACAGACTCATGCTGGCTCCTGAAGGCGGGTAAAAGTCGATGCGATGTACATGTTCTACTCAGGATAAGAAACGTGGCTTACGCGGTGCGCGACTAGGGTTGCTGCTTGAGCGCAGAATGCATTAAGGGATTATTTATGGAGCGAGAGACCTTTGATTGCCTTGTCGACGGCTTTCTTTGGCCCCCGCAGAGCGATGCCGACGAAGTCCATGCTGGCTGGGTCCTCGGCAAGGAACACAGCTCTGTTCGCCTCGTCATGGCCGGTCGAGAACATGGCGAACACATAGGGAAGCATGGTCAATTCACGCTCCAGCCCGACACGATGGGCCTTCTGGATTTCCTCAAGGCTGGCTTCGAAAATCAGCATGGGCTGGCCGGACATATTTCCGTAACAGTGGCCGTTGGCATCCACATAGGGCTTCCCCATGATCTCGGGTGCAGCCGATGGAATACCGGTGGCTAGAAACGCGACAACGTTCATCCTCTGCCACATGGCAAGGTCGTTGCGGACGAGGATTGCTACTTTGGTGTCGAACATTGCGTACTCCTTCAAAACTGAACAGTGATGATGGAGTCGATGGCAGGCTTCAGTCTGTTAGATTTGTGCACAACCGCTGATAAGCAGCCGGAGTGAGGCGGTAAGCGCGCCGGAACCACACACCCATATGGCTCTGATCAGAGAAGCCGACTTCTGCGGCCACCTCTGCTGCGGGCTTTCCCGCGGCCAGTAATGCGCGAGCTGCGCGTAGCCTGAGCCTGATCAGATAAGCATGCGGCGTTTGGCCATAGGTCCGCTTGAACTGCCGTGTAAGCCTGAAGCGGTCGATGCCGGTATAGCTGGCAAGCTCATCCAGGCTGATATCAGTTGCCATAAGCACATGGAGGAAGTCTCTGGCTCTTTCCATAACCGGAGCAGACTCAGACTTGTCCGATTGGTATGGTCGAAGGTGCTTGGAGAGAGCCACCATGAGGCTATCGAGGCTCTCATCTCTGGCCAGGCGGCCTTCTTGTTGATGGACAGCCAGAAACGCACGTTGAATGACATCCCGCAGCTGTACGTCGTCGGTCAGCGTATTGTGGAAGGTAGCGCCAAGTGATGATGCATCTCCCACACCCAGGCGATCTGTCATGTCAGACACCCACCGCTGAGGAAGGTAAAGCATGCCGTAGGTGAAGCCCTCAGGCTCAGGTGCGAACCCGTCATGCAAGGCTCCGGGCTCGATCAACATTGACCTGCCAGGTGTACTGGTATGCGTCGAGCGATTGCAACTGAAACGCTGTACGCCTTGATGAGTCACACCGACCAACATCTCATCATGGTCATGAGGGTCGTAGGCATGACCTTGGAAATGGGCGTGCACACTCTCAATCCCCGTCTCATTGTCGCGGCGAATGTTGATCCAGTCACTTCCGATCTGGCTATCGGAGGGATGAGTCATGTGCGTACCTATGTTCCAGTCATCGATGCAGGGCCTGTGACCCAGACAGCAATTCTACTCCCCATTGAGGTGCGGGTTACTCAGCGTACTGAGCAATGCCGTTGCCGAACGACCAATTCTCCCTTTTTACCTCCACCAAGCTGATGAAAACGTCTTCAAGGCGTACTTCCGCCTGCTCGTTCAGACTCGTGGCGATGGCCTTGTAGAGCAATTTCTTCTGCTCGGTCGTTCGGCCTTCGTTGAGCGTGATCTGGATGAACACCTGCCCGTCCGAGCGCTGGATACCCAGATACTGCGGATCATTCACCATGCGGGTTCCTTCGTGCTCGGTGAGTACCTGAAAGTTGTCGTGCTCGGGAATGCTAATCGCGTCTCGCATAGCCTGGTACACGATTCGGCCCAATAGCTGAATGTGCTCTGGATCGGTGTGCTTTCTGATGTCGATACGAACCAACGGCATGGATTGGACTCCTGCTGATTGCCACAAGCGTGGGCAGTGGCGACTGCGGTGATGGAAACGAAAAGGGAAAAACTTGATTTGCCAAAAATAAGATAGTGATCATAATCTATTTTGACAAGAAAGCGTGAACCGAACGAGCGCATTTTCCCTATCGAACGGAGCCATCCATGGCAGAACCCATCTATCTCGAAGATCTGACCGTGGGCGATGTATTCCACAGTGACCATTACACTTTGGATGCCGAGCAGATCGTCCGCTACGCGAAGGAATTTGATCCCCAACCTTTTCATCTGGATCACGAAGCTGCGAAGGACACGTTCTTTCAGGGCCTTGCGGCAAGTGGATGGCAGACCGCAGGCATCACGATGCGGTTGCTGGTCGCAAGCCTTCCGCTTGCGCGGGGCATAATTGGCGCAGGGGCAGAAATGGCGTGGCCTCTAGCGACACGCCCTGGAGACGTGCTAAGCGTTACCAGTACAATTCTCAGCATCACACCGTCTCGATCAAAACCGGATCGGGGAATTGTGGTGGTTGAATGCATCACCTCCAATCAGAGGAACGAGGTCTTGCAACGAATGGTGACCAAGATCTTGTGCTTCAAAAAGTAGGGTGACACCGTGGGACGCTCATCGCAGTCCAAAGCCAAAGAGAACCGAGCGCAAATTGTTCTGACAGCCTCCCGTATGTTCCGTGAGGCTGGCGTCGAGGGCGTCTCAGTAGCTCAAATCATGGCCGCCAATGGCATGACCGTGGGCGGTTTCTACAAGCATTTCGACTCTAAAGATGCCTTGATTACCGAAGCGTTCTCCACGGCATTCGAGCAATCTGTTGAAGCTTGGGATGATGTGTTCCAGCGAGCGGATGCAGCGGCTGAAAACCGAGCAGCTTCTCTGGTTCGTCAATATCTTCGAAACAGCTCTGCCAAGAATCGTTGTCCGCTTTTGGCCTTTGCCTCAGGTGTATCTACTGGGGAGGTGAGTCAGTTAGGTGCCGAAGCTTACGAGACCGGTGCAAAGCGTCTACTGGATAAGTTCTTGGATGAGAGAGCTGATGAAGGCGATTCAGCCCAGTCGAAAGAGGTCGACAGCGAAGGTTTGGTGATCTTTGCTGCCATGATTGGGGCGCGGTTGCTGGCTCAATCGGTAGGGCAAAGCCTATGGATTGAAGCGATGGAGGCTGCTATCAACCAAGCGGCCACAAGACATCGGAAGCCAGATTAAATCCTGCCAGCCCAATCGCTGCTGTGTTTAACGTGACCGTCTGCTTTGGGTCGATAGCGGTCGATCGCGACTGGCTGCTTTCGACCCAAAGCAGACAGTCCATCCCACGATTGACCATGCACCCAAGGGGCCGCATAACGGAGGCCCCAAGGTGCCGTATCGAGTGCTGAACATAACGATACGCGGTTCGCCGTAGAGCGCGCTGTAAAAGGAAGGGGACGTCGTCGCGTTGGCCGAGCAAACGTTAGAAATCGAAGCGTTGGTCGAACACCGTTTGGCCGCCCACCGACACGCTGCATTGACGAGCGACTTCGACCGGCATCACTTTGCCTAGCAACGGTGCCATCGACGTGTAGAACACCTTGTCACAGGCGGCGCTCTTGCTGAAGGGCTGGGCGTTACCGGCTGCGTCGGACCTGATTCGGCAGCCGGCCACCAACTCGGAGGGCAGCTCGTTCAAGAGCACTGTTTTCGAGCCCGCGCTCTGTAACTCGATTAGATCGTCACAGCCACCTTTGGCTGGGCCTTCCTTGATGATTTTGGTGAATGCGACACGTTGGAAGTCAGTGCCGGAGAACAGTACTTGGTCGTTGACCTTCACACGATACTGCGAAGGTTTGAATGCGACGGTCTTGATGCAGAACTGCGTGGCAACCGGCTTGCCATTGGCCTCGGCGGTGGCAGCCTTGCAGCCTGGAGTGGCCTGGGTGAAGGCAGTGTCGGGCGGGCTGACGCAGCCAGTAAGTGAGAGCACACACAGAACAAACAGCACTTTTTTCATAAAGCTTCCTGAATTTCAAGCACACCGCCTCCAGCAGGCGGCTCCGGACAATGATCTTACCAACAAAATGATGGCCAACAGCCATGCGCCACAGAATGATTGGCACGATAGATGCCCAAGGCGCCGTTACCGGTAGCAGGGGGACAGGGAGCGGAGAACTACGATGTGACGAAGGGCTGCTTTCGACCCATAGCTGCCATTCACCAAGGGCAGGAACCGGCCAAGAGCTGTCACTCTTCTACAAGGAGACGTTAGCGCTGGAAAGTCAAAATCTTTTCGTAACTCGGCCAACCGTTTTTTCATGATCGATGGGTGCGGATCTCTAGCTTTGGCCGCTGGATGTCGCGCACTGTAACGGCCCCAGAGCAGCCTGAGCAGTTGACTCTCCCGTTATGGTCAGGCTTTACCCTGCACGCTTCATGTTCAGGATGAAGTGATGATGAGCAAACGAGTACTGGTGGTGCTGGGGCACCCGTCAAGCGAGAGTTTCTGCGCAGCGCTGACCGAGAGCTATGTCGAGGCGGCCAGAAGTGCCGGCCATGATGTAAGGGTGTTACGGCTTGATGCTTTGAGCTTTGACCCGGTACTACGCAGCGGCTACCGGCAAGCGCAGCCACTGGAACCCGATCTGCTCAGGGCCCAGGCCGACATCACCTAGTCCGAGCACCTAGCCTTTATCTACCCCATTTGGTGGGGCGGTATCCCTGCATTGATGAAAGGCTTTTTCGACCGCGTGTTCCTGCCCGGTTTCGCGTTTCAGTATAGGGCAGGCAAAGCTTTCCCCGAGCAACTGCTCAAGGGGCGAACAGCGCATCTGCTGGTGACGATGGATACACCGCCGTGGTACTACCGCTGGGTGTATCGCATGCCTGGCCTTCACCAAGTGCGCAAGACCACGTTGCAATTCTGCGGTATCAGAACGCTGCGCACTCTGATGTTCGGGCCGCTGCTCGGCTCCAGCGCGCGGCGGCGTGGAGCTTGGCTCGAACTGGCACGAGGCCTCGCCAGCTGACCTGCGGCTATGTGGTTCCCGAACCGCTGGCGCCATGCAATGATGCCCCGCACCCTTTTGAAAAGGACATTCATGTATATCGGCAAAGCCGCCCAACTGTCGGGCACCACGGTCAAGACCATCCGCCACTATGAAGCGATTGGCCTGCTGCCACCGCCCGAGCGCCAGGGGCAGTACCGCGTCTACACTCAGCAGAGTGTCGAGTTGCTGACGTTCATCAAATGCGCGCAGCAGTTGGGTTTCAAGCTGAAAGAACTGCAGGCCATTCTGCTGAGGCAGCAGGGTGCTGATTTGCCGTGGGAGTTGGCGGGCAAGGCCATTGCCGACAAGAAACGCGAAGTGCTGGGGCAAATCACTGGGCTGCAGCAGATATACGCAGGGCTCGAAGCGTTTGAAGCAAGCCTTGCAGGTGCCAAGTACCAGTGCGGGCTTAAGCGTCTGCCATAAGCTACGAAGCGAATTGCTGGCTTCGATCTAAATGCGAGCGCCGCAGGAGCGGGTTTGATCCGTCAATGCGGGCGTAAAAACATCATCCCCGCTTTGACGATTCGGGCCTACTGCCGGGTGGAGAGATGCGCTGAGGCGTGTAGCCGGCATGGAAAAAGACAATCCTCGCTGTGGCGATGGGCTTGATGTATCCGGGCCTGTAGAGTCAGCCGCTCGTTGGCACTGATGAGATTCGTGATTCCCGGGTAAACGCCGCTGGACTGAGCGGCTGGT
Source organism: Pseudomonas sp. BW16M2 (assembly GCF_014268865.1). Classification (NCBI taxonomy): domain Bacteria; kingdom Pseudomonadati; phylum Pseudomonadota; class Gammaproteobacteria; order Pseudomonadales; family Pseudomonadaceae; genus Pseudomonas; species Pseudomonas sp. BW16M2. The sequence goes on along the minus strand of NZ_JABWRI010000002.1, from coordinate 156,914 downwards.
AAAACCGGAGCGGATGGGGTGGCGGTGGTTGAAAACGGTCTATTGTGGATGCGCCGTCCTTGAGTGGCTGGAGCTCAGCCCATCGGGGCACCGAGTAATGCTATCGCCGTCCCATGGGTGACCACGGCCGGAACCGTTCCCCACCACAATCGGACCTGCGCGCACACCAGACCCTCGACCAGGGTGAACAGCATGATTGGCCATCCCACTTGGGTGAGGATAAACGCCAGATAGGCGTGACACGCGCTGAACGCAATCGCACTGCCCAGTGCGGCTCGCTGTGCTGATGTCACTCGCTCAAGCAGTCCTTGCAGCATGCCTCGAAACAGTACCTCCTCAAGCGCATTCCCAGCAAAAGCAAAAAAGACAAAGCCCAGCATCCAGGGGAGAGGGGGCGATTCGATACCTTGATAAATGCTTATCGGTATACCAATGGCACAACCTGCTGCCATTCCTATGGCAAGACCGCAAGCGCGGTTGCCTTTGAACCCTGTTACCAGTCGCCAGAGCGCTGGGGCCAGCCTCGCGAGGCAAGTAATCAGCAGTATTGAAGCCACGCCAAGCAACGCGAGAATCCACACATTGGCATGGAATTGGAGTGCTGGTTTACCGCCAACCCTCCACAATCCGCAGGGTGTCATCAGGTCCCGTGTGAACATGAATGCGGTCAAGAGAATTGCCACGCGCAAACCCGTCAGTGAGCTAGGCGTGACCCAGAACCAGACGGCGAACAAGCCGAGGACAGGAGAGAGAGTCAGTAGGTAATCCAGCAGCGGCGTGAGGGCGTTGAGAACCATCATTTCATCCGTGAGAGTGGCAGGGTGCAGGATACGGGACCTGCGCCCAAACTGCTTCGAGTGTGTGCTTGCAGTTGACCATGTCGGCGATTGCCGTAAAATCGCGCGCCCAAAATTCAGCAGGCAGGGAGCTTCAATGCAACGGGTGATGATCATTGGTCAGCCAGGGTCTGGGAAAAGTACCCTGGCGCGCAAGCTGGGTGAGCGCGCAGGGCTGCCGGTCGTGCATATCGACACGATTCACTGGCAGCCAGGGTGGGTCGAGCGCAGCCGGGACGAGAAGACGCGTCTTTGCCATGAGGTCGAGGCCCGTGAGCGCTGGATCTTCGAAGGCGGACACTCGACCACATGGAACAACCGGCTGGCCCGCGCTGACATGTTGATCTGGATCGATCGCTCGGCGCCGCTTCGATTCTGGCGCGTGCTCCTCAGAACGGCCCTGAACCGCGGTCGCTCTCGGCCCGACCTGCCGGACGACTGCCCGGAACTGCTGGCCAACCTGCCGGAGTTTTTCAGGTTCATGTGGCGAACGAAAACCTCGTCTCGGGAGGCGATGAAGCGATTCGTGGCGACGGCGCCGTCGGGGTGTCGCGTGGTCTACTTGCGGTCGAATCGGGATGCCGAGGTTTTTCTGGCGAGTCTGGGCGCGCAGCCTGATCAGGCTGCGCAAGGCCACTAGAGACTCGATTGTGCTTGATTGGCGGCAGGCGCCTGCCGTGACGGCGCATCAGAACGTTTAACCTGTCCAAGGATGGCCCATGGCACTGACCAGCAAGATTACGACCTACACCCCTGAATGGCCGCAACGGTACGAGGCGGACAAAACGCTGCTTGTCTCGGCATTCGGTGATGAGCTTCTGGCGATGCACCATGTAGGCAGTACGGCTGTCCCGCAACTTGCAGCTAAGCCCGAGATCGATGTGCTGATCGAGGTTTCAGAACATCGCAATGAGGCCGCGCGAGACGAGGTGTTGCTTAGCCTGGGGTATGTCCGCGGCAGTGATCTGTCGGAAGGTCACCATTTCTACCGCCGAAATGTTGGCGAGGTGCGCACCCACAAGATCCACATCTGCAGGCGTGGACACCTTTCAGTCATCCAGATGCTGAGGTTCAGGGATCTGCTCAGGACCGACGCCTCCCTCAGGCAGCGATACCAGGATCTCAAGATCGAGCTTGAGGCCACCAATACCGGGGGGATGGCTGAGTATCTGGAGAAGAAGGGGCCGTTTATCCTTGCGGCGCTGCTCGAGGGCGATATCAGGCGGTAGTGATGGTCTCCAGTAGGGCTTTCGATTATTCGAGGCCCACTGCTTTCGACCCATAGCGGACGTTCGAGATCATCCGCGCCAGCTACTTCAAGGTTGATACAATCCGCCGCTTCTACACTGGTGAGATGGATTTCATGGACCTGTATGTCGTACGGCATGGTGAAACCTGGGCGAATGCCGAACATCGTTACCTGGGATCGCTCGACCCATCGCTCACGGAGCGGGGGCGTGAGCAAGCTCAAGAACTAAGGGCGAGTTTGCCCCATGAGCTGGACACGCTTGTCGTATCTCCTCGTCTACGAGCAATGGAAACCGCCAGTATTCTTAACGAGAAGCTCAAGCTCCCGGCCCAGACAATGGACTGCTTTCGAGAGCGTGATGTTGGGGTTTTCGAGGGGTTGACCCAGGCGGACGCAAGGGAACGATATCCGCAGCTTTGGTCGCGAAACATTACGCGCCAATGGGGGGTAGGGCCCACCGGAGGAGAATCGATAGCTGATGTTGTGAAGCGGGTCAGAGGCGGATTGGTAGACCTGGAGTCGAGATATCCGTCGAAGCGTGTTCTTCTTGTAGCACACGGATTTGTTGCGAAGACTATCCGGGCGTTGGCCAGGAATGACTTTTCAGACTTCTACAACTGGCAACTCTCCAACGGCAGCATGTTGGCCTTGGAAAGCCTTGTACTCCCGACCTCTGACCTAAAGACGCTGCAGGCCTCGCTACCACCGGGCGATTGAGGTAGTTGCTAGCACCCTTGGCCTAAGAAGGTCTGCTATGAATCGGAAGCGGTCAGTCGCTCATCGCTGTTAACGACCACTCCTTGAGTCTTTGAAATAAAAACGTCAGCGCTCTCTGGAACACCGGGTGGCAATCGGTGTAGGGAAGATCATCCAGCGGAGCCCAGAAAAACTCGAACACGTGGCCGTGGTCATCCAGTGTCTGATGAGCCCAGCGCTCAGGCAGGTGTCGTCCTGATCGACAAAGGTGAAACGACCATATCTGATCTCGATGTTCAGCGTTCCAGCACCCCAGGTCTGTCTCAACCGTAGCGTCAGTGATACCGGACTCCTCAGTCAGCTCACGCAAGGCAGCTTCGCTGGGTAGCTCTCCGTTCTCGATAGTGCCTTTAACCAGTTGGGTGCCCGCCAAGGGATGCCGAAACAGGAGAAGCCTGATCGGTAGCGAAGACGACAGCACCACCGGGCAAGCCTTGTTGGGAAGCATTGCACACTCCATGAGTAGCTCGAGAAGCTGATCATACTAAGGATTTACATGGGCTAATATCCGCGAATCAGTGCATGAAAAGGAATTCTATGAAGCAGTTCTCGAACTGAGCGCCCTATGCTGCTTTCTTCAGCGTCTGCAATAGGGCGATTGCTGCCGTTCACGACTGACCACTAACGACCCATGGCGATCCTACGCTGAGAGCAGCAAACGGCCGGAAGGGGGCGCTAGTAGTGACCATGTACAGCTTTTGCAGATATTCTCCCTCTCGTCTGAGTAACGTCCATGTGAGAGGGTCGTGCGCATGATTGACCAAAGACGCCTGAAGGTTTGGCAAGCCTTTTCCGAGCTGTTCCTGGATACCGAAATCGATCACGGGACTTTCACCTACGTGGCGAAGGCTGTCATAGACAGTCAATACTCGTCGGAAGAAATTCGGATCATTCTGTGGGGAGAGGTTTTCCCAGTCCTTGAGTCAAACTTGCGAAGCGTTGCAGGCGAGTGGGCAGGATGGACAGACGATTGGCTGGTGAAACATCTCAAGGTGTGCGAAGGACCTGTCCCGCCTATGAGCGCTGGCAGCATTGCCGCAGAAATCAGCCGCTGTTGGATTGAGGTAGCGTCGCGGCTTCCACCCTCGCTTCATTCATACCCCTGATCCAAAGTCTGTCCGCTATGGGTTGAAAGCTGCAGGTCGTGAACGGCTGCAATCGACCCATAGTTGCTGCTGGTGAAGAGCGGCGATCGAGCTTTGCTGGTTATTCACTGGTCTCGATGTCGTTCAGGTAAGCTCAGCCCTCTGCAGCGCCACCAAGGACGGTACCCATGCATTCACTCACCGATGAGCAGCTACTTGAGATCATCCGTCATAACCCAATAAACCGAGAGCTATTGGAGATTCTCCCAACGCTCGGCATCCCTGGTTCCATGGTGGCCGCAGGCGCTTTGTTCCAAACGTTCTGGAATCACCGCTCGGGACAACCTCCTGAGTGGGGTATCAAGGACTATGACATCGCCTACTTCGACGATGACTTGTCTTGGGAAGCGGAAAACCGGGTCATAGCCCAAGCTCATCAGGCGTTCTCGCACCTGGGTGTTAACGTCGAGATACGCAACCAGGCCCGCGTGCATTTGTGGTACGAAGGGAAGTTCGGCGGCACCTATCCACCGCTGAAAAAGGTAACGGATGGTATCGACCGCTATCTGATTCGATCGACCTGCCTAGGCGTTGATGCTTGTACGGGTAAGCTCTACAGCACCCATGGCCTGAACGACCTCTTGAACAACTGGCTCAGGATGAACGAGTTGAATCCGTGTCCAGACTTATTCAGGGCGAAAGCTGCCAGCTATCAGGCGCGCTGGCCGTGGCTTCAATTGGTTGAATGAACGTCCGCAATGGGTCGATAGCTGCCGGTCGTGGATGACCGCTTTCGACCCGAAGCTGCCCTTCACGAAGGGCCGAAATCGGCCAGAGGCAGACGCTTGCGAATGACACCTGTAGACTCAAAGCGGTCGAATCACTTGACAGGTACTCCACCAACAAAAAACGGAATTCGCTGAATTTCCATCTCACTCATTTCTCGCCAATCGCTACGCAAAATACCGTACTCAAGCTCGGCGCTTTCCATTGCCTCTTCTAATCCAAGCATTAAGTGGTCACCTTCAATCTGGAGCGCTTCGTAGTCCTCAAAGCGGATCTCAAGATATACCGGGTCATCGTCTTCGACTTCTAGGCCAAAAAGCACGAGCGAGGTGACGCCAGGACGAAATTCGTTGATTTTTCTTACATTCGCAAAAAAATAATTGGTAGGTTGTGGCATGACGTCGGTCACCTTATTTACTGTGGGCTTTCCATTCCACAGGGCTGCTTTAGATCGATTTGAGTCTGCCATAACTGGCAGTTTCTGGCCGATTGCTGCCTTTCGCGAGAGGCAGCTATGGGCCGAAAGCGGCCATTCTCGAGTGAGCCCTATCGACCCATAGCGAATCGCCGTGGCTGCCTGACAAAGCAGCCAAGGTGGGGTTGGGCTTTACGTGTGCTTGCCCGGGTCTATAAGCTGCATCCTTAGTCCCAATCAACTTCGCAAGAGGCAAACCTTTGTCCACCGATCCGCTGTGTCTCGTTTTTGTTCCGGCGCTTGTATCCCTGCTCAAGGCGGCGGAGGATCGCAAAGGCTCCCAGCTCAACGAGGGTGAGGTGCTTGAGATTCGCGATAATGCAACCGCGACAGCAATACCCTTCAGTGTCGCCGTCGCGTTGGAAAAAGAGCGGGGTTACGAGGACATCGTCCCAGAAGAGTGCTGGAAGGAATGGCAGCGAGTACGCTCATTTCTCTGAGCAAACAGTCCTCACACAACCGTTTGGGGCCAGAAATTGCGCAATTACTATCGGAGCGATGGATTGAATGACGACAGTATCCAGCCTCATCGGTCCTTGGAAAGGTGCGGCGTCGACAACGTTGCTACAGCGTTGTCGAGATGCCTGGGACACGCCTTTTGAAGCGCTTTCAGATCTCATGGTCGCAACTTTTCTGAGCCAGCGAGTCGCAGTTCCTCAACTGTTGGTCGAGGCCATGCGGCGGCTGGATTCAGAGCCCCGCGATGGCACGGAGTACTTCGATGGCCAACTGCTTGAGGCAGTTTCGGCGCTGAAAGCTGACGGTGTCTGACCGTTAGCTGCCCGGCTATGGGGCGATAGCGGCATCACAACAGGACACCAGTATGTACGCATTCCTCAGCCTGTCTTAATCGCCATTTCACAGCCACCGAAAGTGGTCGTTTGCAACGTCACGTCTGCCCATCACTCGAATAGGCTTTCGTAGCTTTCAGCGCCGTGCGGAAAGTTGTTGCGGCGCCAGGAAGGCGTCGTGGAAGTAATTGTGGAACGCGTGCATCGCCGGGCTGAATTCCCGCTCGCGATGCCAGGCCAGGCCGACGCTCATGGGGGTGACCTTGTCGGTGATGGTCACCGTTTCGATGCGTTTACCCTCCAGCGACCAGGGGCGGTGTACCAGGTCGGAGAGAATCGCCACGCCGCTGCCGTTGGCCACCATGCTGCGCACCGCTTCCACAGAGCTGGTGCGGATTCGCACGTTGGGCTGCTGGTGGGCATGTTCTCAGTAGCGCATGGCGCTTTGTTCGGCTTCGTCGACGGTAAGCAGGATGAAGGGCTCCTGTGTGACGTCGGCAAGGCTCACGGCCGAGCGTTCGCACAGCGGGTGATGGCTGGGCAGCCACAGCCGGCGCTCGGAGTTGAACAGGGTTTTCGAGACGATGTCCGGGTGGGTCAGGTTCGAGGTCAGCACCACCGCCATGTCGAATTCGCCTTCCAGCAGGCCTTGCTCGATGGCCTGGCGCTCCCGTTCGTGCACTTCGATGGCCACGTCCGGGTGCCAGTGTTCCAGGCGTTGCAGGTGATGGGGCAGGAAGTAGCCGATCACCGTGTAACTGGCCGCTACCCGCAACAGGCCGGTGGCGCGAACGTCCGGCAGCGGGCTGTTGAGGGCGTCGTCGACGCTACGCAAGATCACATAGGCCCGATTGAGAAAGTGCCGTCCGGCATCGGTCAGGCTCATGCCCTGGGCCGAGCGCTGGAACAGTAGCGTGCCGAGCATGCCCTCCAGTTCCTTGATCGCAGTGGTTACCGCCGACTGGGAAATATTCAAATGAATCGCAGCTTGGGAGATTTGCCCGATCTCGGCCGTGGCGACGAAGTAGCGAACCTGGCGCAGGGTCAGTGACATGAACACTCCGCTTGATGAGGTATCTGATTTTCAGAAGATATCCCCTCGGATAATAGATCTTCCCAAGGGGGTGGCTGGAACTTAACGTGCTCTGCATGAAGTCACAAGCGTCAGGAGCAGGTGTCATGCAGGCAGTAGATTTCAATTCGGACATGGGCGAAGGCTTCGGTCCGTGGACGATCGGCGACGGCGTCGACAACGAACTGATGGGCTTCATCAGCTCGGCCAACATCGCCACCGGTTTCCATGCTGGCGACCCCGGCACCATGCGTCGCACGGTCGAGCAGGCCAAGCGCCTGGGCGTGGCCGTCGGTGCCCATCCGGGCTTTCGCGACCTGGTCGGGTTCGGCCGCCGCCACATCCATGCATCGGCCCAGGAGCTGGTGGACGACATGCTGTACCAGCTGGGCGCCCTGCGTGAGCTCGCCCGAGTTCAAGGCGTGGCCCTGCAACACATCAAACCCCACGGTGCGCTGTACATGCACCTGGCCCGGGACGAGGAAGCGGCGCGTTTGCTGGTGGAAAACCTGCAGCGCCTGGAGCCCGAGCTGCTGCTGTATTGCATGCCCGACTCGACGATCTGGCGTATCGCCACTGAGCTCGGCCAGCCAGTGATCCGCGAGTTCTACGCCGACCGCGAATACGACCTCAGCGGCTCCATCGTCTTCACCCGCAATGTGCGTGCCTACGACCCCGCGCAAGTCGCTGCGCGGGTGCTGCGTGCCTGTCAGCAAGGCGTGGTGCGTACGGTGGAAGGTGAAGACCTGGCGATCGAGTTCGATTCCATCTGCTTGCACAGCGATACACCCGGTGCCCTGGCACTGGTCGAGGCCACCCGCAAAGCGCTGGACGGCGCGAGGATCGAGGTGCGCGCACCGCGATAACGCAATCGAAGACACCTGGCACGCAGACGCCAGGGTTTGCTCGACACACAGATTTTTTGCCTGCCTTTCTACAACTATTCCAAGAGGAACAGACATGGCGCAGCACACAGTCATCACCCCATTGCCGGGGACTTTCTACCGCAAGGCCACCCCGGAATCGCCGAACTACGTCGAGGCCGGTGCCAGCGTCAGCGCCGACACGGTGATTGGCCTGATCGAGGTCATGAAGCAGTTTTCCGAACTGACCGCGGGTACGGCAGGGCGCCTGGACGCGTTTCTGGTCGAAGACGGTGATCCGGTGGAGCCGGGTCAGGTCATCGCGACACTCGAAGACGCGTGAGGGCACGACCATGACCCAAGGCATTGGTAAACTGCTGATCGCCAACCGTGGCGAGATCGCCGTGCGGATCATCCGTGCCGCGAAAGCGCTCGGGATTCCAACCGTGGCGGCGTGCAGCGAAGCAGACGCCGACTCCCAGGCCGCGCGCATGGCCGACGAAGTGCACATCCTCGGCCCGGCCCGTGCTGACAAGAGCTACCTCAATGTCGAGGCCTTGCTCGGTGCCCTGAAGGCCACCGGGGCCAACGCGGTGCACCCTGGTTACGGTTTTCTTTCGGAAAACGCCGAATTCGCTGAAGCCGTACTTGCGGCTGGTGCGATTTTCGTCGGCCCATGCCCCGAGACCATCCGCCGCATGGGTGACAAGGCCGAGGCCCGGCGGACCGCGCAAGCAGCGGGCGTGCCGGTGGTGCCCGGTTCTGCCGATGAACTGTTCGATGTGGAGTCGGCGGTCGAGGCCGCCAGCTCCGTCGGTTTTCCGTTGTTGATCAAGGCCTCGGCCGGAGTCGGCGGACGCGGCATTCGCCTGTCGGAAAACCTGCAACAGTTGCGCGAAGAATTCCCCCGTTCCCAGCGCGAAGCCCAGGCCGCCTTTGGCAATGGCGCGGTGTATCTGGAGCGCTTCATCGGCAAGGCCCGGCATATCGAAGTGCAGGTGCTGGGCGACGGCAAGCAGGCGGTGCACCTGTTCGAGCGCGAATGTTCGCTGCAACGCCGTCGCCAGAAGATCTTCGAAGAAGCGCCGTCGCCGGTCCTCGATGCACAGCAGCGCGAGGCCCTGTGCGAGAGCGCCGTGCGCCTGACCGAGGCGCTGGGATACAAGGGCGCCGGTACCCTTGAGTATCTGTACGATGACGCCACCGGCGAGTTTTTCTTCATCGAGATGAACACACGGATCCAGGTGGAACACCCGGTCAGCGAGCTGATCACCGGTATCGATCTGGTCCAGGCCATGTTGCGCATTGCCGGTGGCGAGCCACTGGGACTCAAGCAAAGCGATATCGAGATCAACGGCGCAGCCCTGCAGATGCGCCTGAACGCCGAAGACCCCGCGCGGGATTTCTTCCCAAGCCCAGGGCTTGTGCAAGCGCTGAACTGGCCACAAGGCGAGGGCGTGCGTGTCGACAGCCATCTGTATCAAGGCTACCGGGTGCCGCCATACTACGACTCGCTGCTGGCCAAGCTGATCGTTCATGGCCGTGACCGCGCCGAAGCCCTGGCCCGCGCGCGACTGGCGGTCGAGCAGACCACGCTCACCGGCATGGCCAGCACCTTGTCGTTGCACGGCGAACTGCTGGAGCAACCCTGGTTGCACACCGCCGATTTCCACACCGGCACATTGGAAACCTGGCTGGCCGAGCGCCGGAGCGGAGGTGCAGCATGAGCAGTCCGATTCGCTACAGCTTTGGCGCCGACGAACACCTGTTTGCCGAAGTCAGCGACAGCATGTCCCTTGAAGCCTTCTTCAAGGGCATGGCGGTCACCCGCGCGGTGGAGCGTCTGGCCCTCGATGGCGTGCTCGACGTGTGCTTGGCCAACGCCTCGTTCCAGATCCGCTTTGACCCGGATCGCATCGCGCCGGCCGATCTGCTTGAAGCAGTGAAGGGGGCCGAGGCCCAGGCCGTGGCCGAGCGCACCCTGCACACGCGGATCATCGAGATCCCGGTGCTCTACAACGATCCCTGGACCCACGAAACCCTGATGCGCTTTCGCGACCGCCACCAGGACCCGAATGCCACGGACCTGGAGTACGCCGCGCGCGTCAACGGCTTGGCCGACGTCGAGGCGTTCATCGCCGCCCACAGTGGCGCGCCGTGGTTCGTTTCGATGGTGGGCTTCGTGGCGGGCCTGCCGTTCATGTTCCAGATGGTCGAGCGCGAACGCCAGTTGCAGGTGCCCAAGTACCTGCGACCGCGTACCGACACGCCGAAACTGACCCTGGGCCATGGCGGCTGCTTCGGTTGCATTTACTCGGTACGTGGCGCCGGTGGCTACCAGATGTTTGGCGTCACTCCGGCACCGATCTACGACCCGCAGCAGAACCTGGCGTACCTGAAGGAACACATGGTGTTCTTCCGTCCCGGCGACATCGTGCAGTTCAGGCCGATGGACCGCGATGCCTATGACCACGCCGTGGCCGAGGTCGAAGCCGGGCGCTTCGGTCTGCGCATCCGTCCGGTGGAGTTCTCGCTCGATGCGTTCCTCGCCGACCCGATCGGCTATCCCAAGTCGCTGCAGGAGGTGCTGGCATGATCAAGGTGCTCAAACCCGGTCTGGCCACCTCGGTGCAGGACCTCGGCCGCGAAGGCTACTACCACCTGGGTATCCCGCCTTCCGGGGCGCTGGACCAGTACGCCCTGAGCGCGGCCAACCAGTTGGTGGGCAATCCGGCCAATTCGGCGGCACTGGAGTGCACGTTACTGGGGCCGGAGCTGGAATTTCAGCAGGACGCCCTGGTGGCGGTATGTGGTGCGCAGATGACGCCGAAGGTCGATGGCGTGGACATGCACTTGGACACAGCCTTTGAAGTGAAGGCCGGACAAGTGCTGCGTTTCGATTTCCCCAAGGCTGGCGCGCGGGCTTATCTGGCGGTGGCCGGCGGTATCGATGTGCCGGTGGTGCTCGGCAGTCGTTCCACCTACGCGCTGGGGGCGCTGGGTGGTTTCCAGGGGCGCAGGCTGGTGATTGGTGATCAACTGCCGATCGGCACCGCCAGCGGCAAGGGGCGTGTCGGGGCGAGTCTGCCCATGGCCTTGCGACAGTCGCTGGGAGGGGAGATCACCCTGCGGGTGGTGCCGGGGCTGTACTACGAGCGCCTGACCCTGGCGGCGGCGGACAGCTTTTTCGCCGAAGCCTGGACCGTCGGCTCGGAGGCCGATCGCATCGGCTATCGCTTCAAGGGTGGCAGCCCGCTTAGCTTCCAGCCTCGCGAGCAGCCGTTCGGCGCCGGCTCCGACCCTTCGAACATCGTCGATAGCTGCTACCCGATCGGCTCGATCCAGGTGCCGGCAGGGCTCGAGCCCATCATCCTGCATCGCGATGCAGTGTCCGGTGGCGGCTACGCGATGATCGGCACGGTGATCAGCGCCGACCTCGACCTGGTCGGCCAGATGCAACCCAACCAGAAGGCCCGCTTCGTTGCGGTGACGCTGGAAGAGGCGCTGCAAGCCCGACGTTCCTACAAGAAAAAACTCAGCTGTCTGAGCAAGCTGTTCCCTTCCTGATGCAGTCGATCTAGTAGGGTTTAGCTGTTACACCTGTACGGAAAGTCGCCGAGCGGCGGCAAGGCTAAAACAGGCGGGGAGCGGTCGGAGTCGCGCATCACTTGACTGGACTTGGGACAAAGCGATCTGGCCGACATGGCCCCAGGGCACTGCAAACCTCGCCATCGATGATCTCCTCGCTGGCGAGTCGCCCCACTATCGCCGCCAACGTAACGCCGGGGTGCACTGCACACACATAGACGCCGCCCACCTTGGGTAGATAACCGATGATGGGAATACCATCGGCAGGCATGGGCCTGAGCCCGAAACCCGCCCATTCAGGCTCTATGGAAGTGACGCCATGGAGCTCGTTTTGAATGGCCTTGGCCGTTCGTAGCGCTATCGCGGCCGGCTGATTTTCCACGGTGTCGTCCAGGTAATCTTCTGCTGCCAGCAGCGTCCCTTGCGCAGTCTGCCTCACTTCCATTGCAGGGCTGGAGATGAGGGTGCGCACCAGGTCGGGTTGTGTCTTGTAGCGGATGAGCAGGGCAGGTGAGGCCACTATCGGAAGCGGCACGTCCAGCTTGTCCGTCAGCTTCGTGATACCTGTCCCGGCTGCCACGACGACGATATCGGCTTCGATGATGCCCATTGCAGTTTCAACGCCGGTCACCTTTGCATGCTGGACTGCAAGGCCGAGCACTGGCGTTCGCGTGAGCATGCTCGCGCCATGGGCCTCGGCACCAGCGATCAACGCATGGGTAGCGGCCACGGGGTCCAGCGCGCCTTCTGCTGGTGCATATGAGGCAGACTCAGGCGGGTGCTTGAGATTGGGCTCAAGGTCTTGAATCTGTGATCGAGAGAGCCTGTTAGCCTCAGGCGGGTTACTTGCAGTTGACGGCGCTGCACTCGACATCTCGCTGTAGGACAAGGCGCCTGTCCATCGCACCGTCAGGCCCGGCAGCTCAGTCTCGAGTTGGCGGTACGCCTCGATGGCGGCGCCACGCAATTGTGCGATGGGGTCGGACTCGGAGAATGAGGTATTGATCCAGGCGAATGAGCGGCTGGTCACGCCCGACGCTATGCCTTCAGCATCGACCACGGTGACCTTCGCGCCTTTACGCGCCAGGTGATACGCCAGGGATGCGCCCATGATGCCTGCGCCAATGACAACGATCCGTTTGCTCTGCCCCGTCACCCTATCAACCTCCGCTCTGTCGATGGGCCGATGGTACGACAACGGGGGCTTTCATCACATCAGGACGTTCTTTGTCGGGGTGATTGTCGAGTGCCTGTTTCTGACCTCTGATGCATCTTATGAAAAACAGCCATACCGGTGATATGGCTGAGCGGCGCTGCGTGAGGCCGTGATGGTCTGGCCTCGGCTACCAGGCTTGCGCATGGGGTTCTGGACCTGCCAATGAGGGAAACAGCGGCAGCACTTCTTCGGCCAGTTCCTGGATGATTTCCAACGGCGGGCGCCGCGCCATCTGCATGCCCAGTGCCGCATGATTGACCCCGGCGTCACGCCACTCATGCAGCAGATCGATCAGGCCGTTACGACCTGTGCGCAACACGTAGCCACCTTGTTGTGGCGTGCGCGGGAAGGTCGGGTCCTCATCCAGGTCGATCCATTCATTAGTGACATGCGGGCGGAAGCCTCCACCGGGAATGAGCGCCCGCCAGGCACTGATCTTCTCGGCCAGGCGCCGAGGCCCAAGGATATTGTGGGTGGCGTCGGGGTAGGTGATCCAGCCGTCGGCCTGCTCACCGAGCCACTTCAAGGACTGGCGCGATGAACCGGTCACCAGCAGCGGGATCCGCCCAGTGACGGCGCTGGGCAGCAGTTTGGCGCCATCGAGCTGTCCCAGTGGCGAATGGATCGGTGCAGGATGGCCGGCCAGCAGTCGGCGGAAGTAGTCCACGCTCTGCGCGAAGCGCTCCCCTCGACCATCATGGGCCAGGCCATAGGCCGGAAACTCCACCGGTCGATCGCCCGCGGCGATACCCAACACCAGGCGTCCACCAGACAGGCAATCCAGGCTGGTCGCGGCTTTCGCCAGGTCGATGGGGTGACGAAGCGTGAAAATCGCGCTGCCGGTTGCCAGGGTGATCCTGCGGGTATGGGCCGCCAGATAGGCCAGGTAGGTGAACGGATCGAATACCTGGCCGGCATCACCGAAGGCAGGGTCGTACAAGGGCACATCACGTACCCAGGCGGTGGCAAAGCCCAGGCGGTCGATCTCGCTGACCAATTGCGCCTGCCCGTGCAGCACGCCCATATCGCCGTCATAGAAACGAAGCGGCAGGAAGATGCCCAGGGTCAACTGACCGTGGGCGAACATACGTCGGTAACCGGGGTGCAGGGCGAAGGCATCGGCGCTGGCGCCCTGGGTGCTGATAGGGGTCATGGACATTCCTTGGTCGGGGAGTCAGGGGCCGGTGGCTGGCGCCGGGAGACGAATACCGCGTTGCACGGCGGGACGCTGCTCGATCTGCCGGTACCAGCGGTTCAGATGGAGGTAGGCGCTGAAGTCGAAACCAACGATCTCGACGATGTGCAGCCAGGCGAAGCTGGCGATATCCGCAATCGAATAGGAGTCCCCGGCCAACCATGGACGGGAGGCGAGCTGCTGGTCGAGAAGCGCGAAGGCATCCTCGGTGAGCGCGCGATAGCGCTTCTGCGCCGCAGGATTGGGGATGGGCTCGAAGCACTCGAAGTGCACGCGCTGACCCAGCAACGGGCCCATGCTGGTGCTGTGGTACATCAGCCAGGTGATTGCCGCCCACCGCGGTTGTGCTGCCTGTTCGAGCAATTGGCCGCTGTGTTGCGCCAGGTACAACAGAATCGCGGCTGACTCGAACAGCACGATGCCGGCTTTGCGGTCTACCAGCACCGGGATGCGGCCTGCCGGGTTGAGTGCCAGGAAATCCTCGTGGCGATGCTCGCCCAGGTCGATGTTCACGTGGACCAGGCGATAAGGCAGCCCCAGCTCTTCGAGGGCAATGGTGATCTTGAAACCGTTGGGGGAGCTGTCGGTGTAAAGCACAAACGCAGGGTCCGGCATGTTGTTCACCTTAATAAAACTGATTCGAATGTCTCTGGCACAACGCTATGCTAGGTATCATCCAGGTGGTTTACGAACGATCATTCCACTTGCTCAAATCAGTTTTTCTAAGGTTGGTATTGCATGGGTGCCGTGTTGCCGTTGCTCGCGTTGCGTGCCTTTTCCGAAACCACTCGGCTGGGCAGCCTGAAGGCCGCCGCCGAGCGCATGGGCGTGACCCCGGGTGCTATCAGTCAACAGATTCGCCTGCTGGAGGATCGCCTCGGGGTCACCTTGCTGACCCGCAGCCGTTATGGCGTGCAGCTCACGGAGGCGGGCGCGGGTCTCTATCCGGGGCTGTCACGCGGGTTTGGCCAGATCGAAAGCGCGCTGCTCGATCTTCAAGCCCTGACACGGGCCAACACCCTGACGATCAGCACCCAGCCGTCATTCGCGTCCAGTTGGCTGGTGCCGCGGTTGGCGGACTTCAATGCGCTGCACCCGGAGATCGACGTGCAGGTGCAATCCACGGCCGAGCTTGTCGATCTGCACCGGGAGCCTGTCGATATTGCCTTGCGTCATGGCTTGGGCGATTACCCGGGGCTGGAGTCGATACCGCTGCTGGCGCCTGTGCTGCTGCCGGTGGCCAGCCCTGGTCTGCTTGCTGGCGGGCCGGCGCTGGACGAGCCGCAGGACTGCCTGCACTACCCACTCCTGCAGGACGCCGAGCGTGCCGACTGGACGCTGTGGTTGCGGGCTCATGGTGTCGAGCCCGATCACCGTAGCCGCCGGGGACCGAGTTTTGACGAGGATTTGCTGTTGGTGCGTGCGGCTGTCAGTGGGCAGGGTATTGCCCTGGTACAGGTACAGCTCGCGGAAGAGGATCTGCGAAGTGGCAGGTTGGTGGTGGCGGTGGACCGGGAATGGCCTTCGCGGTTTGCTTATTACCTGGTTGGTCGCGGGGAGAACATGCGGCGAGTGCAGGTGCGTGCGTTTGTTGAGTGGATTCAAGCGCGGGTTGAGGCTGAGGCGGCATTGGGTGGTTGTGCTAGAGGGGCGGACTCAGGTGTTTCGTCGTAAGGTGTTGGTGGCGGAACTGAGGTGGGCAGGGCTGGACGGGTAGAGCTCAGGCGTGGGCGACGCGAGTGTCTGCCTTGGGGCGAAAGTGATTGGCCGCTACCGGCAGCTATCGACCCATCGCTGCCGGTGGCGAAAGGCAGCAATTGGCCAAAAGTGAGCGTTCAAGCTATCTACGAAATTACGGGTGATTCAGTACCAATTTTTATCAAATTCAAACTAGCTTCCTCTATCATGAGCTCCGTCCTTTCCTGGCAATCCTTCACTTACGCTAGCAAAACAGCTCTATAGCAAATGGCTCTATAGCTTCCTGTGAAAGAATATATTCGCAAATCTTCCTCCAGCTAACATTACCCAAGCGCGCACCTAACAATCAATCCGATGGGCATGGATGAATTTAGCTCTGCGCATTATTTTAGGTGGAGGATGTAAAAGTGGAGTTATTCGAGGTTACTGGATTCAGCATAAATAATCAAAGCATTATGGCAGACATTGGCAAGCAACCCATGCACGCTGGGGCGGTAGAGCAGCAACTCGCCTCCATAATGTTAGAGCCTACCTCTACCGGTGGCATGATATCGATCATCGCCAACATAGCCAAAGCATACCTTGATGGTGAAAGCCTCAGGTCGCAGCTTGATCAACTCGGGGATAGATTTGAAAGCATTGTTAGAGATGCTGTTCAAGAAATTAATGCGCATACATCAAAGGCAATATTGGATAGCAGGATTGATGAAATCCAAGCTTCCCTAAGTGCTGTCAAGATGCACCTTGAAGACTATGAAGGGGCCAGTATCAAAGAAGATGCTCGTCTAACATTAGCTGAAGGCAAAAGCGCAGATGCCTATACTGGAAGCGAAGGGATTGGGTTTGTGGCTATCTTTCCGTACATTTCCGCTACTAGCTTTAAGCTTCTGGTCCATCTAGTCAAGTACAAATCGAGAAAAGACATAGGGGAACTCAAGCGCGCTAGAGATCTCATAGCAAGAACTATTCCAATAGTTCAAAACTTCGCGAATCAGGCGGTAGAAGTATGGAATACGCGCATAGCTGCCGTTACATCGATTGAGGCCTGGACAGTAAAACCGCCTTGTTCGCGATGCATGATAGAGTGCAGGGAACCCTATCAAATGGGTCGTTTCTACGATCATGGGACACAATCGCAGTATCTTGATGATCTTGGTGCGGTAACCTCAAAAAGAAATGAGTTATTAAATCATTACAATACCAAGCGACAGGAGATGATTGATACGGTGGTTGGGCCAGCTTCTATAGCAATATCTCGATGGGAAGCTGCTCTGAATGATGGTGACAACGCTATTCTCAGAATAGATTGCTAGTGTCCTGTCTCGGAAATAAGCTGTTCACTTTTGGCGGCATCTTGGGCGCCCGGCCTGCGTTGCCACTCCTCGCCATAGTCCTGCTATGGCTCGTCGCGGCGCCTTGCCCGAACACCCAAGCCACTCGCCAAAAGAGAACGTATTTCCGAGACAGGACACCTAGTCTTAACTGGCTGACATTCGGGCAAAGCTTTGGTTTTGAGCCGTTTGACGGCTAAAAAATCGGCCTTGCGCCATTGAGACGTTGGCTATTCCGGGGGCGGGGTCGGAGTTTCCATAGAGGAAGGTGCAAGAAGCGAATTTTTTGGAGTAATACCCATTCCCCGTTACTTGCGCTTTCAGCGGGCCGTTCTACGCTTGCTGAAAGCGGGTGATGCTGTCATTTTGATCTCACCTCAACTGGCTCAGGGAGGAGTATAGGGATGAACCATTACGATAGTCTCCGGTGCTTGCCTGTGGTCGCTGTCCTGGCGATTTTTCCCGTTCTGACTGGCTGCTTCTCGGTTCCAACCGGAACAACACAAATTTATCGCAAAGCAGATGCGACTGAGGCAACAAAGCTACCTGGATCTCAAGCGGCGAGGCAGATGTCTTTCAATAAGACAATGTTTGGGAATTCCATTGATTCCGAACTGACTATTCGTAAGTCTAGTGCAGATAAGGCTGGTGCTGATGTGTTTGCTATCTATCTGAGTGATGGCTATTTCAAGTATTTGAAAGATGCGGGAGGGGTTAACGAAGTTATCGTTGTCGCCGAATTTACTGAAACTAACGGCGGAAACGAATCCGATACCGTTACCCGTGTGCTGGGTCCATATTTTGGTGTGGCTGATAAAGCTGGAACACCATTTCTCAATAAGCTGCTTTACGGACCTAAAACTCTGGATTCCGATCATCTCAACATGAAGTTGACGGTGCTGGAGTATGATCAAGGAGAGAATGCAAATACTGCGGCGTTTTTAGACTTTATTCAGTCCGTCACTCAAACCTTGTCTTTGGCTAACCCGGTAACCGCGTCTGAGCAAGCTTTTGCCAAGGAAATCGCCAAGAGCCTTCTGAGCCTGAACAAGGACGATGTGGTTATGGAAATCGACATGAGCTTTACCGGCAATGCTGGCGAGCTGTCGAGAATGAAGCACAATGGATCATATATCCCACTGAATGTTGGCGACTACGTGCTGATCAACAAAGAGCACTGCGTTCCCGCAAATTGTTACATGCAAATGACGGATGGGGCGAAAACATGGAACCCCTTCGCCTGGATCGGCGATATCACGATGCTCGTTCCGACAGCTATGCGACGTGGCTGGACTGACACACCTGATCATGAGGCGCTGACAGAGGTTAAGAGCGATGAACTGGATTTCACAGATCATGTGTTGGCAAGGAAAGGTTCGACTGAGCTCTTCATCGATAAAACGTGGCTTTCCTTATCCATAGTCAAAGGCGGTGATGCTTCGCTTTGGCAAAAGCGTAAATTGCTCACGCAGGCAGAAACCTCCATCCAGAATATGATCAAAGTCCGTGGTGGCCCCCTTGCCTTCAGCCAGAACTATCAAACTGCCAAGAAAGCTTTGGAGGAGGCAAGGGAGGCCGAAACATTAAGTGGCTCGGGCGTCACCTTTGTGTCTCCCTTGGCATCTAATGGTAATTTTGCTCCGACCATTAATGATGGTGAGTACTGCTTGTATCACTCACGGGGGGTAACTACGGTGACAGCAAATTTCTATCGGATTACTGACGGTACTCCTCCGCAGCAAATTCCTGCGGCCGATATCATAAAAAATACCGGTAAGACTACTCCCAACAACACCTGCTTCACTGTCGCGACATCCGCACGCACGGAGGGGGCTTACGACATGATTGCGTCATACAGTCTAGGGGGAGAAGTCCTTACCCAGAAGGTACGCTACAAAGTTGGAAAATAATCACGGGCGTGGGTTGAAGTATTAGGGGCATTTCGGGCAAGTGACCCAACAGCAGGCAGTAGATAATTCTTAGACTCAGAAAGGTTCGACTTGCGGGCGTCGGCTACTGAGAATCAAGGCGAACCCCTGGTTTCAATAGTTTATGTGCGCAATAACTGTTGCTGTGCCATCTGCAGTTTTTGGTCAAGTCGTGAAAGCGAGTATTTATATGCTCAAGCTGGCGTTTGATCACCGGGACACGGCAATCTATGATGCAAAAGTCGATGAGTCAAGGCCAGTATTTTGCGGACTTGTAGGCCCATTCACCCAAGGGGTCATCACACCGCTGTACAAAAAGTTTTCTGTAGCGGAGACTGGCACCTTATCCGCTAAAGACGCCAAGGCGAAAGCTGAGATCCAAGTCATCTCCGACGCACGTGTGCCTGTTGCGAAGATTGCTCTCAAGAAGCGATTCGAGACGGACTATTCGAAATAGTAGATGCCTCGGAGTGTTCGTTTTTAGTATTCCGAGATAAGGACAGACCCGTATCCGCTGTGTAGCAGTTGTTCGCAAATAGACGTTAAGTTGCCGCCATGGACATGGACCGTATGACGCGGCATCCGTAGGTCTTGATTTTTTGCAGCGTTAGCGGCTATGGTCAATACTGCGTGTAATATCAAACTATTGGAAGGAATACCATGCCAAAGATATTGCGTGCCCTATGGATGTTTGCAACACTACTTGTTGCAACTAATTTATTCGCATTCGGCCTGCAGCTTGATACCGTTGACGACTATTTCGATACGGCAGCCGCAGCCAAGCCCCGTGCCACCATTCCTTTTCTCGACGGCAAATATCCGGTCCATCAATCGATCACCCAAAAAACGCTGAATTGCGGAGCGGCAGGCTCGCCCTGTGAATCTATACGGGCGAAGGGGGTCAACCCGAACTATGTTCTCAAAGGTGTACGATGGAACGACTTTCCCGCTTTCTATCTCTCGGACAATGCCGGTAATTGCGAGGATCGTGTGCTCAGGGTGACCCAGGCTAAAGACGTTCATTGCTATATCCTGATGTTGACCTATGCCTACCTAGATAAAGATCGATACCGAAGAGATACGCACTGGGCGATTCGACAGCCTATCGGTGCGCGGGGGCATTTCGGCGACTTGCAGTTCTGGCATGCAATGGCTCAGGCCAACCAGTCGGCCGGAGAAACCTATGACAACATCCAGATGTGGATGGAGTTTGAGTTCCGTGTGTCGCTGGGGGAGTTTGATCTGAAGAGTGATATTGCACAGCTTCCGGTGCCAGGGTTGAAAAAGTTCTTTCTTCCAGGTGCCCGAAAAACGGGGGACCTACTGGACTACCGTTTCGATCAGGCGATGGCCCAAGGCATTGCTCTCGGCGTCATGCTTCATATCGTTCAGGACTCGTTCGCCAAGTGCCACGCGCAACGGGATGATGAAGGACGGTTGGTACGGTTCTACAACTATAGCGGTCAGAACTCGAAGATGCATAGTTACTACGACACAGACGATAAAGAGGTTCAGCTTGCTACGGGTCGGCGCCTGAACCCTTACGACTTTGGTGAGAGGTTGCTGCGATTAAGGGGCGAGTCAACAACGTGGGAAGAGGCCAAGCCTAAGCTACGAGCACTGGTTGAGGAGTATTTCCGGCCCGCCAACCCCTATCTGCTATCGCGTAACGGGGACGGGTGCGCCCGAAGCTAAAAGTATGCTAAAGCAAGGCCGCTTTTACTCACGCTTTGACTATTAGGGCTAATGTCGGCTGGAGAGGTGCATTGAGGCGTGTGATCTGTAGCTGCCCTTCACCGCACTGGCAGAAAGCGGGCAAAAGCGGAAACTTCGAGTGCCTGATCCTGAAACGCCTTTACCCCCGTTTCACCCAACCACCGGCGCATGCTCGGCCATCAGCTCGATTATGCAGTCGATAAACACCCGCACCTTGGCGCTGACATGGCGGTTCGGCGGGAAGGCCAGATACATCGGCATTGGCGACATGTGCCAGTCTTCAAACAGCGGCAGCAGCTCGCCGCTGAACAGGTGTGGTTTGGCCATGTACTGCGGCAACCAGAGCATCCCCAGGCCAGCCAGGCCGGCGGCAAGGTACGCATTGCCGTCATCGACCGTCAGTTGCGGGCGGGCCTGGACCTCTATGCGCTCCTCACCCCGCTGCATCGCGTAGGGCAAGGTTTTACCTGTACGAAACCAGAGAAAGCCGATGGTTTTGTGCTGGCCTTCCTCTAACTCACGGGGGTGCACCGGTGTCCCGAAGCGCTGCAAGTAGCCGGGCGTGGCATACATGCCGAGCTGCAAATCGCCCACATGCCTTGCCACCAGGGACTGATCAGTGATCTCGCCACCACGCACCACGCAGTCGACGTTTTCGCCAATGATGTCGACGATGCGATCGCTCACGCCCACGGTCAGCTGGATTTCTGGATAACGTGCAAAAAACTCTGGCAAGGCGGGTATGAGCAGCATTCGCGCCAGCGGGCTGGGTACATCCACCCGCAGCCGTCCGCGCGGTATCATCGATGCGCTGGACAAGCTGGTCTCGGCATCATCCATGTCGACCAGTAGCCGGACCACGCGTTCGTAGTAGGCCGCGCCGTCAGCGGTGACATTGACCTTGCGTGTGGTGCGGTTGAGCAGGCGCACGCGCAGCCTCGCTTCCAGCTGCTGGATGAGCTGCGTCACGGTGGTCTTGCTCATGTGCAGGGTGGCGGCGGCCTTGGTGAAGCTGCCGGTTTCCACCACTCGGGCAAACGCCTGCATTGCATCGAATCGGTCCATTCCACGCCTCGTTCGCACCTGGATTGTTTGGAGTATACAAACAGTCATGACCAGCGCTGCCCGTTTATCCAGGTAGGTGGCCTTTTTATAGTGGCCTCACCGTAAACACCGGGCCGCGATGGCCCAGAACGAGGTAAGCAATGTCCAGTAAACGTGATGTCGTTTTCCCACCCGATCGCCATGCTTTGTACGAGCTGCACCGCTACTCGCCGGCGATTCGCTCCAACGGTTTTCTGTTCGTATCCGGTCAGGTCGGCAGCCGCAAGGATGGTTCGGCCGAGCCGGACCTCGCGGCGCAGGTTCGCCTGGCCTTCGCCAACCTCAATGCGATCCTGGCCGAGGCCGGTAGTAGTTTCGAGGATGTGGTTGATACGACCATCTTCATGGTCGACCCCGACTCGAAGTTTGAAACCATCTGGGAGGTGGCGGCCGAGTATTGGGGTGAGGCGCCTTATCCCACGGTGACCGCTCTTGGCGTGACCTGGCTGTCCGGCTTCGACTTCGAGATCAAGGTGATCGCGAAACTGCCGCAATAGAGGCGGTCCAGCCCCTGCTTCCGGTTCAAGTCGCAGGGCGCGGTCATGCTATTTCGCTGCACTCGGAAAGCCCCCGCTTACCCGTCGGCCAGACGGTAATGGCGGTTCGCCTTGCGGGGGCTATCGTTGCTTGTTTGGGCGACGACTACCGACCGAGGGCGGTGCCATGAACACGAGTGATCTACTGGAGCAGTTGCTTCGGGCCGGGCAGGGTTCGCAAGCGCAACAAGGGCGCGGCGGTATGTCAGCGCAAGATGGCCTGGGTGGCTTGCTGGGAGGGCTGCTTGGAGGTGGCAGTGGGGCAGGGGGCGGTGGTGGCCTTGGTGGTTTGCTGGGTGGCCTTCTGGGTGGCGGTGGTGGCAACGCCGGCGCTTCCGCTCAGGGACGCTCTGCTGGCGGTGTCAATTACGCGGCTCTGGCGTCGTTGGGCATGATGGCGTTCCAGGCTTATCAAAGTTGGCAGCGCAGCCAGGCGGCAGCCCCGCAACAGGCCGTGCGTACCGTGGATCAATTGTCTGGCCCCGAGGCCGAGGATCACAGCCATGCGATCTTGCGTGCGCTGATTGCGGCAGCCAAAGCTGACGGTCGCATCGACCCGCAGGAAGAACAGTTGATCTACGCCGAGATCAAACGTCACACCAGCGACCCGCAACTGCAGCAATGGCTGGATGAGGAAGTCAGCAAGCCCCTCGATGCCGCCGAGGTGGCACAGTCGGCCCAGGACCCGGGTATGGCTGCGGAAATGTACCTGGCCAGTGTGATGCTGGTGGATGACCAGCAGGACGCGGAGCGGGCCTACCTTGATGAGTTGGCCAGTGCGTTGGGGATCGATCCGACGTTGCAGGTGCATTTGGAACAGCAGGCGAAGGGGGCCGCTTGACCTGACTGAGATGCCTGCGCAGCTGATCAACCTGTAGCCAGCGCAGGCTAGGTCCGAGAGATTGCGCGCACACTCGGGCTATTCGTTTCGATCCGAGGCGGACATTGCTCCAAGACCGTGTTTTCAACGCAGCCTGATTGTTGGACAGCGTGGGAGCGGGCTGGCCCCGCGATCACCGGCAATGCCGGTGCCATACGCCGCATCGCGGGGCAAGCCCGCTCCCACGTTGGTAATGCTTGTAGGAGTTCAGCCCAGTACCAGAAGGATGGCAGCTTGCATGATGTAGGGCATATGCACCTTCTCAAACCTGATGACCAAAAGTGGGGGAATCTCTACAAGCTCTGGGTGAGATGTAAACCGTCTTTTTTGGGGCTGGGTAGACGGGCAGGGGAGAGATCCCGTGTCGCGTCCTACAGGGATTAATCAGATTTTCCCTATTTCGAGTAGTCCGTTTCCGAAGCATGCTCTACCCGCTTTTACGCCATCCAACCTAGGTCTAGCCTTGCCTTGCTGGGTCGCTACAAAAAAGTAGCGACCGGGTCTGCAAGCCTGAGCGGGACATCTAGATCAGCATCACCCATTGCCATTGGTCTCAAGGCATTGGCCGTGCATCACGGTGGCTGCGTACGGGTGACCTTCGGGTCAGTCGGGCTTGCTCTAGTTGCCCCGGTCTTGCAGGCCCGTACGTGGCCGCCACCCCTTCGTTTGCAAGCGATGAGTTGCGGGCTGATCAGCGTAACTAGAGGGTTTCAACATGAAGATTCTCCCCGACCCATGAGTTTCGGCTTCTTGCTATGCAGCTATTTCGCAGCACAAGACTGCTTCTATAGAGAACGTGTCAACTTTCAGCTGCATCTGGATGCCCGACTGTTCAGAATCTCCGCTTATTTTGTAAGGAAGCGTTAATGAACTTTGAAGGGACACACCAGTACATGGGCAACCACGGGATCGTGTTCAACATTTCGCAGATCACTCTCACCGACAGTGACCGCGGTCGCTTGCGCGAGCTGCATTTTGGCGAAGCAAAGCATGCCCATTACCAAGTCACTAGCAAAGTCGTAGAGGTGTACGACAAGATGCAGGCCAAAAACCTGCCCTGCGTGATGATGGTAGGTATTTCCAAACCGCTGACCCGTCAACAAGCAGACACCCTCAATACCCAGCGCACCAGCATTGCTAACCTGGCGCTCTCCGCTTTCGGTGGTGCTGCCCGTGCTGTGGGCAATCTGGCCGGGCCAGTAGCAGGGCTTGCCGCCGGTACTGCTGTAGGTATGGGCGTGCGCTCTTACGTTAATGACGTCTTACCCACCTACCATGCTGGTGACGTAGTCGTGAGCATTCAGGCTCAGGTAAGTGGAGGGATTGGCCCGCAGCGTACTGCCGAATCACTTATCATCAGGGCTTGAGAGGAGGTGCACATGTCCGAGTTTACGCAGGCAGTCATCTTCGTTGCACTGGCTTTTCTATTTGAACGGTTCATGAGGCCATACTTGCTGCGTAAGTGGCTAGGCGTTGCGTTGGTCATTGCTGGACTGATTGGTTGTGTTGCGCTGAGCCAGACTCGTTTGCAGAGCATTGACCTGGGATTGATGTCTGCCCTTGCAGTGCCGCTCGGCATAGGGTTGTTCCTGAGCAGACGACGATTTGAGGGGCGAGAGTAGGATCCTGGAGCGGCCTTGCACCTGTTTCGCCCGGTCTGCAAGCCTGCGCGGTATTAGGGTCTGTACGAAATGTGTCTGCGCGAAGGCCAGACAAGGCGAAACGGGGGGAGGAAGCGGAGTGTACTGGAGTACATGAGCATTCCGAGCCCCGTTTCAACGCCGTATGGGCGAGTGCAGATACTTTTCGTACAGAGCCTAGGATGGTGCTCACCATGATCCTCAGCGTTGAGTAGTGGGTCTCGGTTTATGGTGGCTACGTGCGGGTGACCTTTGGGTCAGCCGGGTTTTCGCCTCGTAATACCCCGGTCTTGCAGACCTGCACGTAGCTGCCGCCTTTTACCTGCAAGTGAAAAGTTGGGGGCTGTCTAATACATTGCGAGGTATTTTTGCTTAAGATCGCCCCGGATCCACTGCCGTCCACCGAATCCCCCCACCTCCTTGAAGACACTCTGGTCCAGGCCAATGAGTACGTCATGTGCGCACTGGCCGTCGCCCATCAGTCGTTCAGCCACCTGCCCAAATCACTGGCCACCCTGGTGATGCTGACGATGATGCACAAGCTTGATGCCACCCGCATGCTGCTGGAGTCGGCTTTGGCCCACCTCCAGATGAGTGAACGACCGCCGTCATACACGTTGCACTGACAGGGTTGCCACAGACCCCCAGCGTCGGCCTAAATCATTGAGTGACGGTCAGTTCCACAAGAGAGGATTTCGCAAATGGACAACGAAACCCCTACAGACTACGGCCAGCTCGGCTGGACCGTCGGCAGCTGCACCTGCCTGGAAGGCGCCACCAAAGGTACGCGCCTGTTCCGCGTAGAGCCCGGCAATTGCGCAAGTCACGCCATGGAGCAGGCTTCCGTGCTGCTCGACAGCGCACGCCGGGCGTCCACTACCTGGGCGATATGGCCAAGGCATTGAAGGATGATGCGCATATGGGGATGTTGAAGAAGGTGTGAAACAGACCCCGGTGATCTGGGTCGGACAGTTGCACCGATCCAGGTCACACTTGGACAGAAGCTTGAACCGTGTGCCTGGATCACTGAACGCCATCGAGGTCTTTCAAGATCTCCGTCAAATACGGTCTGGTATACCGCTCGGACGGCTGTATGTGTTCCGAATCCCCTGAATGGTGGTATTCCCCTTCGTCGAATGCCAGGTAGATATCAAATGCCGGCTGTGGCATCTCCTCGTCCGTGCCCAGTTCGACAATGGCGGTGAATAGGCCATTCATGATGTTATCGCCAGCCTCATACGATATTGCCCCCGAAATGAATCGTCGGGCCGTTTCGATTGATAGGGCATTGAGCAGATCGGCAGATCGCAGGTCTGGGCTTCGGCAGTAAACCGATAAATCGTCCAGGGTCACCGAGCGATCGTGCGCTGTACCTATCAAGGCATTGATATCGGAGTGGGGGACCGGTGTGGGCATCAGCGACGTGGCCTAATGTATTTCAAGACTGGGAGTGCGGATCTCGAATCGCTTGCTGGTCAGGCTAGTCCCAGTACATTTCGATGTTTTCCTGCATTCTGAACTCATCCAGCACGCTGTGAAAATGCGACCTTTCAAAAGTCAGGCAGGGTATCGCGTCGAACCAGTCAACAGCAGGGGATTCGACAGTGATCAGGTCCCTTAGCAAACCAAATCGACTCCAGTGAACGGCATGCTCACGGGCGCATTGCTCAGCGACAATCACGGTGCAGGTAAGGTCCAGGTCATCCGAGCATACCAGCAAAGGCACCAAGGTCTTCCATCCTGGAGCCGTGGAATAGATCCGATCCCAGATCAACAAGGTGTCTTCATCACTGTGCAAACCGGAGTGGGCAGCTACAAGGTGGAGTTCGGCATCCGCATTCTGCCTGGGTAGCCAAACCTCAAGGGGTGATCCGTCAATCGCAAAGGTGGGGTAGTAGCCTTGGCTGTACTTGGACTTGTGACTGGCAATTGATAGCCGGTTGAACATTCGGTTTCTCGCTCTGCTGAAGCCCACATAACTTACTGCTTTTGGCTATGAATGTCTGCCAAGGGTCGATCTTCGAGCAGTGCAGAGTCCGGCCAATGATTCGTTGGCGCGTCCTACATGGATGAACCAGATTTTCCCTATTTCGAGTAGTCCATTTCCGAAGCATGCTTTGGCCACTGTTGCGCCCTCGAAGTGGCGGCTAGTCTCGCTGGGTCGTTGCCAAATCAACGACCGGGCCTGCAAGTCCGTCTGAACATCGAACTGTACTCACCTTCGAGTCGCTGGCGTTTTCCAGTGGTTGTGCTCAATGGTGGCTACGTGCGGTTGGCCCTCGGGCCGGCCGGGTTATCGCTCGATGTTCCCCGGACTTGCAGACCCGCACGTAGCCGCCACCCATCCTCCTGCAGGTGAATGGGTGTCTGGTTGATCATTCATGAACGTCGAGTATGAAGTCATGTTGAAGATCGTCCCGGATCCACCCCCGTCCGCTGAATCCCCTCATCTCCTTGAAGACACCCTCGTCCAGGCCACTGAGTACGTCATGTGCGCACTGGCCGTTGCCCATCAGTCGTTTAGCCACCTGCCCAAATCACCGGCCACTCTGGTGATGTTGACGATGATGCACGAGCTTGATGCCACCCGCATGCTGCTGGAGTCGGCACTGGCTCAGCTACAGATGAGTGCGCGGCCGCCGTCGTACACATTGCACTGACTAGGGCTGCCACAGGCCCCAGGTTCCGCGCCGCAATCAAAATTGCCGGGGCCGCTGCGCAGCCCTTTCGCGGCGCAAGCTGCCGCTCCTACAGGGGCTAGCTAAATCAATGAGTTATGGCTTTTCCACGAGAGAGGATTTCGCAAATGGACAACGAAACCCCAGCAGACTACGGCCAGCTCGGCTGGACCGTCGGCAGTTGCACCTGCCTGGAAGGCTCCACCAAAGGTACGCGCCTGTTCCGTGCCGAGCCCGGCAACTGCGCAAGCCATGCCATGGAGCAGGCTTCCGTGCTGCTCGACAGCACCCGCCGGGCGTCCTTCATCGGTGTGATGGACAACGAACCGGTGCTGGTCTGTGTATCGCACTACCTGAGCGATATGGCCAAGGCCTTGATGGATGATGCGCATATGGGGATGCTGAAAAGGGTGTGAAACGGGCAGGGGCGGTTTCGACTGCGCCGCCCCATCTTGCACCCATCAGAAACTCCCCTTGAGCGTCACCATGAAGTTGCGCGGCTCACCATAGTAGTTACCCCAGCCGGTAGCCCCCACGGTCGAGTAATAGCGCTTGTCCAACAGGTTGTTGCCGTTCAACGCCAGGCTCCAGTGCTCGTCGAGACGGTACTGCACACGGCCGCTCCACAAGGTGTAGCCCGCTTGCTCGATGCTCAGGTTGCCCTGGCGGCGGAAGTTGTCGCTCTGGCTGGAAACCCCGGCACCGACCGTCCAGCGTTCGAGCGCGCCGTCCAGTTGGTAGTCGCCCCAGACCTTGAGCATGTGCCGCGGAATGAAGCTGGAGCTGAAGGTCAGCTCGGTCGGGTCGGTCTGGTTGATGGTGTTAAGGTACTTGGTCTGGGTGTAGGTGTAGCCCGCCAGCAACTGCAGGCGTTCGACGGGCGAGCCGCTGACCTCGGCCTCGAAGCCCTGGGCGCGTACCTTGCCGCTGTCGGTGTAGCAGTACTGGTCGCCCGAGCCCAGGCAGGTGTCGGCGAAGTCGGTTTCGGCGCGGTGCTCCTCGACCGTGCGGAACAGGTTGAAGGCGGTGTTCAGCGCGCCGCCGAACAGCTCACCCTTGATGCCCAGCTCGTAGTTGGCGCCGGTCTTGGGTTGCAGGGCCTGGCCCTGGGCATTCACCAGGTTGCTCTGCGGCTGGAAGATGTCGGCGTAACTGGCGTAGGCGGTCCACTCGTCATTGAGGTCGTAGAGCACGGCGGCGAAGGGGGTGACCTGGCCGTTTTCCTGGCTGCGGTTGTGGACCCAGTAGTCCCAGGCCTGGGTGTAGGAGTCGCTCTTGTTGCGGTACCAGCTCACCCGTGTACCGAGCACCAGGGTCAGTGGCTCGGCCAGCTTCAGGCGCAGCGTGGCATAGGTGCCGTACTGGGTGGTGGTGGAGTCGGTGGGTACGCTACCACCGCGGCTGGGGGCGGTCAGGAACGCCTCCTTGGACGGGTGGGGGAAGGCCGGCGACGGATCGAACGGGTTCTGGGTACCGCTCAGGCCCATCAGCGCGAAGTAGTCGTGGGTCTGCTGGCGGCTGGCGTTGGCGCCGACGATCAGCTCATGCTCGAGGCCGAACGCCTCGAACTTGCCGTCGAGGTAGCTATCGAAGCCGTAGTCGTCCTGGTCGTAGTCGAACCGCCCGGCATAGCGGCGGATCCCGGCGCTGCCGGCGCCCACCGGCACCGCGCCCTCGGCGTAGCCGTACTCGATGTTCTGGTTGTTGTGGGTGTAGACCGAGGCGAAGTTCAGCGTCCAGTCGTCGTTGAAGCGATGCTTGAGGTCGGCAAAGCCGGTGGTGCGCTGGCTCTGCAGGTCGTTCCAGCTGGCCCCCAGGCAGGTGGAGCGCGACAGCTTCAGGTCGCTGCCGTCGGCGTAGCGGGGCAGGCCGTGGTAGCAGGGCGAGGCGTCGACGTCTTCATAGGCAAGGCCCACGCCCAGGGTGGTGTCGGGCGTCACGTCCCAGTCGAGGGCGCCGTACAGCACCTGGTCCTGGCGCTTGGCGTTGTCGTAGAAGTACTGGCGGTCCTGCAGGGTCGCCACAGCGCGGCCGCGCACGCTGCCCGATTCGTTGAGCGGGCCGCCCACATCCACCTGGCCACGGTAGTTGTCCCAGGTGCCGGCGGACAGGGTCAGCGTGGTATGGGCCTTGTCCTGGCCGCGCTTGCGCACGAAGTTCACGCCGCCGGCGGAGGAGCCGGAGCCTTTCATCATGCCAGCGGCGCCCTTGAGGATCTCGACCCGGTCATAGAAGGCCATGTCGCTGGAGAAGCTGTTGGCCTGCACATAGTTGCCGCCCACATCCAGCGGCACGCCGTCGTACTGGTACTGGCCGTCGAGGTTGAAACCACGGGAGTAGAAGTACTTGCCACCCATGGGCGAGTCGTAGACGGTGATGCCGGGGGTCTTGTCCAGCACCTGCTCCAGGGTGTTGAGGTTCTGGTCGTCGAGCATCTTGCGGGTCATCACAGTGACCGACTGCGGCGTTTCCTTGAGGCTATGCACGCCTTTACCGATGGTCACCGCGCGCGCCGCGTAGGACTGGGTACCCTCGCTGGTGGCATCGAGGCGGTTGGCGTCGATGGTCAACGGCCCCAGTTCCATTGCCGCGCCGTTGTCGGCCGGGACCAGCACATAGCCGCCGTTGCCCTGGCGCTGGGCTTGCAGCCCGCTGCTGGCGAGCAGGCGCAGCAGGCCTTCCTCGACGCTGTAGCTGCCGTCGAGTCCGGCGGTGTTGAGGTGGCGGGTCTGCTCGGTGTCGAACGAGATCGTTACCCCCGCCTGCACGCCGAACTGGGTGATCGCATTGCCCAGGGGGCCGGCGGCGATATGGTAGGTGTTCTGGCTGCTCGCCATGGCATGGGCCGGCGCGAGCAACGCGCAGGGCACGGTGGCGAGGGACAGGCCAAAGGCGAGCCGGCGGATGGCCAGGCGCAGGCGGACGGTGGGGTGGGGAGCGGGCATTGGGTGATCCTTGCGTGTCATGGCGGAAAGTCGCTGTCGTCGCGGCTTGTGTCATGGACGGACGAGAATCGAAATCAGCAAGATTGCGGAAAACTTTTTTCGTTCAGGACTTAGGCAGGTTCCACGCTGACCCAGTAGCGGCTCAGGTAGCGCAGCTTCACCGGCAGGGATTTGGGCAGGTTCGCCAGGGCGATGTCGGTGTCGTCGATGCGGAACGAGCCGGAAATGCTCATGCCGCGAATGGCCGGGGCGCAGCGCAGCACCCCGCTTCGGTAGCGGCCCAGCTCGTCGATGAAGTCGCCCAGGCGCCAGTCGTTGACGCTGAGCATGCCCTGGACCCAGGCCGTCGAGTCGGCGGGCAGGGGCTGGGCGCGGGCGAAGGTGTCGCGGTCGAAGCCGGCCTGTTGTCCGGCGTCCAGGCGCAGCACCTGGTCGAGGTGGTGCCGGGGGCGTATCTCGACGGCCGACTGCAACACCCCGACCCGTGTCTGCTCCGCCAGCTGACGCACACTGAACCGCGTACCCAGCGCCCGCACACTGCCGTTGTCGGTGTGCACGATGAACGGGCGCCGGGCGGGGTCGCTGGCGGTGCTGACCAGGATCTCGCCGCAGTACAGCTGGATCGCCCGTACCTGCGCATCGAAACGCACATCCAGCGCGGTGTCGACGTTCAGCTCCAGCTGCGAGCCATCCTCCAGGCGCAGCGAGCGCCGCTCGCCGGTGCCGGTGCGCTGCTGGGCGAGCAGGGCGCGGTAGGGCACCTGCTCGCTGGCCAGCCAGGTGCCGCCGCCGATGGCCAGCAGCATGCCCAATACTTTCAGCACGTCGCGACGCTGCGCCTGGGCCGCGCCCAGGCCCGACAGCGCGGCCTGGCGCGGCACCATCGCCCATTGCCGCTGGAGCTTCTCCACCCGCGCCCAGGCTTCGGCATGCGCCGGGCTTGCGGCCAGCCACGTCTGCCAGGCCTGGGTCCGTGCAGTGTCGGCATCACCGTCATTGAGCTGCACGTACCAGGTCGCGGCCGCTTCGAGTGTCTTCATATCCATTGACCAGCCCTCAGCTCTCGACCACCAGCAGGCAGCGGGTCATGGCCCGGATCAGGTGGTTTTTCACCGTGGTGATCGAGACGTCGAAGCGTTCGGCGACCGCCGCATAGGTCAGCCCTTCCAGTTGCACCGCGAGGAAGATGTCGCGGGTCCTGGGGCCGAGCTCGTCGAGCATTGCATCGACCGATACCAGCATCTCGATGATCGACAGGCGAATCTCCGGCGACACCTCGACCGGTTCGGGTCGCAGGGCCAGGGCCTGCAGGTAGGCCTGCTCGATGGCGCGGCGGCGAACCTTGTCGATCAGCAGCGCGCGGGCGATGGCACTGAGGTAGCTGCGCGGCTCGCGGATAGGGGCCTGGTTACGGGCGGTCATGACCCGCAGGAAGGTGTCGTGGGCCAGGTCGGACGCATCGGCGGCATTGCCCAGGCGCGCGCGCAACCAGCTTTTCAACCAGCCGTTGTTTTCGCTGTACAGCTGGTGCAGCGCCGAGCGGTCGAGCGTCGACATAGAGCGGGATCCATGATGTAAATGGTAATTGCTCGCATTGTCTCGGTGCGGCGGGGGGATTGCAAGGTCCACGGCTGCTGGCGTGGCTTGTGCGTACTAGATGACTGCCAACGAATTCTGACGCACACTGCCGAAAAATCCGATGCCCATTGCCCCGCCCGAGCGGGGCACCCCTGGAGCACGCAATGGCGAGACAACTTCCAACAACAAACGCCAACGACCCGCTGCAGCAATCCCGCCTGGTCCGCCTGAAGCTGGCCAATGAAGGCGAGCTGCCCACCGGCATGCTGCGTGACGAGATCGACGCCTCCTGGCGCCGCAGCCTCGGCCATGGACTGGACTGCCTGCAGGGCGAGCAGGTGGGCCTGGGCATCCGCCATGGCCTGGACCTGCGCGCGCTGCTGGAGCACAACCGGCTGCTGATCGACGCGGTCACCCCCGA
The DNA here is from genome assembly GCF_014268865.1 of Pseudomonas sp. BW16M2. Classification (NCBI taxonomy): domain Bacteria; kingdom Pseudomonadati; phylum Pseudomonadota; class Gammaproteobacteria; order Pseudomonadales; family Pseudomonadaceae; genus Pseudomonas; species Pseudomonas sp. BW16M2. Next base: position 124,547 of record NZ_JABWRI010000002.1, on the reverse strand, counting down.
ACTGGATTACCTGGTCAAGCGCCAGGGCAAGAGCGGCATCGTCATCCTCGGCGACGCCCAGGCCAACGTGCTGGCCATCGAGGGCCAGAAGCAGACACTCGAGCGCGAGGGCCTGCGCGACCTGCACCCGGGCAGTTGCTGGAGCGAGGCCCTGCGTGGCACCAACGCCATCGGCACGGCGGTGGTCGAGGGTCAGCCGACCCTGATCAACTGCGGCGAGCACTATCTCGACCGGCTCAGCCCGTTCTCCTGCACTTCGGTGCCCCTGCGCGATCCGCGTGGCGAGGTGATCGGTGTGCTCGACGTGACCCGCGAAGGCGTCATGGCCCAGCCCCAGGACAGCCTTTCCACGCTGCTGCTGGCCGCCGGCAATATCGAAAGCCGGTTGTTCGGGCTGTATCACCCCGAGCACCTGGTGCTGGCCTTCCACAGTCGGCCGCAGTACCTGGCCAGCGCCTGGCAGGGCCTATTGGCGCTGAGCTTGGAGGGCGAGGTGCTGGCGGCCAACGACAACGCCTGCCAGTTGCTGCAGATGCCGCGCCAGACACTGCTTGGGCGGCGCAGCAGCGACCTGCTGGGCGAGCGTTCGCCGGCATTCATTGCCCGCCTGTGGCAGGGCGGTGTCAGCAGCGTGCAGACCGCCAAGGGCGAATTCTTTTTCCGTGCCTTGCAGCTGCCACGGCATGGCCGTATCAGTGATCCGACGCGCGCCGCCAGGCCGGCCGAACCGGCCAAGGCCCAGGCCCTGGAGGCCCTGGCCGGTGGTGACTCACGCCTGGCACGGGCCCTGCGCATGGCCCGCCAGGGCCTGGCCAATGGCTTGCCGGTGCTGCTGTTGGGCGAAACCGGTACCGGCAAGGAAGTTGCCGCCCGTGCCCTGCACCAGGCTGGCCCGCGGGCCGACAAGCCGTTCGTGGCGGTCAACTGCGCGGCGATTCCCGAGGGCCTGATCGAGTCCGAGCTGTTCGGTTACCGCGAGGGTGCCTTCACCGGTTCGCGTCGCGGCGGCATGGTCGGACGGCTGATGCAGGCCCATGGCGGCACGCTGTTCCTCGACGAGATCGGCGACATGCCACTGGCCTTGCAGGCGCGCCTGTTGCGTGTCCTGCAGGAGCGCCGGGTGGCGCCGCTGGGGGCCGGTGACGAGCAGGACATCGATGTGGCGCTGATCTGCGCCACCCACCGTGACCTCAAGCGCCTGGTCGCCGACCAGCAGTTCCGCGAAGACCTCTACTACCGGGTCAACGGCGTATCCCTGCGCCTGCCGGCACTGCGCGAGCGCGGCGACCTGGCGACGCTCATCCAGGGCCTGCTGGACAAGTCCGGGGCCAGGGGCGTGAGCCTCGATGCGCCCTTGGTGGCACTGCTGGAGAACTTCGACTGGCCGGGCAACATCCGCCAGCTGGAGATGGTGGTGCGCACCGCCCTGGCGATGCGCGAGGAGGGCGAGCAGGTGCTGACCCTCGACCACCTCACCGACTGCCTGCTCGATGAACTGGCCAGCGGCGCCGCGCCGTCCGGCAGCCTGCGCGACAACGAACTGGAGCTGATCCGCGCCGCCCTGGCCCGCCATCAGGGCAATGTCTCGGCAGCGGCCGAGGCCCTGGGCATCAGTCGCGCGACGCTGTACCGCAAGCTCAAGCAGTTGCGTGGTTGAGCCATGGGCGGACTGTTTTCCCGGCTGATCGAATCCAGCGACCCGGCGCTGATGCGTCAGGCGCTGGCCTGGCTGTATGGCTTCGTGCGTCCACACCGTGGCGCCATCGGCGTGCTGCTGGCGCTGTCCCTGGGCGCCTCGCTGCTGGCCCTGGTGCAACCCTGGCTGGTCAAGACGCTGATCGACGAGGGGCTGCTGGCCAAGGACTACCAGACCCTCTGGCACATGGCGGCGATCATGATCGTCGCCGGCCTGCTCGGCACCGTGCTGGCCGGGGTTAACCGCTACCTGCACACGCGGCTGTCCGGGCGCATCCTGTTCGCCCTGCGCGACGACCTGTACCGCCACCTGCAACGGCTGTCGCCGACCTTCTACGGGCGGCGGCGCACCGGTGACATCCTGTCGCGGCTGGACGGCGATGTCGCCGAGATCCAGCGCTTTGCCGTGGACTCGCTGTTCTCGGCGGTGTCGGCGCTGATCGGCCTGGTCGGTGCCGTGGCCCTGATGCTGATGCTGTCCTGGCAGCTGTCGTTGCTGCTGGCGCTGCTGATTCCGATCGAGGTGCTGTGGCTGCGCTGGATGCGGCGCAAGGTCGAGCGCGAGGTGCGCAGCCTGCGCGAGCGCTCGGCGGACGTGTCGTCGTTCCTGGTCGAGACGCTGCCGGCGATGAAGTTCATCCAGGCCGCCGGCCAGCAGCAGCGCGAGGCCGAACGCCTCGACCGGCTGGGCCAGGGCTACATGGGGCAGTTGCTCAAGGTGCAGGTCACTGAGTTCTTCACCCAGGCGGTGCCCGGCACGCTGACCTCCTGGTGCCGGGCGTGCGCGTTCCTGGTCGGCGGCTGGTGGGTGATCCAGGGGACCTGGCAGCTGGGTGCGCTGATTGCGTTTTCCACCTACATGGGCATGGCCGTCGGCCCGGTGCAGAGCCTGCTGGGCCTGTACGTGGCGGTGCAGCGGATGGCCGTGAGCCTGGGGCGGGTGATGGAGCTCAAGCAGGAGGCGGTCGCGGTGCGCGAGGCGGATGATCCCAAGCCCATGCCGCAGGGGCCTGGCGAGCTGCGACTGGACGCGGTGTGCTTCGCCCACGACGGGCGCCAGGGCAGGGTGCTGGACAAGGTCGATGCCTGCCTGCCGGCCGGGGCCAAGGTCGCCATCAGTGGCGCCTCCGGTGTCGGCAAGTCGACGCTGATCGACCTGTTGCAGCGCTTCTACGACCCCGATGGCGGACGCATCCTGCTCGATGGCGTCGACCTGCGCGAGCTCGACCTGCAGGCCCTGCGGCGACGCATCGCCGTGGTCAGTCAGGACATCGTGCTGTTTCGCGGCACCCTGGCGCAGAACCTGGCCTACAGCACGCCCCAGGCCAGCCGTGACGACCTCGAGCGGGTGGTGCGCCTGACCCGCCTGGAGAGCTTGGTGCAGAGCCTGCCGCTGGGGCTCGATGGTTTGCTGGGTGAACGCGGCCAGCAGCTGTCCGGTGGGCAGAAGCAACGCATCGCCATCGCCCGGGCGCTGCTGCAGCAACCGGCGATCCTGGTGCTGGACGAAGCCACCTCGGCGGTGGATGAAGCCACCGAGCGCGAGGTGATCGCCGCCATCGACCAGCTGTTCGCCGGGCGCACGCGGATTCTCATCAGCCACCGCGCTTCGACCCTCGCCGACGCCGACCTGCACCTTGAGCTGCACGGCGGGCAGTTGCGCAGCAAGGAGCCCGCCGACCATGGCCGCTGAACCCTGGATTGGCGTAATCGACAGCGGCTGCTCACCGCAGCAGGCGGCCGGCCTGCTGGATGCGCGTCGCTTCTGGCTCGAAGAGGGCATGTTGCGCGAGGGCGACCCGCTGCCGGACGCCTTGGGCCACGGCAGCGCCGTGCTGGCGAGACTGCGCTCCGAGTCCGGCGACCAGCCTGTGCTGCTGGCCCAGGTATTCGCTGGGCAGGGCAGCACCAGCGCCTTGCAGGTGGCGGCTGGTCTGTTGTGGCTGGTGGAAGCCGGCGCGAGCGTGGTCAACCTGAGCCTGGGCCTGCGCCAGGACCGCCCGGTGCTGCGCCAGGCCTGTGCCGAGGCCGTGGCCGCCGGGGTGCTGCTGTGCGCCTCCAGCCCGGCGCGGGGCGAGCCGGTGTACCCGGCCAGTTACCCTGGGGTCATCCGCGTGACCGGCGATGCCCGCTGCGCTACCGGGCAGTGGTCGTGGCTGGACACGGCCCAGGCCGACTTCGGCGCGGCGGTCGGCAGCGATGGCGGGGCAGGCGCCAGCCTGGCCTGCGCCGCATTCAGCGGCCGGGTGGCGGCCCTGCTGCGCGATGAGCCCGGCATGAGCCGGGAGGCGCTGTTGCGGTGGCTGAGAACCCACGCTGCGTTCGCCGGCCCTGAGCGCAAGGGGCCGATCAATGCCTGAAGCAAGCATCCTGGTACTCGGCGCCGGGCCTGCCGGCGCGGCCACGGCGCTGGGGCTGCGCCGGATGGGCTACCCCGTCACGGTGGTGTCCGACTGGCGCCGTTTCGCCGCGGTGGAAGGCGTGTCGCAGCGGGTGCTGGAGGGCCTGCGTCATGCGGGCCTGGGCGCCGCCCTGGCCGAGGCCACCACGCCGGCCACGCGCCAGGTGCACTGGAACGGCGAGCGGCTGCAACCGAACCAGGAATGCCTGCTCGATCGCCAGCGTTTCGACCAGGCCCTGCGCGACGACCTGCGCCGCGCCGGTGTCGAGGTGATCGAAGGGCGTGTACGCGAAGTGGCGCGGGAACAGGGGTACCGGATACACCTGGACGACGGCCGCACCTTGCACGGTAACTTCCTGGTCGAGGCCCGTGGTCGCCAGGCCCCGTTGAGCGAAGGTCGCCTGCGCGGGCCGGAGACCGTCAGCCTGCTCAACCTCTGGCAGGCAGCGCCCGGCACGCCGGCCTCGGCGGTGGAGAGCCTGGACGACGGCTGGGCCTGGATGGCGCGACTGGCCGATGGCCGCTGCTACTGGCAGGTGACGCTGGACGCAACGGCGGCGCAGCTGCCGGGCAAGGCGGCCTTGCCCGAATACTGTGCCGAGCGTCGGCGTGGTTCGGCGCTGGTGGCGCAGCTGTTCGATGAGCGGGCCTTCGCTCCCGCGCAGGTGCATGCGCGCAGCAGCACGGCGATTCTCGCCGGCAACTGCGCCGGCCCGGACTGGCTGCGGGTCGGCGACGCCGCGATGGCGGTCGACCCGCTGTCGGGTAATGGCATCTTCCAGTCCTTGTCCTCGGCGCTGCAGGCGCCCGTGGTGATCAATACCCTGTTGCAACGACCCGGACAGGCGGACTTGGCACAGCGCTTCCATCAGACGCGGGTCGAGCAGCTGTTCCTGCGTTTCGCCCGGATCGGCCGGGACTTTTACGCGCAGGAGACGCAGCGCGGTGAACAGCCGTTCTGGGCCCGCCGCCGCAATTGGCCGGATGCCCGGCCGCTGCATGCGGCGGCGGACTGGCAGGCGGTGCGGGTGGAGCGACGCCCGGTGCTGTGTGATGGCTGGGTGGCAGAGGCCGAGGTAGTGGTGACGGTGGATCAGCCGCTGGGGGTGTGGCACCTGCAGGGTGTCGAACTGGCGCCGGTGGTGCGTGGGGTGCAGGCTGGCATCGGCCTGGAGCGCCTGGTGACACAGGCGCACCAGCCGATGGTTGCGCGGTGGTTGCGCGAGCAGGGTTTTTGCTGAAGTTTCATCGCGGGGCAAGCCCGCTCCCACCGGTGCGACTTGACTCGGCACCGGTGGGAGCGGGCTTGCCCCGCGATAGGGTCTTTGACCTAGAAGAACGTCCCGACCACCAGTTGCAGGTAGGTCCCGCTCTCCCGCCCACCCAACTGCACGCCGCCATCCTGCGCACTGCGCTGTGGGGTATAGAACCCCACCAGCGGGCTGATCAGCCAGTGCTCGTTGACCATCCACTCCACATACAGGTCCACCTCGCGCCCACCCAGGTTGCCCTGGTCGGTCTCGAGCGTGTCGAAGTCAAAGTACAGCGCCCCCACGGTCAGGCCCTCCCGCGGCGTGGCCTTGAGCGCCACATGGTGCACCTGGGTGTTGCTGTTGAAGGGCCCGGCGTAGTTGGCCGCCACCTCGCCCTGGAACCAGGTGCCGTAGCCTCGGCTCAGGCCATAGAACAGCGGGTCGAAATGCTCCGAGAAGCGGCTGAAGCGGTAGGTGGCGGTGGGCGACCAGGGCATTTCGGAGAAGGTCCAGTTGCCCTCCAGATACCAGGCGTTCTCGCGCCCGCCAGTGCGGTCCTGGGTGACGTATTCGGCGGCCAGCTCGAGGTCCTTCACCCCCAGGTTGCCGCGCCCGCGCAGGCTCACCGTGTCCATGCCGTCGCGGTGTTCCAGGCCGAGGATCTCGGCGTAGCGGCGGTCGACATCCAGGCCGTGGATCCAGCTCAGGCCCACGGTGCCTGCGTCGGCGACATGTTCGAGGTTGGCCACCGCCATGGCGGTGTCGGCCTGGAACGGGTTGTCTGATTTGAGCCACATCAGGTCGCCACGCCAGCCTTGCTTGCCGCCCAGGCGCAGCACGGCGGTGCGGTCGAAGGCCTTGCGCGCCGCCAGGTAGTAGGCGCCGCCACGGTCGAAATCGGCGCCCAGGTCGACATTGCCGGCATTGACCGGGTCGCCCTGGATCAGGAAGCCGTCGCCGAGGGTGATGACCTGGCGACCGCCGGAGAGGTCGATGCCATCTTCGCCGAGGGCCGGGAACAGGTTGCCCGAGCGCCAGCCGAGGTAGGCGTCCTCGACGCCGGTGCGACGCTCGTTGCCGAGGGTGAAACCGGCGGCGTCGCCATCGCCCCAGGTGGCGGAGCTGAGCAGGCTGAAGGCACCGTACAGCGTGCCGCTGTCGGCCAGGGCCTGGCTGGCGCTCAGGCCGTACTTGACGTAGCCCTCGCGCCAGTTGCTGCTGCCGGGCTGGCGGTTGCCGAACTGGTCGAAGCTCTCGTCGCTGTGGAAGACGCCGAACAGGGCCTCGAGGTTGGCGTCCAGGGTGGTGCCGGCGTTGTTGTAGAGTTCATGGGCCTGGGTGAGGGGAGAGGCCAGCAGCAGGGCCAATGTGCAGGCGAGTTTGTGCGTCATGGTGTGCTCCATGTTTTTATTGTGGTCTTGGTGTTTCTATCGCGGGGCAAGCCCGCTCCCACGCCTTGAAGGCCATCTGTTGTGGGAACGGGCTTTCAGGCTAGAGCTTGATCAACACCGACTTCAGCTCGGTGTAGTGCTCGATCGCCGCCGCGCCCATCTCGCGGCCGACGCCGGAGAGCTTGTAGCCGCCGAACGGCAGCGCCGGGTCCAGCGCGCTGTGGCAGTTCACCCACACCGACCCGGACTTGATCCGCGGGATCATCCGGTGCACAGCGGCGAGGTCGTTGGACCAGATGCTCGCGCCCAGCCCGTAGGGGTTGTCGTTGGCCATGCGCACCACCTCGTCGAGGTCGTCGAACGGCATGGCCACCAGCACCGGGCCGAAGATTTCCTCCTGCACCAGGCGGTGGCGCTGGTCCACGTCGATGATCACCGTCGGCTTGACGAAGTAGCCCGGGCCGAAGCCTTCGCCGCCGCAGGCGATGGTCGCGCCCAGCTCACGGCCCAGGTCGATGTAGCCGGTGACCCGGTCCTGCTGCTTGGCCGAGATCAGCGGCCCCATCTGCACGGTCGGGTCCAGGCCGTTGCCCAGTTTCATGGCGTTGGCGATGTCGGCGATATCGGCCACCACGTTGTCGAAGTGCTTGCGGTGCACGTACAGCCGGGAACCGGCGCAGCACACCTGGCCTTGGTTGAAGAAGATCGCCGTGGCGGCGCCGGCGGCGGCTTCCTGCAGGTTGGCGTCGGGCAGGACAATGGTCGGTGACTTGCCGCCCAGCTCCAGGGTGACGCGGGTCATGTTGTCCATGGCGGCCTTGCCGATCAGCTTGCCGACCTCGGTGGAGCCGGTGAAGGTCAGCTTGTCCACGCCCGGGTGGCGGCTCAGGGCGGCGCCGGCGTTCAGCCCGGTGCCGGTGATCACGTTGAACACGCCGTCCGGGTAACCGGCCTCGCTCACCAGCTCGGCGAGCTTCAGCGCGGTCAGCGGGGTTTCGTCGGCAGGCTTGAGGACCACGGTGCAGCCAGTGGCCAGGGCCGGGCCGAGCTTCCAACAGGCCAGCAGCAGTGGGAAGTTCCAGGCGACGATGGCGCCGACCACGCCGACCGCTTCGCGGCGGATGAAACCGTGGAACTGATCGTCGGGCATCAGCGGCAGCGAGGGCTCGACCGTGCTGCCTTCAAGCTTGGTGGCCCAGCCGGCCATGTAGCGCAAAAAATCGATGGCCAGCTGCACGTCCATCACCTGGGCCACGGCGGCGCTCTTGCCGTTGTTCAGGCATTCCAGCTCGGCCAGCTCCCGGGCATCGCGCTGTATCAGGTCGGCCAGGCGCCACAGCAGGTTCTGCCGTTCACGCGGGCGCATCCTGCTCCAGGCCGAATTGTCGAAGGCCTGGCGCGCGGCCTGCACGGCACGGTCCACGTCCTGGGCCTCGGCCGCGGGCACCTCGCCGAGGATCTCGCCGGTGGCCGGGTTGCGCAAGCTCATGGTGCGGCCGCTGGCGGCGTCCTGCCAGTCGGCGCCGATGCGCATCCTGAGCTTGCGTGCGAGGAAGTCGCGTGTGGCGGGGAGGATCGGCAGTTCGGAATGCATGGGGCGGTGCCTCTTGTCATGGTTGTGACCAGGGCTGGGGCAATGGGCGTGCCAAAGGACTCTGATGCCGGGCAAGGCCCGGCTAGCGGTGGCTTTTGCCGGATTGGGAGTAGAAAGAACCAGGGTTGATCTGTTGCATATTGAGATCGGGTGAGACGGCATGCGATACACATGGTTATGCGTTCTGCTCGAGGGTGCTGGGGGCGCTTTGCGCCCCTATCGCGACACAAGGCCGCTCCTACAGTAGACCGCGATCCCTGTAGGAGCGGCCTTGTGTCGCGATAGGGCTGCGAAGCAGCCCCGGCATTGCCAGCCCCGGCAAATGTCTCAAGGTGAAACACCCAGTCGCGAAATGGGACGTTCACCTACAACCCCAAACGCTGGCCCATACCCGCAAAACCAAGGCAACTCACTGATCCAAAACATTTTTGCTGCAACTGGCACACTTCCTGTATCGCAACTGTCACATGCACACCGCTGTATCCAAGCGTGCGAATAACGATAAGAACAACACCGTGGAGGTCTGACCTTGAAGACGACTCGACTCCGGCGGCAGGCGGGCACACTGGCGCTGGTCGCCACCGCACTGCTGTCCGCCCAGGCCATGGCGGCCGAGCAGGGCCCGAGCCTGTTGCAGAACAAGTGCATGGGTTGCCATATCCCCGAAGGCAACGACAGCTACAGCCGCATCAGCCACCAGCGCAAGACCCCGGAAGGCTGGCTGATGAGCATCGCCCGCATGCAGGTGATGCACGGCCTTTCGATCAGCGACGACGAGCGCCGCACCCTGGTCAAGTACCTGGCCGACAAGCAGGGCCTGGCGCCCAGCGAGACCGAGGGCGTGCGCTACGCCATGGAGCGCCGGCTGAACACCGTCGAGCACTTCGACGATCAGCTCAGCCAGATGTGCGGCCGCTGCCACTCCGGTGCCCGGGTCGCCCTGCAGCGGCGCCCGGCCAAGGAATGGGAACACCTGGTCAACTTCCACCTCGGCCAGTGGCCGTCCCTCGAGTACCAGGCCCAGGCCCGCGACCGCGACTGGCTGGATATCGCCCTCAAGCAGATGGTGCCGGACCTGGCCAAGCGCTTCCCCCTCGACAATCCGGCCTGGGCCGAATGGCTCAAGGCGCGGCCCGAATCGAAGGTCCTGGCCGGGCAGTGGGCGTTCAGCGGCCATATGCTGGCCAAGGGTGACGTGCGCGGGGTGATGACGGTTAGCGCCGAGCAGGGCGACACCTTCAAGGTCGAGCTCAAGGGCGCCTATGCCGACGGCACGCCGTTCAACGGCAGCGGCTCGGCGATCCTCTACAACGGCTTTGAATGGCGCGGCAACGTCAAGGTCGGCGAAGCCAACCTGCGCCAGGTGTTCGCCGCCATCGACGGCCAGATGAAGGGCCGCATGTTCGAGGCCGAGCACGACGAGCGCGGCCTGGACTTCAGTGCCTCGAAAGCCGGCCAGGGTCGCCTGCTGGCGGTGCAGCCGGCGTTCATCAAGGCCGGTGGCGACAGCGAGATCAGCCTGGTGGGTAGCGACCTGTCCGGCAAGCCCGACCTGGGCGCGGGCGTTGAGGTGACCGAGGTGCTGGAGTCGACGCCGACGCTGATCCGGGTCAGGGCGCGTGCCGCCCAGAACGCCGCGAGCGGCCAGCGTGAAGTGGCGGTCGGCGCGCTCAAGGGGGTGACGCTGGCGGTGTACGACAAGGTCGAGGAGGTCAAGGTGGTGCCGGCGTTCTCCATTGCCCGCATCGGCGAGAACGGCGCCTCGGTGCCCAAGGTCCAGGGCCGCTTCGAGGCCGAGGCCTGGGGCAGGGACGCCAGCGGCCAGCCGCTGCGCATCGGCTACCTGCCGGCCAGCTGGAAGGTCGAGCCGTTCAACGAGCGCGCGGTCGAGGACGAGGACGTCAGGTTCGCCGGGCAGATGCAGGCCGATGGCGTGTTCGTGCCGGGCGGGGCAGGGCCCAACCCCGCGCGCAAGATGATGACCAACAACGCCGGCAACCTGAAGGTGATCGCCACCCTCGCCGACGGCGGCCAGCAGGGGGAGGGTCACATGATCGTCACCGTGCAACGCTGGAACAATCCGCCACTGCCATAGGCATCAACTGACGCATCGAATCCCGGGAGGTCGCCATGGGCGCACTACTGAACCTGGTCGAACGCAACCTGCACGAAGTGCAGGTGGATGCCGACCGCATGCTGTTCCATATCCCCAGCAGTTCGCTGTTCGCCGCCGACGCGGTGACCGGCGGCATCATCGACACCTTGCGCCGCCAGGGCTGCTCCGCCGAGGAGCTGATGCAACGCCTCGGCCAGCAGTTTTCCGGGCAGGACATCGAGGAAACCCTGCGCGAGCTGATCGCCCTTGAAGTGGTCAGCGACGGTTCGCCGCTGACGCCGGAGATCGCCCTGAAGCAGGTCGAGCGCACGGCGCTGAACACCGTGGTGCTCAACGTCAACACCGGCTGCAACCTGAGCTGCACCTACTGCTACAAGGAAGACCTCGACAAGCCGTCGGCCGGGCGCAAGATGAACACGGCCACCGCCGAGGCCTCGGTGGAGATGCTGCTCAAGGAGTCGCCCGACGAGCAACGCTACAGCGTGGTGTTCTTCGGTGGCGAGCCGCTGTCCAACCGGGCGTTGATCGAGCACATGGTGGCCTACTGCGAGCGGCGTTTCGCCGAGGCGGGCAAGCAGGTCGAGTTCATCATGACCACCAACGCCACCTTGCTGACCGAGGAGATCGTCGACTGGCTCGACGCCCACCGTTTCGGTTTGTCGGTCAGCATCGACGGGCCCAAGACCGTGCACGACCGCAACCGCATCACCGTGGGCGGGCAGGGCACCTACGATGTGGTGCGGCGCAAGGCCGACATGCTCCTGTCACGCTACCGCAGCCGACCGGTGGGGGCGCGGGTCACCCTGACCCGTGGCATCACCGATATCGAGACCATCTGGAACCACCTGTTCAACGAACTGGGGTTCGCCGAGGTCGGTTTCGCCCCGGTGACCTCCGGCGACATGGCCGACTACAACCTCACCGGCGACGAGCTGGTGCAAGTGTTCGCCAACATGAAGGCCCTGGGCCGGCGCTACCTGGAGGCGGCGCTGGAGCACCGCAACATCGGTTTCTCCAACCTGCACCAGCTGATCACCGATATCCACGAGGGCCACAAGAAGGCCCTGCCGTGCGGGGCCGGGCTGAAGATGCTGGCGGTGGACCACGAGGGCGGGCTGAACCTGTGCCACCGTTTCACCGGCTCCAGCCTGCCGACCTTCGGCAACGTGCGCCAGGGCGTGAAGCAGGCGCAGCTCAACGACTTTCTCTCGCAGCGCCTGGACCGCAGCGGCACCGGCTGCGACAGCTGCCGCATCCGCAACCTGTGCTCCGGCGGCTGCTACCACGAGAGCTATGCCCGCTACGGCGATCCGCAGCACCCGACCTACCACTACTGCGAGCTGATGCGCGACTGGGTCGACTTCGGCATCGAGGTCTACAGCCGCATCATGGCCGCCAACCCGGCCTTCATCGATCGCTACATCACTCCCAGGAAGGCGCACTGACATGAAGCACCTCAAACCGCTGAACAACAAGGCGCGCATCCTCGAACAGGCCGCCGCCGAAGACCGCGTCGACGAAGTGCTGGCCATGAGCGCCGTGGCCGGCTGCACCGCCACCACCGACCCGGGCTGGGAAGTGGATGCCTTCGGCGGCGTCAGCTCGCTGTGCCAGCCGATGGAGGCCGACCTCTACGGCTGCTCCGACCCTTGCTGGTGGCCGGCCCAGGTGCCGGACATGATGAGCACCTACCAGGACTGGAACGCCCAGGCGACCAACTCCGCCGAAGACTGGCGCAACCTCGGCACCGTATTCCCGAAAGACAAATAGAACGACAAGGGGAAACCGCATGAAAGCTGGATTCTGCGCGCAGCTCGCGCTCACCATTGCCGCCATGGCCTGCGCCTGGGCGGCCCAGGCCGACGAGGCAGGCAAGGCCTTGAAGGCCGGCCATGAATACCTGATCGCCACCAACTACCCGAACAACCTGCATGTGGTCGAGGTGGCCAGCGACACGCTGTACAAGACCTGCCGCATGCCCGATTCGTTCGGCCCCGGCACGGCGATGATGGCGCCGGACAACCGCACGGCCTACGTGCTGAACAACCATTTCGCCGATATCTACGGCATCGACCTGGACAGCTGCAAGACCACTTTCCACGCCAACCTCTCCAGCGTGCCGGGCGAGGTCGGCAAGGCCATGTACTCCTTCGCCATCAGCCCCGATGGCAAGGAGGTCTACGCCACGGTCAACCCGAGCCAGCGCCTGAACGACCACTACGTGGTCAAGCCACCGCGCCTGGAGGTGTTCCGCACCAGCGACGGCCTCGACGCCAAGCCCGTGCGCAGCTTCCCGATGCCGCGCCAGGTCTACCTGATGCGCGCCGCCGACGACGGCAGCCTGTACGTGGCCGGGCCGGACATCTACAAGCTCGACGTCAAGACCGGCAAGTACAGCGTAGCGCTGCCACTGCGCAGCTGGAACCGTCCGGGCTACAGCGCCCCCGACGTGCTGTACTTCTGGCCGCACCAGAGTTCGTTGCATGAGTTCTCGATGCTCTACACCATTGCGAAGTTCAAGGATGCCAAGCAGGACCCGGCCACCGCCGAGCCGCTGTATGGCTATCTGAGCATCGACCTGAAGACCGGCAAGGCCCACACCCAGGAGTTCGCCGAGCTGACCGAGCTGTACTTCACCGGCCTGCGCTCGCCCAAGGACCCGAACCAGATGTATGGCGTGCTCAACCGCCTGGCCCGCTACGACATCCAACAGAAGAAACTGGTCAAGGCCGCCAACCTCGACCATACCTACTACTGCGTGACCTTCGACAAGGCCGGCGACAAGCTCTACCTGGGCGGCACCTTCAACGACCTGGCGGTATTCGACCCGAACACGCTGGAGAAGGTGAAGAACATCAAGCTGCCTGGTGGCGACATGTCGACCACCACGCCGCAGGTGTTCGTTCGCTAGCGCCATCGCGGGGCAAGCCCGCTCCCACGCCGGCCACACTGGACCGGTGGGAGCGGGCTTGCCCCGCGATAGGGCCATGTCAGGCAAAACAAAGACAAGAGACAGCCCATGCCCCAGCCCAGCCATACCCAAGGCTCAAAAGCCACTCCATTGCTTACCCACTGCATCGGCGACGCCTTCGACGCCACCGTCGCCCGCTTCCCCGACCGCGAAGCCCTGGTGGTTCGCCACCAGCACCTGCGCTATACCTGGCGGCAGCTGGCGGAGGCTGTCGACCAGCACGCCCGCGCCCTGATGGCCCTGGGCCTGCAGGCCGGCGATCGCCTGGGCATCTGGGCGCCCAACTGCGCCGAGTGGTGCATCACCCAGTTCGCCAGCGCCAAGATCGGCGCGATCCTGGTCAACATCAACCCGGCCTACCGCACCAGCGAGCTGGAGTACGCCCTGGGCCAGTCGGCCTGCCAATGGGTGATCTGCGCCGACGCCTTCAAGACCTCCGACTACCACGCCATGCTGCTGGACCTGGTGCCCGAGCTCGGCGCCTGTCGGCCGGGCGAGCTGCGCAGCGCCCGCCTGCCCGAGCTGCGCGGGGTCGTCAGCCTGGCCGCCACGCCTCCGAATGGCTTCCTGGCCTGGCCGGCGTTGCAGGCCCGCGCCGGCGAAACCGACGCCGGGCAACTGGCCGCACGCCAGGCCAGCCTGCACCGGCACGAGCCGATCAATATCCAGTACACCTCCGGCACCACCGGTTTCCCCAAGGGCGCTACCCTCAGCCACCACAACATCCTCAACAACGGCTACATGGTCGGCGAAAGCCTCGGGCTGACCGAGCACGACCGGCTGGTGGTACCAGTGCCGCTGTACCACTGCTTCGGCATGGTCATGGCCAACCTCGGCTGCATGACCCACGGCAGCACCCTGCTCTACCCCAACGACGCCTTCGATCCGCTGCTGACCCTGCAGGCCGTGGCCGAGGAGCGCGCCACCGCGCTGTACGGCGTGCCGACCATGTTCATCGCCGAGCTCGACCACCCGCGCCGCCATGAATTCGACCTCAGCAGCCTGCGCACCGGCATCATGGCCGGCGCCACCTGCCCGATCGAGGTGATGCGCCGGGTGATCGACGAGATGCACATGGGCGAGGTGCAGATCGCCTACGGCATGACCGAGACCAGCCCGGTTTCGTTGCAGACCGGCGCCGCCGACGACCTGGAGCGCCGGGTGACCAGCGTCGGCCGCACCCAGCCGTGGCTGGAGAGCAAGGTGATCGACAGCGCAGGCTCTACCCTGGCGTGCGGCGAGATTGGCGAGCTGTGCACCCGCGGCTACAGCGTGATGCTCGGCTACTGGAACAACACCAAGGCCACCGCCGAGAGCATCGATGCCGATGGCTGGATGCACACCGGCGACCTGGCGGTGATGGACGACGAAGGCTATGTACGCATCGTCGGCCGCAGCAAGGACATGATCATCCGTGGCGGCGAGAACATCTATCCGCGGGAGCTTGAGGAGTTCTTCTTCACCCACCCGGCGGTGGCCGATGTGCAGGTGATCGGCATCCCCTGCAGCCGCTATGGCGAGGAGATCGTCGCCTGGGTGCGCCTGCACCCGGGGCAGGTGCTGGGCGAGGAGGCGCTGCGTGACTGGGCGCGGGCGCGCATCGCGCATTTCAAGGTGCCGCGGCATTTCCGCTTTGTCGACGCGTTCCCGATGACGGTGACCGGCAAGGTGCAGAAGTTCAGGATGCGTGAGATCAGCATCGAGGAATTGGCTGGCGGCACCGATCGATAGTCATCAGCCCTGCGGCCTGGCACCGTTGAGGAACAACTGCTCGACCGTCTGCGCGGTGTTGGCGCTGGCGGCGCGGCCGCGGTGCTCGGCATCGACCATGCCGTAGATCAGGGTCATGAATATCTCGGTGAACACTGCCGCGCTGATATCGATGCGCAGCACGCCCAGCTGCTGGGCACGCAGGAAGAACGCGTCCATGGCCTGGATATAGGCCTGCCAGCGCAGGTCCTCGGCGTCGTTGAGCAAGGTATCGGGGCGGTACTGGAACATCAGGAACATCAGCAGTTCGCGGTGCTTGAGGTGTTCGGCGATCAGGTGGCGAATACCGGCCAGCGGTTCGATGTGTTCCAGGTCGGCTTCGAGGATGACCTGGTTGAGCACCTGCTCGCCATGGTCCTCGAGCAGTTTCACCAGGTTGTCGCGGGTGCCGCAGAAGCGGTGCAGGGTGGCCTTGCTGACCCCGGCGGTTTCCGCCAGCTCCTTGAGGGTGGCGCGGGGGTGGACGACAATGGCCTGGGCCAGGGCTTTGAGCAGGCGCTCTTCCTGGAGGGTTCTACGCATGTGGGACCTCGAGTCGGGGTTCGGCGACGAAATATCCACAAGTGTATCATATGAGACTAATAAATCTCATAAGGGCGCGCCCCGTGTCGGAGCGGCCTTGTGCCGCGAAAGGGCCGCGCAGCGGCCCCGGCAATTTCAGCGTCATGCCTGGATTGGGGCTGCTGTGCAGCCCTTTCGCGGCACAAGGCCGCTCCTACAGGACCTGATGCCTCGCCTCAGACCGTGTAATGCTTCAACTCACGCGCAATCAGCATGCGCTGGATCTCGCTGGAGCCCTCGTAGATCTGGGTAATGCGCGCATCGCGATAGTACTTCTCCACCGGGTAGTCTTCCAGGTAGCCGTACCCGCCATGCACCTGGATCGCCATCGAGCAGACCCGCTCGGCCATCTCCGAGGCGAACAGCTTGGCCTGGGAGGCCTCCGACAGGCAAGGCTTGCCGGCGCTGCGCAGGCGCGCGGCATGCAGGATCAGCAGGCGAGCTGCGTTGACTTGCACCTGCATGTCGGCCAGCAGGTTGGCGATGCTCTGGTGCTCGTTGATCGGCTTGCCGAACTGGATGCGCTCGCGGGAGTAGGTCAGCGCCGCCTCGAACGCCGCGCGGGCAATGCCCAGGGCCTGGGCGGCGATGCCGATACGGCCGCCTTCGAGGTTGGACAGGGCGATGGCCAGGCCCTTGCCGCGCTCGCCCAGCAGGTTGGCGGCCGGGATGCGGCAGTCGTCCAGGGTCACCGCGCAGGTGTCGGAGGCGCGAATGCCCATCTTGTGCTCGCTGCGGTCAACCTTGAAGCCTGGGTTGTCGGTCGGCACCAGGAAGGCCGAGAGGCCTTTCTTGCCCAGCTCCGGGTCGGTCACGGCAAAGACGATGGCCAGCTTGGCGCGGCGGGCGTTGCTGACGAACTGCTTGGCGCCGTTGATTACCCACTGGCCATCGACCAGCTCGGCGCGGGTGCGCAGGTTGTGGGCCTCGGAGCCGGCCTGGGGCTCGGTCAGGCAGAAGCAGCCGATCGCCGCGCCGCTGGCCAGTTGCGGCAGCCAGGCCTGCTGCTGCTCGGGGGTGCCATAGGCCAGCAGCGGGCCGCAGCCCACCGAGTTGTGGATGCTCATCATCGCCCCGGTGGCGCCATCGGCGGCGGAGATTTCCTCCACCGCCAGGGCGTACGCCACGTAGTCGGTGTAGCTGCCGCCGAACTGCTCCGGGGCGACCATGCCGAGCAGGCCCAGCTCGCCCATCTTGCGTACCACGTCATCGTCGATCCAGCCGGCCTTTTCCCAGGCCTGGGCATGGGGCGCGATCTCGCCGCGGGCGAAATCGCGGGCCATGTCGCGGATCATGATCTGTTCTTCGCTCAGTTCCAGGTCTTGCATCTGTGTACTCCCGGGCTCACAGGCCTTCGAAGAATTGGTCGACCCGCTGGGCAGTGAGACCGGCCAGGGTCGGCGGGTTCCAGCGGGGTTGCTTGTCCTTGTCGACGATCAGCGCGCGCACGCCTTCGATGATGTCGCCGTGGGCGAACCACTGGCGGTCGATGTGCAGTTCCATGGCGAAGCAGTCTTCCAGGGCCAGGTGGCGGCCGCGGCGCAGCAGCTCCAGGGTGACGGCCATGGCCAACGGCGAGCGGGTTTCCAGCAGGTCGGCGGTGTCCAGCGCCCATTGGCGGCTGTTCCCGATGGTCACGGCGCGCAGTTGCTCGATGATGCTCGGCAGGTCGGGCAGGGCGAAGAAGTGGTCGATCACCGGGCGCAGTGTCGCCAGCGGCGCGTCCGCCAAGGTCTGGGTGCCGAGCTTGGCGAGCAAGCCTTGCAGGTCCTTGAGCGGGTTGGCGCTGAAGGTCAGGCGGTCGAGCCCGTCATCCAGGGCCGCGAGTTTTTCACTGTCGACGTACCAGTCGGCCAGGCCGCAGTGGAGGGCATCGGCCGCCTTGATTTGGCTGCCGCTGACGCCCAGGTAAATGCCCTGCTCGCCCGGCACCCGGGGCAGGAAGTAGCTGCCGCCGACATCCGGGAAGTAGCCGATGCCCACTTCGGGCATGCCCAGGCGGCTGCGCTCGGTGACGATGCGCAGGTCGCAGCCCTGGGCCAGGCCCATGCCGCCGCCGAGGGTAAAGCCATCCATCAGCACCAGCACCGGCTTGCGGTAGCGGTGGATGCACAGGTCAAGGGCGTATTCCTCGACGAAGAAGTCCACGTGGAGTTTCTCGCCGGCCTTGTAGCTGTCGTGCAGCGAGCGGATATCGCCACCGGCGCAGAAGCCCTTGGGGCCCTCGCCACGCAGCGTCACGGCGTGCACCTGCGGATCCTGGGCCCACTGGTCGAGGTGGTGCTGCAGGCTGCGCACCATGTCCAGAGTCAGGGCGTTGAGGCCGGCGGGGCGGTTGAGGGTGAGGTGGCCAATGTGGTTGCGGACCTCGGCCAGTACTTGATCCGTTGCCGAGGGTTGAGCGTGCGCGGTCATCGCGTTCTCCCTGCTTTGTTATTGATTTTCCAAGTGAAGTCCTGGAATGCGCGGGCGGATCGAACGATCCTGTCATGCAAAATTACCCTGCACAATTGGCAAATCTGCAGCCGCTTGCTGCATTTTTACCTTGATTGCGTACCTTCCATATTAGGTCGTTCCACTTTAACGCTGGAATACCGAGGCACAACAGGCGCACGGGGTCTGGTATTTCTGTCAGTTGCGTAGTGGAGGCGTGGTTGCCATGTTGGAGTCTTGCCGTAACGTGCCAGGTGAATGCGATGGATCAACAGCAAGACGATTCGACAAAAATTGATGCCAACTTTCTGGCAGTCGATCAGCAACAATCGATTCTGCGCACGGATAAGGTTGGCTACAGCTATTCGCCTTTTGGAGGGAGCAAAGAGCAGGGACGCACGATGGCGATGCTGGGTTTTACCGGAGCGCTCTGCGAGGGCTATACCGGCCATTACCTGTTGGGCAATGGCTATCGCGGTTACAGCCCACAACTGAAGCGTTTCAACTCTGCGGATAGCTGGAGCCCTTTTGGAGTCGGTGGTCTTAATTCTTATGCTTACTGCTTAAATGATCCGGTGAACTCGACAGATCCCTCTGGGCATTCCCCTCAAAATGGCAGCCTTTGGCGAGGCGTCGTCAGACGGTTCCTGCCAAGGTTGAACGATTTGATCGGGAATCAGGTTCAGCCCAGATTCCAAGATTTTATCGACTCGCCTAATACCTTGGCCCAGCTATCCGTTCGGGTGATCGAAGGCCAAGGCAGGATCCAGCGGTCCGAGGCCGTCCAATTGGCGAACAACGTTGGGGGACATCTACTGACCTCGATTGCCAACCGATTACCGGATGAATTGAGGTTGAGGCAACCGTCCCACCGCCCGAGGCCCGCGTCCGCAGCGGCTATTTCCAACATGACAGATCTTTATCCGGCGCAGCTTGGTGTGTATCTGCGTGTCTATCCACAAGCACGCGCCTCAATCGAAAAGTTTTCACGAACTCAGGCAGCGCTCTACTTGCGGAGCGTCTATGAGGATCCCAATACGTTCTACCCAGACATGTTGAAAGGCGTTCTGCCTGAACACCTCCGAGCGGCAGACGACGTCCTGCTTTCCGACGGCTCGACTATGGATGTTGCTACTGTTTTACGTAACTACGAAGGTAGGCTGCGGTGAGGCAAGTGAATGGGTGTGTACGTACCAGGCCTGACTCACCCCGAAGGGTGATAGCCGCCCCGTCCCCCCCATGAAACAATCCCGTCCAGCACTCACCCTGGCGGGGACAATAACAATGAGCAACGCCCAGCTGAATTCGCCCGACTGGTACGCGCAGATGGCCCGCGTGGTCGACGCCATCGGCACGCCCGGCTTCGTCGAGGCGTTGTTCGCCGCCCTCAACCAGCTGGCGCCATGCCAGGCCATCACAGTGTTCCTGTACCCACGCAAAGGCTTGCCGTCGGCACTGTTCGCCAAGGACGACGAGGGGCCCTGGCTGCCCGAGGGCAACGTGCAGAAGTACCTCGAAGGCTACTACCTGCTGTGCCCGTTCTACCGCGCCTGCATGGACGGCATGCCCGCCGGCTGCTACCGCCTGAGCGATGTCGCCCCCGACCATTTCAAGCGCAGCGAGTACTACACCTCGTTCTACCAGCATGCCCACCTGGAGGACGAGCTCAACTACCTGGTGCCGCTGGACGCCCAGCTGTCCATCGCCGTGGCCCTGGGCAGTACCCGGCGCCTGGGCAGCCGCCAGGTGGCCGAGCTCAAGTGCATCGCCGCCTGGGTGGTGGCGGTGGTGCGCCGGCACTGGGGGCAGTTGCATGCCGAGGCCCTGGGCGGACGCTTCGAGAGCGCGCTGGGGCGGCAGATCAACGCCGCGCTGAACAATTTCGGCTCCTCCCTGCTCACCGAGCGTGAATGCCATATCGCCCAGTACCTGCTGCGCGGCCATTCCACGCGCTCGCTGGCCGAACGCCTGGGGATCAGCGAGGACACCGTCAAGACCCACCGCAAGAACCTCTACGCCAAGCTCGACATCGCCACCCAGGCCGAGCTGTTCTCGCTGTTCATCGCCTCGCTGGCCCAGGCCCAGGAAGGCCTGAGCAAGGACCCGCTGGAAAGCTACCTGCGACGGCGCTGAACCACCGATTCATCTCATCCAGACAACGACAATCACCGGCCCCGCGTGTGGCCGGAGGGGAGACCTGCGTGCATACGAAAAGCGATTGGCAGCAGCGCGCTGCACGGCAAAGCTTCATCACCACCGCGTTGATCGACGGCCGCCCGGTGACGGCCCGCGACGGCGCCACCTTCGCTGCCGTCAACCCGGCAACCGACCGCTGCCTGGCCCAGGTCGCCGCCTGCGCCGACGACGAGATCGACCAGGCGGTGCGCGCTGCCCGCCGGGCCTTCGAACACGGGCCCTGGGCACGCATGGCGCCGGCCGAGCGCAAGCGTGTGCTGCTGCGCCTGGCCGAACTGATGCTGGCCCACCGCGAGGAACTGGCGTTGCTCGACTCGCTGAACATGGGCAAGCCGGTGATGGACGCCTACAACATCGACGTGCCGGGCGCCGCTCATGTGTTCGCCTGGTACGGCGAGGCACTGGACAAACTCTACGACCAGGTCGCGCCGACCGCCGCCAGCGCCGTGGCAATGATCAGCCGCGAGGCGTTGGGCGTCATCGGCGCGGTGGTGCCGTGGAACTTCCCGCTGGACATGGCCGCCTGGAAGGTCGCCCCGGCGCTCGCCGCAGGCAACAGTGTGGTGCTCAAGCCCGCCGAGCAGTCGCCGTTCTCGGCCCTGCGCCTGGCGGAGCTGGCATTGCAGGCCGGGCTGCCGGAAGGCGTGCTCAACGTGGTGCCGGGCCTGGGTGAAACCGCGGGCCGCGCCCTGGGGCTGCACCCGGACGTGGACTGCCTGGTGTTCACCGGCTCCACCCAGGTGGGCAAGTACTTCATGCAGTACTCGGCGCAGTCCAACCTCAAGCAGGTCTGGCTCGAATGCGGCGGCAAGAGCCCGAACCTGGTGTTCGACGACTGCCGCGACCTCGACCTGGCGGCGCAGAAGGCGGCGTTCGGCATCTTCTTCAACCAGGGCGAGGTGTGTTCGGCCAACTCGCGGCTGTATGTGCAGCGCTCGATCCATGACGAGTTCGTCGAGCACCTGCTGCGCCAGGCCCGTGAATGGTTGCCGGGCGACCCGCTGGATCCGGCCAGCCGCGCCGGTGCCATCGTCGATGCCGGGCAGACCACGCGCATCGAGGCGGCCATCGCCCAGGGCCGGGCCGAGGGCGCGCGCCTGCTGTGCGGTGGCGAGCGGCTGAGCGTCAACGGCTCGCAGAACTTCATCACGCCGACGATCTTCACCGACGTGCGCCAGGACATGGCCCTGAGCCGCGAAGAGATTTTCGGCCCGGTGCTGGCGGTCAGCGCCTTCGACGACGAGGAGCAGGCCATAGCCCTGGCCAACGACAGCGTCTACGGCCTGGCCGCGTCGGTCTGGAGCGACGACCTCAACCGCGCCCACCGCGTGGCCCGGCGGCTGAAGGCCGGCACGGTGTCGGTCAACACCGTCGACGCCCTGGACGTCACCGTGCCGTTCGGCGGCGGGCGCCAGTCGGGCTTTGGCCGCGACCTCTCGCTGCATTCGTTCGACAAGTACACCCAGCTCAAGACCACCTGGATCCAGCTGCGCTGACATTCACCCGAGGAGCACAACAATGAACGCACCTTTTTCGCCCAAACGCGACACCCGCGACTACCAGGCCAGCGACGCCGCCCACCATATCCACGCCTTCCTCGACCAGAAGGCGCTCAACGCCGAGGGGCCACGGGTCATCACCCGCGGTGAAGGCCTGTACCTGTGGGACAACGACGGCCGCCGCTACCTGGACGGTATGTCCGGCCTGTGGTGCACCCAGCTCGGCTATGGCCGCAAGGACCTGACCGCCGCCGCCGCCGCGCAGATGGACCAGCTGGCCTACTACAACATGTTCTTCCACACCACCCACCCGGCGGTGATCGAACTGTCCGAGCTGCTGTTCAGCCTGTTGCCGGGCCACTACAGCCACGCGATCTACACCAACTCCGGCTCCGAGGCCAACGAGGTGCTGATCCGCACCGTGCGCCGCTACTGGCAGGTGGTCGGCCAGCCGAGCAAGAAGATCATGATCGGCCGCTGGAACGGCTACCACGGCTCGACCCTGGCGGCCACGGCGCTGGGCGGGATGAAGTTCATGCACGAGATGGGCGGGCTGATCCCGGACGTTGCACATATCGACGAGCCGTACTGGTTCGCCGCGGGCGGCGAGCTGACCCCGGCCGAGTTCGGCCGCCGCTGCGCCCTGCAGCTGGAGGAGAAGATCCTCGAACTGGGCGCCGAGAACGTTGCCGGCTTCATCGCCGAGCCGTTCCAGGGTGCCGGCGGCATGATCTTCCCGCCCGAGAGCTATTGGCCCCAAATCCAGCGCATCTGCCGCCAGTACGATGTACTGCTGTGCGCCGACGAGGTGATCGGCGGTTTCGGTCGCACCGGCGAATGGTTCGCCCACCAGCACTTCGGTTTCGAGCCCGACACCCTGTCCATCGCCAAGGGCCTGACCAGCGGCTACGTGCCGATGGGCGGCCTGGTGTTGAGCAAGCGCATCGCCGAGGCGCTGGTGGAGCGGGGCGGGGTATTCGCCCACGGCCTGACCTATTCCGGTCACCCGGTGGCGGCGGCGGTTGCGGTGGCCAACCTCAAGGCCCTGCGCGACGAAGGCATCGTGCGCCAGGTCAAGGACGACACCGGACCGTATCTGCAGCGCATCCTGCGCGAGGTGTTCGCCGATCATCCGCTGATCGGCGAGGTCCAGGGCGCGGGGCTGGTGGCGGCGCTGCAGTTCGTCGAGGACAAGGCCACGCGCAAGCGTTTCGCCAACGAGAACGACCTGGCCTGGCAGTGCCGTACCTTCGGTTTCGAAGAAGGGGTGATCATTCGCTCGACCTTGGGCCGCATGATCATGGCGCCGGCGCTGGTGGCCAGCCGTGGCGAGCTGGATGAGCTGGTGGAGAAGACCCGTATTGCGGTGGATCGGGTGGCGGGGATGGTGGCAAAGCGTTGATGACCCATCGCGGGGCAAGCCCGCTCCCACGCGATTCGTGGGAGCGGGCTTGCCCCGCGATATATCCTTAACCCTGGATGAACAGCCGCGCAGGGCTGGGGCCCCAGGCGGGCGGTGAACCTGACGTATGGTTATCCAGCGTTGTCTGACAGCGCCTTCAATACCGCCATGGCGCTCTGGGCGTCGTCGACACCGACAAAGATGTGGTCATGGTAATAGGCCGCCACCACGTTGCAGCTGATACCCGCTTTACCCAGCGCGGTGGCGAACGCCGCAGTCAGGCCCACGGCCTCGAGGGAAGAGTGGACGGTCAAGGTGATCCAGGCGCACACGTAGGTGTAGGGCAGCTGCATCGCGTCCGCGACCGTTCGCTCCAGGATGACCGTCCAGCCTTCGCGCTCCCTGAAACTGCCGACAATGTTCAGGTCTTGCAGCTGTGAGGTGTCGGTGACTGTGGCAAAGACATACTCGCCCTCATTGAGTAGGGGACTCATGGACTGGAGGAGTTTTTCAATCGAGGTTTCGCCATGCATCGTGTGGGTTCCTGGGGTGGTGAGCCGGCAGTCTAGAGCGTTCACCGGGGACGATTGAAATTAGCATTACACGCGGGGCATTAGGACAATCGATGAGCCGGGTGCTCATCGACCCAGGCGTAGGCGCACCTGGCGTTACCCAGCCAACGCAGTTCCAGGTTGATACAATCGTTGCCTTGACCAAATGGGATGGAACTCATGCATCCCGATATATACGTGGTGTCAGGAAAGGAGCTTCCATTGCCAATCTTAATCAAACGACTGACGCCGAATCATGCAGCTGTCTACCGGGAACTGATGCTCGAGGCCTACCGTCTTAATCCCGATGCCTTTACCTCTGATGCCGATGAGCGTGAAGCCCTGCCAATCAGCTGGTGGGAGAAAAGATTGAGTACCGGACCTGATGCTGCCGACGCAGTGTTCGGCGCTTTTGAAGGTGAGCATTTACTTGGTGTCGCCGGCCTTTCCATGGAGCAGAGGATGAAGGCCAGCCACAAATCCACGCTGTTCGGGATGTGCGTCCCATTCGCTCATCGTGAAAGAGGCCTCGGACATGACCTGCTGCGCACTGTCCTGGCCTTTGCGAGCGCTCAGCCGCAGCTGTTGCTGGTTCAGCTCACTGTGACAGAGGGCAATACAGGCGCACAAAAACTCTACGAGCGGATGGGGTTCAGCTCTTTCGGGCTGGAGCCACTGGCCGTGGCGGTAGGGGATCGGTTCGTCTCGAAGGTGCATATGTGGCACGATCTTCGAAGTCCTAATCACGACAAAGGGTAGTAGCCCGTTTCAAGCCTCGATAATCAAGATCTGCAGGGAAAATAGCCCAGTGGCAAACAGGTCTTGCGTCGCCAAGGGGTGAGTCGCTCCCCGGATGATCCGTCAGTCGAGTTGTTTGCGAAGAAAAAAACGCTTGTGGCCGGGAGGGAAATCGTCGAGATGCCCGAACTCGGTGAACCCATGTCGCTTGTAGAACTCGGGGGCCTGAAAATCGAACGTGTCGAGCCATAGGCCGACACAGCCCCTTTCACGTGCGACATCCTCCGCCATGCGGATCAGGCGTGAGCCAGTGCCTTGACCTCTGGTCTGCTCAGGTATGGCGAGCAACTCGATAAAGAACCAGCGATAGAAAATCTCCCCATGAAGCCCGCCGATGATCTCGTCGGTAACCTCGTCACGCACCAGCAAAGCGATGCTCTCTGGCTTGGGATCGCCTGCCCGGGAAGCGTTATGAGCTCGCAAAGGCTTGAGGATGGCTGCGCGTTCTTCTTCCCCTGGCCCGACCATCATGTCTATTCGAATTGCCATTGCTAGTCCTTTAGGTTGTCACGCTGGGGATAAGCCTTGGTATCCATCCTGTTGCGGATTGATTACCGACAGCCACTCTACCGTAATGGATTGGTAAATGGGGCATGGTTCTGTGGCCACTCAGCGCCACGCGGCCAGGCGCACCAGCGAGGGCAGCAGCAGCGCCCAGATCGGCGCCAGCAGCAGGGCGGTGGTGATTGCGCCCAACGGCAGGTCGACCTGCGCCAACCGGGCACCGGCCAGATAGGCCAGCGGTCCGCCCAAAGCGCCGAGCAGTGCCCCGCGCCAGAACGGTCGGCCGGCCCAGGCCAGGCTATGGCGCAGGCCGCTGGCCAACACCAGCCACATCAAAGCCAGCCACAGGGGGAGCGGACGGCTGTCGAAAGTAAACACGCCAATCGCGCCCAACAGGCTGTCCACCAGGCAGCCGGCCAGCGTCACGCGTAGCAGCGCCCAAGCCTCGCCAGGGCGATCCCGGCACAGGTATACATGCACCGCCATGACCGGCGGCACCACCAGCAGCAACCCGGGCCATCGCGCGCCGAGCACGCACAGCCACCAGCCGGCCTGCAGCCACAGGGCATTGGCGATCAGCCAGCCACGGCGCATGGGTCAGTGCCCGGGCAACGGGGCGCGGCGTGCCAGGGGACCTGCCCACAGCAACTGGGCGACACCGATGGCGCGTTCCTCGAAGCCGCCCTGGCAGTAGCACAGGTAGTACTCCCACAGGCGCTGGAACATTTCGTCGTAACCCAGCGCCGCCAGCACACCACGTGCCTGGCGCAGGTTGTCGCGCCAATGGCGCAGGGTGTGGGCGTAGTCCAGGCCGAAGTCCTCCAGGTGCACCAGGTTCAGCCCTGTCTGGCGGCTGGCGGTGTCGAGCAGCACGCTCAGCGACGGCAGGGCGCCGCCGGGGAAGATGTAGCGCTGGATGAAGTCCACCGAGCGACGGGCCTGGGCATAGCGCTGGTCGCGGATGGTGATGGCCTGCAGGAGCATCAGCCCATCGGGCTTGAGCAGCGTGGCGCACTGGCGAAAGTACACGGGCAGGTAGCGGTGGCCGACGGCTTCGATCATCTCGATAGACACCAGCTTGTCGAAGCTGCCTTGCAGGTCGCGATAGTCCTGGCGCAACACCGTCACACGGTATTCCAACCCCAATGCCTGGACGCGCTGGAGGGTGAACGCATACTGGGCTTCGGAGAGCGTCGTGGTGGTGACCCGGCAGCCATGCCGGGTCGCGGCGTGGATCGCCAGGCTGCCCCAGCCGCTGCCGATCTCCAGCAGGTGATCCTGTGCACCCAGTTCGAGCTTGCGGCAGATCTGCTCCAGCTTGTTCAACTGGGCGTGCTCCAGGGGTTGCTCGGGGTGCTCGAACCGGGCCGCCGAGTACATCATGGTCGGGTCGAGCAGGTGTTCGAACAGGACGTTGCCCAGGTCGTAGTGGGCCAGGATATTGCGTTTGGCGCCGCGCCGGTTGTTGCGGTTCAGGCGGTGCAGCAGACGCAGCAGGGGGCGACCCAGGCGCGCCAGGCCACCTTCCAGGGCGTCCAGTACCTCCAGGTTGGCCACGAACAGCCGGGTCACTGCCGCCAGGTCCGGGCTGTGCCAGTAGCCGTGGATGTAGGCTTCGCCGGCACCGATCGAGCCATTGCCGGCCACCAGGTTCCAGGCGGCTCCCTCAAGAATTTCCACTTCGGCCTGCAGCGGGCTGGCGGCGTCGCCGAAGCTCCATTGCTGCCCCCCTTCGCGCAGTCGCAGGTGGCCGTGGCGCAGCTTGCCCAGTTGCGCCAGCACCGCGCTGCGGGCCAGCCCACCCAACAGCGGTGTGAGGCCTGCGGATTTGCTAACGCTCAGGGTGGGGTTCGACATTGTCGGGCTCCTCGTGGCGATGGCCGAGCACCAGGGTGCCCTGGCTGGCGGTGTGGTCGTGAACGGGGACACGCTTGAACAACAGGCGCAGGGCTTGCCAGTAGATGGCTGAAACGGTGCGCAGGCTCATCCAGGGGAAGGACAGCAGGTAGCGATGCAGCGCGGCGCGGTCCAGCGGCTGGCGGCGCACGGCGAGGTCGGCTTCGAAGACCTTCTGGCCGTCTCGCCAGTTCTCCATGTGCACCTGTATCCGCTGCGCATCCAGATGGAAACGCAGGTGGTAGTCCATGGCCATTGGCAGGAACGGCGATACGTGGAAGGCCTTGGCCATGATGAATGGCTGGTCAAGACCGTCCCGCACCGGGAGCACATAGTGAAAACGCTCGCGCCACGGCGTGTTGCGCACTTCCAGCAGAATCGCCGCCAACTGGCCGTTGCGGTCATGGCAGAAGTACAGGCTCACCGGGTTGAACGACAGCCCCCAGCTGCGCAGCTGGGTCAGCAGGCGCACCGGGCCCTCGGGAACCTGGCCGGTGGCCTGGCCGACCAGCCGACGGGCGGCCTGGGCCAGCGGCTCGCCCTTGGCGGTCAACGCCGGCAGGTAGTCGGTCTCGCGCCAGCTCAGGGGCGCCAGCCGCCAGCGTCCCACCCAGCGCGACAGGCCCAGCAGCCGGGCCTGCTCGTCGAGGTCCAGGTAGAACATGCCGATCCGGTAGCGGAAGGCATGCGGCCGGGGCCCCAGGCGCCGATGGCTGACCCAGCCGGGGCACAGGCTGCTGTTCACAATTGCTCTCCGAAGTGCTCGGCGACCTTGAGCGCACTGACCACGCCGTCCTCGTGAAAACCGTTACCCCAGTAGGCGCCGCAGTAGTAGCTGTGGCGCTGGCCCTGCAGCTCGGCCTGACGGGCCTGCGCGGCGGTGGCGCCGAGGCTGTACTGGGGGTGGGCGTACTGGTAGCGGGCGATGATCCGCGCCGGGTCCACCTGCGCGGTCTGGTTGAGGCTGACACAGAAGGTCACCGGGGCCTGGATGCCTTGCAGGATATTCATGTTGTAGGTCAGCGCGGCCGGGGCCTGTTCGGGACCGCCCAGACGGTAGTTCCAGCTGGCCCAGGCCTTGCGCCGGCGCGGCAGCAGGCGGGTGTCGGTGTGCAGCAGCACATCGTTGCTGGCGTAGGTGATGGCCCCGAGCACCGCGCGCTCCTGAGCACTGGGTGCTTCCAGCAGGGCCAGGGCCTGGTCGCTGTGGCAGGCGAACACCACGTTGTCGAAGCGCTCGCTACCGGCCTTGCCGAGCAGGGTGACGCCGCCTTCGTCGCGGCTAACCCGGTCGACCTTGCACGCCAGACGGATGCGCTCGGCGAACGGCCGGCACAGCGGTGCGACATAGTTGCGCGCGCCACCCTCGACGACCCGCCACTGCGGACGTCGGTTCACCGACAGCAGCCCATGGTTGCGACAGAAGCGCACGAAGAACTGCAGGGGAAAACCGAGCATGTCCGCCCGTGACATCGACCAGATCGCCGAGCCCATCGGCACGATGTAGTGCTCGACGAAGCGCCGGCCGTAGCCCTGTGACTGGAGGTAGCCGCCCAGGGTGGTGGACGGATCGATGCGCCCGCGGTCCAGGTCGGCCAGGGCCTGGCGGTTGAAACGCAGGATGTCGCGCAGCATCCCCCAGAATCCCGGCGACAGCAGGTTGCGCCGTTGCGCGAACAGGGTGTCGAGGTTGTGGCCGTTGTATTCGAGGCCACTGTCCGGGTCATGCACCGAGAAGCTCATCTGGGTCGGACGCGAGGCGACCCCGAGCTGGTCGAGCAGGCGGATGAAGTTCGGGTAGGTCCAGTCGTTGAACACGATAAAACCGGTATCCACCGCGTGGCGCTCCCCACGCCAGGGCACTTCGACGGTATGGGTGTGGCCGCCGATCCAGTCGTCGGCCTCGAACACCGTGACCTCGTGGCGGCGCGACAGCAGGTGGGCGCAGGTCAGGCCGGCGATGCCGCTGCCTATGATCGCGATGCGCATGGCGGGCTATTCCTGTGGCCGTCTAGCCAGGCGTCGACCCAGCGCCAGGCGCCAACGCGGCGGCAGCGCGCCGAGCAGGCGCAGGGCCAGGGTGAACGCAGCGGGGAAGTTGATTTCCAGTGGCCGCCCGGGCAGGTGTCGGGCGATATGGCGGGCGGCGCGTTGCGCCGTCCAGCGCTGGGGCATGGGGAAATCGTTGCGCCGGGTCAGGGGCGTGTCGACGAAGCCAGGGCTGACCAGGGTGACATCGATGCCTTCATTGGCCAGGTCGATGCGCAGCGATTCGACCAGGTAGCGCACGGCGGCCTTGGACGCGCCATAGGCGCCAGCCCGGGGCAGGGCGAGCCAGGCCACCGAACTGCCCATCACCACGACATGCGGGCGTTCGCCACGGCGCAGCAAGGGCAGGGCGACGGCCAGGCAATGACACAGGCCCAGCAGGTTGGTGCGCACCACGCGCTCGACCAGGTCAGGGTCGAATCGACCCGGCTCCAGGTATTCGCAGGTCCCGGCGTTGAGGATGACCCCGTCCAGCGCGCCCCAGGCTTGCTGCAGTTCCCCGGCGATCAACGCCAGCCGTTCGCGGTCGTCGATATCGCCAAGGGCCGCCAGTGCCTGCCCGGGAAAGCGTTCGAGCAGGGGCGCCAGGCGCTCGGCGCAGCGGCCTCCCAAGGCTACCTGGTGCCCCTGTTCCAGCAGTTGCCCGGCCAGTGCGGCGCCGATGCCGCTGCTGGCGCCGGTCAGCCAGTAGCGGCTCATGCCAGCCTACCCTTGAGCCAGCGGATGGCGCCGCCCATGACCGGGACATGTTCATACAGCAGGGCACCGGCGTCGAAATAATCCTGGTGAACCTGTACCCGCTGCTGCCATTGCAGATGGCTGCAGCCCTGCAGGCTGATGGGCCGGCCGCCGGCCAGGCGTGGATGGCGAAAGTGCAGGGTCCAGCGCAGGTAACCCTGCCCGGGCCGGACCTCGTCGGCGCCGGTGAAGGCATAGCGGATGTCGTGGGCGTTGGCGTAGAGCTGGGCGAAGTACGCCCTCAGGGCCGGCAGGCCATCGATCCGGTGCAGCGGGTCGCGAAAGCTGACATCTTCGCTGTACAGGTTTCCCAGCAAGTCCAGGTTGCCCCGGTGCAGGCGGGCGAAGCATTCGGCGAACTGCTGCAGGTAGTCTGACATGCGCGGCTCCGGGCAATCCTGTACAACGATGGCGAGTTGTACAGGTATGACTGAAGCCTAGGACTAAAATTGTACAAATACAATCTTCTTGTACAGCTTTTGCTGTCAGCGTCCGGCTGCCACCAGCGCCTCGCGCAAGCGCGCGACCTCCGCTTCCAGTTCGCGCACTTTCTCCTCGGCGGCCACCTGGGCCGTGACATCGCGCTGGATACCGATGTAATAGGTCAGCTGGTCGGCTTCGTTGCGTACCGGCGTGATCGACAGCTCGTTCCAGAACGGGCTGCCATCCTTGCGGTAGTTGCGCAGCACCTGGCGGCAGGGCTGGCCTGCGCGGATCGCCTGGCCGATGGCGGCGACGCCCGGCTGATCATGGTCGGTGCCCTGGAGAAAGCGGCAGTCCTGGTAGAGGATGTCGTCCGTGGCGTAGCCGGTGAGCCGTTCGAACGCCGGGTTGACGTAGATGAGAATGCTGTCGTTGCCCTCCTGCTCGGCGACGACGATGCCATCGTTGGACTGTTCGACCATCAGTTGCAGGAGTTTCGCGTTGATCATGGAGCTCACCTGTCGGATCGTGTGTGCGAATGCGCGGCGTAGCTTCCGTGCGAGAACCTCGGGCGCGTCTGCCGACCATGATGACCCAACCAGGCTCGCCGCAACAGGTACCCATGGAGTTAGAATGTGCCTTCACCCATTCGAACCTTGGCCATGACCGACGCCCCTTCCTTCGACTTGCTGCCCATGCGCGACGTGGTCAGCCTGACCGGCATCAACCCCGTGACGTTGCGCGCCTGGGAGCGCCGCCATGGCCTGATCAGCCCGCAGCGCACCGAAGGCGGGCACCGGCTGTACACGGCCAGGGATGTCCAGCGCATTCGCGACATTCTGCGTTGGACCGGCAACGGCGTGCCCATCAGCAAGGTCGGCGGGTTGCTCGCCGGCCAGCCCGAAGCGCCCCCCGCGCAGGACGATGCCTTTCACGACTGGCGCCAGGCCGTTGTCCGGGCGACCAAGACGTTCGACGCGCAGGCGCTGGAAGGCATTCACGGGCAGCTGTTCACGCTGTTGCCCAAGGCCTCGGTGATGCACGAGGTGTTCATGCCGGTGTGGCGCGAGCTGGCCGAAGGCGAGGCTTTCGGCGAGCGCAGCCAGTGGCTGTTCCTGGACACCTTCCTGCGCGCCCGCCTGCTGTTACGCCTGCACATGAACCAGGCCGATGCGCCACGGGTGCTGCTGGCCGGCGCCGAGGGCCTGGCCGAGCTGCAGTTGTTGTGTGCCGGCCTGCTGCTGAGCGATCGGCGGCAACGCATCAAGGTGCTGGGGTCTGGGCAGCCGCTGGAGGAGCTGGCGCTGGTGTGCGGGGCAATCCAGCCGGCGGTGCTGGTGGTCGCGGTGCAGGGGCCGGTAAGCGCGGCCTTGGCGAAACGACTGCGTTCGTTGCAGATGGAGATCTCTTGCCCGCTGGCGCTGGCGGGGGAGGGGTTGGGTGCTTCACGGGCGGTGCTGCAGGGGATTCCGGTGTGCCTGCTGGATGAGCGCGACCCGCAGGCGCCCGGCATGCTCGATGCTCTGCTCAGGGGCGCCCTGGACCTGTGACGGCTACCTACAGCGCTTTCATCTCCGCAATATCCCGCGCCACCTGATCTGCGGAGCGGTCGAACATCGCCTGTTCCTGCGCATCCAGCGGCAGCTCGATCACTCGCGTGATGCCCGCGTCCGAGAGTACGCAGGGAACACCCATGGCGATATCCGTGCGCCCGTACTCGCCCTCGAGAATCGCGACCGCCGGCAGGATGCGGCTGCGCCCGTTGGCAATCGCATCCACCATCTGCGCGATCGCCACGCCCGGTGCATCGCAGGCGCTGCCGACCTTCTTCAGGGCAAGGATCTCGCCGCCACCTTTACGGGTGCGCTCAACGATCTGCTCGATCTGCTCACTGGACAGCAAGTGCGCCAGCGGCACCGCTCCGACCGTGCAATAGCGCATCAACGGCACCATGCTGTCGCCGTGCCCGCCCAGGACCAGCGCCGTGATATCCCGTGCCGAAAACCCGGTCTGCTCGGCGATGAAACACTTCATGCGCGCGGTATCCAGCACCCCCGCCTGGCCGAACACCTTGTCGCGGCCCAGGCCACTGAGGCTCCAGGCCCGGTAGGTGAGCACATCGACCGGGTTCGACACCACCAGCACCGTCGCGCTCGGCGCATGTTGTTTCACGTCCCTCATGATGCCGTCGAGTATCGGCAGGTTGATGGCCAGGACATCCTGGCGCGACTGGCCAGGCTTGCGCGGCACGCCCGCGGTGATCACCACCAGGTCGGAATCCTGCAGCAATTGGGCATCCGACCCGCCGTGCACCTTGGTGTCGGACCCGGACTCCACCGCCGCCTGCCAGACATCCAGCGCCTTGCCCTGCGCCAGCTCACCTTGGACGTCGATCAGCGCCAGTTCCCGGCAGAGCGCGTCCCGGGCGATGACCTGGGCCGCTGCCTCACCGACGATACCGGCACCCACGATTGATAGTTTGTTCACCTCGCACCTCCTCGCGGCTCGCGTCACCAGCAACATGCGCGCCTGTACAGGGAAGTATTGCCTGCCCGGGCGAAAAGGCTACCCGCAGGTGGCACTCAAGATTGGCCGGGGTCGCAAAGCAGCCCCGGCAATTCTCAACACCGTGAAAGGTCTGGCCTTTAGAGCACCTTGACCGCCCGCCCGATGAACTGCACAGGCCCAGTCGGACGTCCGCTGGCAGAGCCACCCTCATTCTCCAGGGTCAGCTCGAACAACTGGTTGGGCTCAACCGCAGGCAGGCGCTCCAGCGGCACGGTGACCTGCTCCCCAGGTTCGATCAGACCAAGCGAGATCGGTGCAGGCCACTGATCACCCTTGGTCCAGAACTGCAGGACCTTGCCTCCCGGGACCTCGGACTTGCCCAAGGGAATCAGCTGGACCTGATCCGCGTCACGGGCCTGGACCACCCAACCAGGTGCCTGGGTGGCGGGCGCCACCAGCACGACCAGGTAGGTAGTGACAGGCGGGCGTGCCGTCAGCAATGCCAGGGCGAGCAACAAGCTCGCTGCCAGGCCGGCACCAGCCAACCCTCGCCACAACCCCAGGCGTTGCCACCATGAGCGGCGGGTAGGGCGGTCGCCCAGGCTACGGTTGATCCGTTGCCACAATCGGGGACTGGGCGGCAGTGGCGTGGCCAGCGCGTTCAAACCCAGCAGTCGCTGCTCCCACGCATCCATGGCGTCACGCAAGGCTCGGTCGCTGTCCAGGCGCTTGAGCACGGCATCCTGCTGTTCGGCCGACAAGGTGCCCAGCACATACTCACCGGCCAGTTGCTCGAGGTCATCGGCGCTTTCGTTACCCGGCTCGTTGGTCATCCCATGCACTCCCGCAGCGCCTTGAGGCTGCGTTTAATCCATGACTTGACCGTGCCCAGCGGGGTGTCGAGCAGGCGGGCGATCTCGGCATGGCTGCAGCCGTCGACGTAGGCATGCAGGATGCACTTGCGCGGCGCGGCGTCGAGCTGGTCGAGGCAGCGATGAATCCTCGATGCATCGGCCTGCAGGGTCATGTCATCGTGATAGGGCGCGATATCGACGGTGGCGACATCGTCGACCACCACTTCTCGGCGGGTATCGCGTATGAAGTTCAAGGCCAGGTGCCGGGTCAGGCTGTACACCCAGCCACGCGCCGAGCCACGTGCCGGATCGAAGCTGTCCGCGCGGGTCCAGATGCGGATGAAGGTGTCATGGACGATGTCCTCGGCGGTGGCGTGGTCGCGGGCGATGCGCCGGGCCACGCCGAGCAGCCGGGCACCTTCCTGGTCGTAAAGTGCTTGCAGAGCTCCGCGATCGCCCCTGGCACAGGCCTGGAGGCAGCGCTCGTAGTCGAATGGCGTCGTGGGCAGGTTCAAGGTCGGGCCGATCCTCATGCTACCGGGAGCCCCGGCCGGTCGGCCGGGGACTGTCGATGAGCGTAGCTCAAGGGGGCTGGCGCGCAGGCCCTCAGTTGGCGGCCCAGAAGATGTAGTCGGCCTGGTACTTGACGATCTGCTTCTCGCCCTTGTTCTGCGCCGTGCAGGCGGTCTGCGGGGCGACGCCGCCGCGGGTGGCCAGGCGCTGGACGAAGCTGACGCCACTCATGGCGCCCTTGCCTTCGGCGGGGTTGGCCTTGACCAGCTGGTACGGCAGGTCACCCTTGGCCGCCGGGGCGACGGCCAGCTGCGTGCCGGTGATCTTCGAGCCGTCCTTGGCCTGCCAGGTGGCGGGCGGGCCGAAGTAATCGCCCACGGCCTTGCCGGCCCGGTCCTTGAGCACGGCCTTCGGGCCGACGAAGGTCCATTCGGTCTGGCCGGGAGCGTCGGCCTTGTCGCGGCATTCGTAGGTGATCTCGCCAACGCCGACGGTTTCCAGCGCCATCTTGTGGCCGTCCGGCACCTTGACGGCATCGGGGACCCCGGTCTGGGCGTGGGCGGTCGGCAGCAGCATGGCCAGGGCGAGGCCGCAGGCGGGCAGGAACGAAACGTGTGCGATGTTCATCGAGCGATCTCCTGGTGGGGGCATGGCAGGGCATACAGGTGTTGCCCTGAGCTGAATACCCACCAGAGCGCGATCTGGATGCACCCAGGCGTAAAAAGAGAGTCCTGGCCGACAAAGCGCAAGTTGGCCGCCGCTCCTCCTCCGATGTCGAGCGCTCACCGGGCAAAGCCGTTTCTTTACGCTTTCTTTATGCCGGCCTTCGTAGGTTGAGAAGATACTGGCGCGGTTTTTTCTGCCCCCCCAGCCTGCCTGCCCGCATTCAGTGTTTACGCAATACTGACGAGACGTTACCTGTGAGCCAATCCGCAATCGTTGAAAACCCGTCCCACGCCAACAAGAGCACGGGTGTCGGCCTGCTGGTCGCCGCCGTCGGGGTCGTCTATGGCGACATCGGCACCAGCCCCCTGTACACGCTCAAGGAGGTGTTCTCCGGCCATTTCGGCGTGCAGGCCAACCTCGAGGGGGTGCTGGGCATCCTGTCTTTGGTGTTCTGGTCGTTGATCTGGGTGGTCTCGGTGAAGTACGTCCTGTTCATCCTGCGTGCCAGCAACCAGGGCGAGGGCGGGATCATGGCCCTGACCGCGCTGGCGAGGCGGGCGGCACGTCCTTATCCGCGGCTGAGCAAGGTGCTGGTGCTGCTGGGGCTGTTCGGCGCGGCGCTGTTCTACGGCGACAGCATGATCACCCCAGCGATCTCCGTGCTGTCGGCGGTGGAGGGTCTGCAGCTGGGTATCGACGGCATCGAGCACTGGGTCGTGCCCCTGGCGGTGGTGGTGCTGGTCGGGCTGTTCATCATCCAGAAGCACGGCACCGCGCGCATCGGCATCCTGTTCGGGCCGGTGATGGTGCTGTGGTTCGTGGTGCTGGGAGCGCTCGGCATCCATGGCATCATGCAGCGGCCCGAGGTGCTGCAGGCGCTGAACCCGTCCTGGGCGGCGCACTTCTTCGTGGCTCATCCGGGCATCGGCGTGGCGATCCTGGGTGCCGTGGTGCTGGCCTTGACCGGTGCCGAGGCGCTCTACGCCGACATGGGACACTTCGGTCGCAAGCCGATTTCCCGCGCGTGGTTCATCCTGGTGCTGCCGGGCCTGGTGCTGAACTACTTCGGCCAGGGTGCCTTGATCCTCAACAACCCGACGGCGGTGCGCAACCCGTTCTACCTGCTGGCCCCGGAGTGGGCGCTGCTGCCGATGGTCGCGCTGGCCACCCTGGCCACCATCATCGCCTCGCAGGCGGTGATCTCCGGCGCTTTCTCGCTGACCCGCCAGGCCATCCAGCTGGGCTATGTGCCGCGCATGTTCATCCAGCACACCTCCAGTGAGGAGCAGGGGCAGATCTACATCGGCATGGTCAACTGGGCGCTGATGGTCGGCGTGGTGCTGCTGGTGGTCGGCTTCGAGTCCTCCAGCGCCCTGGCGGCGGCCTACGGCGTCGCGGTGACCGGCACCATGCTGATCACCACGCTGCTGGCCTCGGCGGTGGTGCTGTTGCTATGGAAGACCCCGCGCTGGCTGGCCATCCCCTTGCTGCTGGGCTTTTTGCTGGTGGACGGCCTGTACTTCGCCGCCAACGCGCCGAAGATCTTGCAGGGCGGCGCCTTCCCGGTGATCGCCGGCCTGGCGCTGTTCGTGCTGATGACCACCTGGAAGCGCGGGCGCAGCATCATCGTCGAGCGCCTGGATGAAACCGCCTTGCCGCTGCCCTTGTTCATCGCCAGCGTGCAGGCGCAGCCGCCCCATCGCGTGCAGGGCACGGCGGTATTCCTCACCGCCCGCTCCGATGCGGTGCCCCACGCCCTGTTGCACAACCTGCTGCACAACCAGGTGCTGCACGAGCAGGTGGTGCTGCTGACGGTGGTGTCGGAGGATTCGCCACGGGTGACGGAGGACAAGCGCTTCGAGGTCGAGGCGTTCGGCCAGGGCTTCTTCAGGGTCAACCTGCACTTCGGCTTCATGGAGGAGCCTGACGTGCCCCTGGCCCTCAGCCACAGCAGCACGGCGGAACTCGACTTCAGCCCCATGCGCACCACCTACTTCCTGAGCCGGGAAACCGTGGTGCCGACCAAACGGATCGGCATGGCCAAGTGGCGCGAGCATCTGTTCGCCTTCTTGCTGAAGAACGCCAACAGCAACCTGCGGTACTTCAAGCTGCCACTGA
Source organism: Pseudomonas sp. BW16M2 (assembly GCF_014268865.1). Lineage (NCBI taxonomy): Bacteria > Pseudomonadati > Pseudomonadota > Gammaproteobacteria > Pseudomonadales > Pseudomonadaceae > Pseudomonas > Pseudomonas sp. BW16M2. The sequence goes on along the minus strand of NZ_JABWRI010000002.1, from coordinate 87,647 downwards.
ACCGGGTGATCGAGCTGGGGACCCAGGTCGAGATGTGAGGTGAGTCAGGGGATGGACCGGCAGCCCAGGCCGGTTTCCATCCCTGGCAGCGAACAACGGTCATGCCTCGACACTCTCATGTCGCTATTCCCGACACGACATTCACCCCCTCCAGCGTCGCAAACGAAATGTCCTTGGCCGTCAGCAGGAAATCACTGACATAGGGCACTTGCAGCATGTCGCTGCGGATCGCCGCGTACAGTCGGGCCTGCAACCCATTCTCGCCCAGGCGCTTGGCGGTCACATAGCCACGCGAGCTGTACTCGTGCAGTGCCCAGTTGGGCAGGCAGCACACGCCCCGGCCCGAGGCGACCAACTGCATCATCATCACCGTCAGCTCCGACGTCCGCACCTGGGCGGGCTCGATGTCCGCGGGTTCGAGAAAGCGGGAGAAGATGTCCAGGCGGTGGCGCTCGATGGGGTAGGTGATCAGCGTCTGGCTGGCCAGGTCGACAGGCTCCAGGTAGGGCTTGCCATGCAAGGAGTGATGGTTGTCGACGGCCAGCACAGCTTCATAGCCGAACAGCGGCACGTAGCTGATCCCGGGGAGGGTGACCGGGTCGGAGGTCACCACCAGGTCGAGGTCGCCGCGCTCCAGCGCGGGCAGCGGGGCGAAGGCAAAGCCTGAGGCCAGGTCCAGTTCCACCTCAGGCCAGGCACTGCGGAACTCGTCCACCGACGGCATCAGCCATTGGTAGCAGCTGTGACACTCGATGGCTATGTGCAGACGCCCTGCGGTGCCGCTGGCGAGCTTGCCCAGGTCGCGCTCGGTGCCGCGGATCAGCGGCAGGACCTGCTCGGCCAGCTGCAGCAGCTTGAGGCCGGCACTGGTGAAGCGCACCGGCTTGGACTTGCGCACGAACAGCTGCATGCCGATGCGCTCTTCCAGTTCGCGGAACTGGTGCGACAGGGCGGATTGGGTGAGGTGCAGGCGTTCAGCGGCGTCGTGCAGGCTATCGGTATCGCGCAGGGCGTGGATGGTGCGCAGGTGCCTTAGATCGATCATGAGCAAAATTACAGATCAGTGCAAAAAAAATGAGTTTGTCTCATGAAGGCCGTTTGCTGACAATCCCCCCATTGAATTTTTCCTTCGAAGCCAGGCCAGCAGGAAATTTTTTCAGGATCTACTTCGGGAATCAGGGTGTTGGATCACAATGAATAAAGATTTCACGTTCGCCATTAAAAGCATTCGCTTCGACGAAGACTATTTGCCCGCGGACAACACGCGCATCACCACCAACTTTGCCAACCTGGCCAGGGGCGCGAGCCGTCAACAGAACCTGCGCAACACGCTGGCGATGATCGACAATCGCTTCAATGCCCTGGCGCATTGGGACAACCCCAAGGGTGACCGTTATTCGGTAGAGCTCGATATCGTTTCCGTCGAGATGAAGATTGCTGATGAACAGGCGGGCAATGCCTTGCCGCTGATTGAGATCCTGAAAACCCGCATTGTCGATCACCAGACCAACGAGCGTATCGAAGGCATTGTCGGGAACAATTTCTCCTCTTATGTGCGTGACTACGACTTCAGCGTGCTGTTGCTGGACCACAACAAGGGGCAATCCGGCTTCAGCACGCCGGAGGCGTTTGGCGAGCTGCACGGGAAACTGTTCAAGTGCTTCGTGAACTCGAGCGCTTTCAAGGAGCACTTCAACAAACTGCCGGTCATCTGCCTGAGCGTTTCGAGCAGCAAGACCTACCAGCGTACTGAAAACCAGCACCCGGTCCTGGGTTATGAATACCAGCAGGATGACTACTCGTTGACCGATGAGTACTTCGCCAAGATGGGCCTGAAGGTGCGCTATTTCATGCCGCCGAACAGTGTCGCGCCCCTGGCGTTTTACTTTGCCGGCGACCTGCTAGGCGATTACACCAATCTGGAACTCATCAGCACCATCAGTACGATGGACACCTTCCAGAAGATCTATCGCCCCGAGATCTACAACGCGAACTCGGCGGCAGGCAAATCCTATCAGCCAAGCCTGAAGCACCAGGATTACTCGTTGACTCGAATTGTCTACGACCGCGAAGAGCGCAGCCGTCTGGCCATTGAGCAAGGCAAGTACGCAGAAGAACAATTCATCAAGCCGTACCACGCTGTGCTGCAGCAGTGGTCCGCTCATTACGCTGTTTGATCGATCGAATACACAAGGCCTTGCGTCATGAAAAAACTACTCCCCACTTCGACTGCCGGCAGCCTGCCCAAACCGTCCTGGCTGGCGCAGCCGGAAACCCTTTGGTCGCCCTGGAAGCTGCAAGACGAGGCGCTGATCGAGGGCAAGCAGGATGCGTTGCGTCTGTCGTTGCACGAGCAACAAGTCGCCGGTATCGATATCGTCAGTGACGGTGAGCAAACCCGTCAGCATTTTGTGACGACCTTCATCGAACACCTGAGTGGCGTTGATTTTGAGAAGCGCGAAACCGTCCGCATTCGCGACCGTTACGATGCCAGCGTACCGACGGTGGTCGGTGCGGTTTCTCGTCAGAAGCCTGTGTTCGTCGAAGATGCCAAGTTCTTGCGTCAGCAGACCCAGCAGCCGATCAAATGGGCACTGCCAGGCCCCATGACCATGATCGACACCCTGTATGACAGCCACTACAAGAGCCGCGAAAAGCTGGCCTGGGAGTTCGCCAAGATTCTCAACGAGGAAGCTCGCGAGTTGGAGGCTGCCGGTGTCGACATCATCCAGTTCGATGAACCAGCCTTCAACGTGTTCTTCGACGAAGTGAACGACTGGGGCGTTGCCACCCTGGAGCGAGCAATCGAAGGCCTCAAGTGCGAAACGGCCGTGCACATCTGCTACGGCTATGGCATCAAGGCCAACACCGACTGGAAGAAGACCCTGGGCTCGGAGTGGCGGCAGTATGAGGAGGCGTTCCCCAAACTGCAGCAATCGAAGATCGATATCGTCTCGCTGGAGTGCCACAACTCCCACGTCCCGATGGAGCTTATCGAGCTGATCCGCGGCAAGAAGGTGATGGTCGGGGCCATCGACGTCGCCAACCACGCCATCGAAACCCCGGAGGAGGTGGCCAATACTCTGCGCAAGGCCCTTCAATTCGTGGATGCCGACAAGCTCTACCCATGCACCAACTGCGGCATGGCACCGTTGCCGCGCGCAGTGGCACGCGGCAAGCTCAATGCATTGAGCGCAGGTGCAGAGATCGTCCGCAGAGAGCTCGCGAAGTAAGACCGAGTGCAGTGTGGGAGGGCGTCCGAGGCAGGGGGCACGCTACTCGTGGTGCGGCTCACCCAGGAACGTCAGTGAACTGAACAGGCTCTGTTGCGCCACCGGTTCGCCTTCGGGCATTGGCAAGGTGGCCTGGGCGGCGATGATGTTCAGCCCCTCGTTGCGTACGGTGATCCGTGCCCGGCCTTGCTGGTCGGTGGTGGCACTGATCTGGTGGGGCGCGCCGCGGTAGTCGCCTCGCAGCGGGATATCCGCAGCCGGCTTGCCATCGAGCAGCACCTGCACTTCCAGGGGCTTGCCTGGACCTGCCTTCAGCGGGTCGCTCAGGGGGATGATCGCCAGGCGCAGCATGTCCAGTTTCGGCAGGCGGGCACCGCTCTGATATATGGCCAGGCTGTACTTCAGGCTGTGGGTGGAGGCGATCGCATCCTTGACCAGGGTGCGGTCCTGGTTGACCCACTGCTTGTCCGGGCGCTGCGACCAAGGCCCGTTGTCCAGCAGCACGGCAAGCGTCGCAGGCGCGGTGAGCGGCTGCAGGACGGCATGGTCCGCCAGCCGCTCGACCGTGACCGGGATCATCTTGCCGGCGGCGTCGAACGCCCAAGCACGCTTGATCTTTTCAGGCTTGTAGGCGCTATCCTCGGCGCCGTGGCCGTACACCGCCTCGATATTGCCACGTCGCTCCTCGGTCCACAGGCCGTGGGCATTGGCGTTGACGCTGATCATCATGGTGAGCAGGGTGGCGGCTTTCAACGATGGATGCATGATGTTTCCTTGGTTCAAAGATTCAGGGTCAGTCCCGGCGCTGGTTGGCTGCCTGCGGGAGTCTTCATTACGACAATATTTGATATGTTATAATGTAGCTTTTTGTGAAAGACCAGCGATATTGTCTGGGTCTTCGCTGGCCCGTTGGAGTTCGTATGGATCGACGCCGTGTCCTGAAATTGTTGCTGGCATGCCTGGCATTGCCGCTGCCCCTTGCGGCGCAGGCGGCCCAGGCCGTCAGAAACGTTCGCGTGAGTCGGGTGGGCAATGTCACCAAGGTGATGCTGGATCTGACCGGGCCAGTGGCGGCCAGGCATTTCAGCCTTGCCGCGCCACCGCGGCTGGTGCTCGATTTTCCCCAGACCACCCTTCGCGCGTCGCTGGCCGACCTCGCCCTGCAAGGCAGCGCGGTCACGGCGATTCGCAGCGGGATCACCGCGACCGGGGATCTGCGTATCGTCGTGGATCTGGCCGACGCGGCCTTGCGTAGTGAGGTTCGCACGGTCCAGGCCGGGGGACACGGGTTCGAGCTGTCGCTCACCGGGCCTGCGCTGGCTGCCGCCCCGGTGGCGGCGCAGCCACCATCGGCGCGCTTGCGTGACCTGCTGATCGTGGTGGATGCCGGGCATGGCGGCAAGGATCCTGGCGCGGTGGGGGCCAAGGGCGAGCAGGAAAAGCGCGTCGCCTTGCAGATTGCCAAGTTGCTGGCCAGGCGTATCGACGCGCAGAAGGGCTACAAGGCACGTTTGGTGCGCAGTGATGATGTGTTCATCCCGCTGCGCAAGCGCGCCGAACTCGCCCAGCGGCTGAATGCCGACCTGTTCGTCTCGGTGCATGCGGACGCAGCGCCCCGGCTTACTGCCTCGGGCGCCTCTGTCTTTGCCTTGTCCCAAGGCGGCGCGACATCATCGATGGCGCGCTGGATGGCGCAGCGGGAAAACGCGGCGGACAACGTCGGTGGCAGTCTGCCGGTGAAACTGCGCCAGCCCGACCCCATGGTGGCGGGCGTGCTGCTGGACATGTCCGTGAGCTCGACGATTGCCGCCAGCCTGGACCTGGGGCATCAGGTGCTTGGCCAGTTGGGCCAGGTGTCGGGCCTGCACCAGGCGCGGGTGGAGCAGGCCGGGTTCGCGGTGCTCAAGTCGGCGGCGGTGCCTTCGATCCTTGTCGAAACGGGGTTCATTTCCAATGCCGGCGATTGCAAGCGTCTGCATGATGTTCGGCATCAGCGCAAGGTGGCCGCAGCGATCTTTGCCGGGCTGGACGGTTATTTCCGCCAGCAGCCGCCTGCTGGCAGCCTGATTGCGGCTAAGGGGCTAGCCTAGGGAGGGATGGTGGTCTGCGTCGCAGAAGAGCATCGGCAGGTTGATTTGTTTTATATGCCATAAAGTAATTATTTAGGAATTTATTATTCCTTCCAAGCTTGAAACGCTGTCAGGCAAAGTCCGTTGCTCTCCTCCCAATGGATGGTTGCTGTTCAGCTTGGAGCTCGCCATGACGTCCTCTTCCGCTTCTTCGCTCACCCTGGTCGGGCAAATGTTCCAACGTGAATACGGGTGGCTGTGCGGCCGTATCGGTCGCGCACTGGGCTGCCCGCATGGTGCCCAGGACATCGCCTCGGAGACTTTCCTGCGGGTGCTGGCCATGCCCGACCCCGCAGCGATTCGCGAACCCCGCGCGTTGCTGACCACCATTGCCCGGCGCCTGGTGTACGAGGGCTGGCGCCGTCAGGACCTGGAACGCGCCTACTTCGACAGCCTGGCCCTGGCGCCAGCGGCGGTGCACCCGTCGCCAGAGGAGCGCCTGCTGGTGATCGAAACCCTGCTTACCCTCGACCGGCTGCTCGACGGCCTGTCGCCGCGGGCCAAGGCCGCGTTCCTGTATCACCAGCTCGATGCCCTGACCTATGCGCAGATCGCCGAGCGCCTGGAGGTGTCGGTCAGCCGCGTGCAGCAGTACATGGCCGAGGCCTTCAAGCGATGCTACCTGGCGCTGGAGGCGGCATGAGCCCTGAGTTTCCGGACGAGGCCATGATCGGCGAGGCTGCGCAGTGGCTGGCTTTGCTGCAGTCGGGCCAGGCCAGCGCCGAGGAGTTGCGGGCGTTCGAGCAATGGCAGGCGGGTGATCCGCATCGGGCGCAGGTGGTGCGGCAGATGAGCCTGGGCCTGGGCGGGTTGCAGGGCGGGCGTGTGCAGGGCCTGTCCAGCGAGCGCCTGCTGCAGGCGCTGAACACGCCGCGCAGCAGCCGTCGCCAGTTCGTCCACGGCAGCCTGGCGGTGGCGGGCGTGGCGTTGGCCGGGTTGTCGGCCAGTCGCTGGCAGGGGGAGGGGGGCGATATCCTGCAGACCGGCACGGGCGAGCGGCGTGACCTGGATTTGCCCGATGGCAGCCGCCTGGTGCTGGATGCCCGCAGCCAGGTCGCGGTGCGTTTCGATGCCGAGCAACGCCTTGTGCAACTGACCCGCGGCCAGTTGCTGGTGGATGTCCGGCACGACCCGACGCGGCCTTTGCTGGTGGCCACGGCCGAGGGGCGGATCCGCGCGCTGGGCACGCGCTTTCAGGTCGAGCAGCAGGCCACAGGTACACAGTTGACGATGCTGCATTCCCGGGTCGAGGTCACCACCCTGGGCGGGCAGCGCGCCGAGGTCGGCGAAGGCCAGCAGATACGTTTCGAGGCGCAGCGGCTGTTCGCCCTGGAGTCGGTGCGGGGCGATGCGACGGCCTGGATCGAGGGGCGCCTGGAGGTCCGTGACCGTTCGCTGGGCGAGGTGATCGAGCAGTTGCGCCGTTACCGGCCGGGGATCATCCGGGTCAGCTCCGCGGCGGCGCGCCTGCGCCTGAGCGGCATCTACCCGCTGGATGACAGCGAGCGCAGCCTGCAACTGCTGGCCAAGTCGCTGCCCATTCGCATCAGCCGGCACAGCGACTACTGGGTCAGCATCGACGTGCCTTGAGCCGGTTATATCCTCAGTACCAGATAGCCTAAGCCCGCCCTATAAATCCGCCGCGCCTGTTGCTCACCCCTGAAAAGCCAATCGATGGGGGAGCACTGCAATGCAATCAAGGAACCACCGACGCCGTCCGGCGACACTGGCGCTGGCCACCGGCCTGGCCACGCTGCTTGGTAATGGGCCAGCGCAGGCTACTGGCGACACGGCACTGGAACGGGTCACGGTAACTGGCTCGCGCATCGCTCGCGCGCAGCAGGAGGGACCGTCGCCGGTGACGGTGATCAGTGCCGAGGAGATCCAGGCGCGCGGCTATCGTAATGTCTACGACGCCATCGCCAGCCAGACGCAGAACACCGGCATGACCCAGGGCGAAGACTACGGCAACACCTTCCAGCCCGCCGCCAGCGCCCTCAACCTGCGTGGCCTGGGGCCCAATCACACGTTGGTGCTGATCAATGGCCGCCGCGTGGCCGACTACCCCACCGCCTATGGCGGCAATGTCAACTTCACCAACCTGGCGAACATCCCGTCGGTGATGATCGACCGCATCGAGCTGCTGAGCAGCGGCGCGTCGGCGGTGTACGGTTCGGACGCGATCGCCGGGGTGGTGAACATCATCCTCAAGGACAAGGCCAGCGGTGTCGATGTCAATGTGCGCGGCGGCTATGCCGAGCGCGGCGGTGGCGACAACCAGCGCCTGCAGATCAGCGGCGGCGACAGCTGGGGCGACTTCGACGGCGTGTTCGGCCTCGAGCTGACCAATCGCGAGCCGATCTGGGCCGACCAGCGTGGCTTCATGGACAGCGGCCCGGCCCTGGACGTGGGCTACCGGCGCAACCTGCAGAGCGGCCAGTACCTGGGACCCGGTTGCGGCGCCTACGCGGGGATCTTCAAGGGTTCGCTGAGCGGCAATGGCCGACGCTGCACCACCGACCAGGTCTATAACGACTACTGGACCCTGCAGACGGCCAAGGAGAACTACGATGGCTACACCCGCGGCACCTGGCACTTCAGCGACAGCGGCCAGGTGTTCGCCGACCTGATGTTCGGCTTCGACCATATCCAGAACAACACCCGTGGCCCGAGCTTCACCTCGCCGGATTTCATCAACCAGGGCACTGGCCAGTTGGAGCGCTGGTACCGGCGTTTTTCCAGCGAGGAGATCGGTGGCAAGACCAGCAACAACAGCAAATGGCGCGAAGTGTCGTGGACCGGCACCCTGGGCCTGGAGGATCGTATCGGCGACACCAGCTGGCACTACCAGGTCGCCGCCAACCGCTCCGAATACCGCAGCACGCGCAGTACCCGCTACACCCCGCTGGCCGGGATCCGCGACTTCTACCTGGGCCCGCAACTGGGCACCCGGGATGGCTATCCGGTGTTCGACCCGGACCCGTCGCGCCTCGACCGGCCGCTCACCGAGGATGAATGGCGGCAGTTTCGCGGCAGCCTGGTGCAGGAGAGCAAGTCCACCTCGCAGACCCTGAGCCTGAGCGGCAACGGCGACCTGTTCGAGCTGCCGGCCGGTCCCGTGGCCTTTGCCGGCGTGCTGGAAGCCGGGCGTCAGGAGTATCACATCGACACCGACGACGCGCTCGCTGACGGCAGTTTCTACAACACCAGCCCGGCCGCAGACGCCGGCGGCGGGCGCGACCGCTATGCCGCCGGGGGCGAGTTCAGCATTCCCCTGGCCGACAGCCTGCTGGCGTCGGTGGCCGGGCGCTGGGACCAGTACAAGTTCAGCGGCCGCAGCGAGCAGCAGAAGACCTACAACCTGGGCCTGGAGTGGCGCCCGCTGAACAGCCTGTTGCTGCGTGGCAGCTACGGCACGAGCTTCCGCGCGCCCGACCTCAACTACCTGTTCCAGGCCGACAGCAATGGCTACACCCCCGACCAGATCGACTACTACGGTTGCAGCCAGGGCGTGGCGGGGGCCTGTGATCGGGGAAGGGTCGACTATGTGCAGAGCGGTACCGCGGACCTGGCCTCCGAGCGCGGCAAGTCCTGGACCTATGGTTTCGTCTGGTCACCGACGCCGAACTTCGATTTCTCCACCGACTTCTGGCGCGTGCAGATCGACGACCTGCTGACCAGCCTGGACATCAACCGCCTGCTGCAGCAGGAGAACGATTGCCGCGCCAGTGGCAGCGACTCGGCCAGTTGCCAGGCGGTGCTGGCGCGCATCGACCGCAATGCCGGCAATGCGGCGGTCGACCCCAACCAGTTGCAGCGCGTGCGCATCAACGCGATCAACGCCGCCAGCGAACGGGTCAGCGGCCTGGACCTGAAGACCAACCTGCGCTGGGGGGCGGGGGAGTATGGCGCGTTCAGTTCGACCCTGGGCTACAGCGTGGTGCTGTCGCACAACTACAAGGAGGCCGATGACGCGCCCAGCGAAGACCTGCGCACCAGCAGCAGCAACACCGACTGGCGCAGCAAGGTCAACGCCAGCCTGACCTGGAACTACGGGGCGTTCACCACCACCGTGCTGGCGATCCGCTACGGCAGCGTCACCAATGCGGCGGCCGATGGGCGCCTGTCGCCCTGGACCAACGTCAACGCCAGCGCCCGTTACCGGCTGAACGAGCGGGCCAGCGTGGGGCTGACGGTCAACAACGTGCTGAACAAGATCAAGCGTGACGATTCGGCAGGGTGGCCCTATTACCCGACTGGCAACTACGACCCCTACGGTCGCCAGGTGTGGTTGGACCTGAGTTATCACTTCGGTAGTTAGAGTCGGCCTTTTCGGAGTGTTCGCCGTTACCGTTGCAGCGCCTATCAGACCGAGCGCCGCCCGCGCGGCGCTCGGTCTCACAAGCGCTGCAACGGTAACGGCGAACGCTTGGTGTCCCTCACTCGGTCAATAACCTCGCGCTCAAAGACCTTGAAAAGGCTGGTATCCCACGGCTCCTGAACGCGCATAAGCTCATCACGCAACGATCTAACCCCGCCCTATAAAAATCCGGGCGCCATTGCACAACCGATCATGTTCCCCACAACCTGATGCGGAGTGTTGCCTTGACGCCCTTTTCCCTCGCGCCGCTGTCGCGCACGCTGCTGGCCCTGAGCCTGGCTCCCGGGCTGGCCTGCGCCGTCCAGTTCGACATCCCCGCCGGTCCCCTGGACCAGACCTTGCTGAGCATCTCGCGGCAAGGGGCGCTGCCCATCTCGTTCGAGCAGTCGCTGGTCGAATCGCGCCAGGCGCCCGCCATTCGCGGCGACCTGGCGCCGATCGATGCCCTGCAACGCGCCCTGCAAGGCAGTGGCCTGCAACAGCACAAGGATGCCGACGGCATCGTCGTCACCGCCGTCGTGCCGGACCAGGTCCGGGCTGACCAACAGGCGGTACCGGTGAGCCCGCCCCAGCTGCAGCGCATCGAAGTCACCGGCAGCGCGATCCGCCGGGTCGACGCCGAAACCGCGGTGCCGGTGACCATCCTGCGCACCGAGGAACTCAAGCGCCAGGGCGTCACCAGCACCGAAGAGCTGGTCAAGCGCATCGCCGCCAACCAGTCGTCGGTCAGCGCCGGGCGCTCGGTCGGCTCCAACAGCGGTGGCGCCTCCTACGCTGATCTGCGCGGCATCGGCCCGAACAAGACTCTGGTGCTGCTCAACGGCCGTCGCCTGAGCAACAACGCCACCAACGCCATCAACGGGTCCGGCGTCGACCTCAACACCATCCCGTTCGCCGCCATCGACCGGGTCGAGGTGCTGCGCGACGGCGCCTCGGCGCTGTACGGCACCGACGCCATCGGCGGGGTGATCAACTTCATCACCCGCAAGAGCGTGACCGAGGGCGAGCTGAGCGCCGGCTACAGCAGCCCGACCCGTGGCGGTGGCGGGGACGGCAACAACTTCAGCGGCAGCTGGGGCTTCGGCGACCTGGAGCAGGACCGCTTCAACGTGTTCGGCGTGGTCAGCCACGAGGAGCAGAAGCGATTGAAGGCCAAGGACCGCGACTTCACCTACAACTATCAGCCGGGCCGGGGCCTGGACTACACCTCCGGCACCGCCTCGCCGGCCAACTGGAGCCAGGGCGCCAACGCCACCAACCCGCTGGCCGCATCGGGTTGCAACGGCCCGGGGCTGATCCCGCGCAGCGGCATCTGCCGCGAGTCGCTGTGGCGCTACCTGGACCTGGCCCCGGAAACCGACAAGACCTCGTTCTTCGGCAAGGCCACCGGGCAGCTGGCCGACGATCACCGGGTCAGCCTCGAGTACTTCTGGGCGCAGAACAAGAACCGCACCGAGGTCGGCCCGGGCACCCTCACCGGGGCGCAGATCGACCCGGGCACGACGTTCTATCCTGGCAACGGCATCACCCCCGGACCCAACGACTTCACCCTCGACCCGACGCGGCCGGTCAACGTCAACTGGCGCGAAAGCGCGGTGGGGCCGCGCCGCCAGGAAGACGACAACATCAGCCAGCGCGCCCTGCTCACGTTCGAAGGCTTCGCGGCGGGCTGGGACTATAACGTCGGCGCCGCCTACAACCAGAACAAGGTCAGCAACAGCATCCGCTCTGGCTACGTCGACGACCAGACGATCAAGGCCGGTATCGCCAATGGCACGATCAACCCGTTCGGCCCGCAGGGCGAAGCGGGGCGGGCGTTGCTGGAACAGGCCGCGCTCAGTGGCGAGTACGGCAGCGCCGTTGGGCGGGTGAAAAGCCTGGATGGGCGTCTGAGCCGCGAGATCGGCGACTGGTTCGGTGCGGGCAGCTCCGCCCTGGCGTTGGGTGGTGAATATCGCAAGGAGGACTTCCACCAGACGTTCGACGCATTCGCCGGCAACATCCAGAGCCTGGGCGTCGATCCTGATGGGGGCGTGGCTGGCGAGCGCTCGGTACGCGCCGAGTACGCCGAGCTGAACGTGCCCGTGCTGGAAAGCCTGGAGCTGTCGGCAGCGCTGCGCCACGACAAGTACAGCGACTTCGGCAGCACCACCAACCCCAAGTACTCGTTCCGTTTCCAGCCCCTGCGCGAGCTGGTGGTGCGCGGCGCCTACAGCGAAGGCTTCCGCGCCCCGTCGCTGTACGAGCTGTACAACCCGACCTTCACCAGCTTTACCAATGCCAACTACAACGACCCGCGCCTGTGCCCGGGCGGCACCCCGGGCAATGGCGGCATTGCCAACCGCGACTGCGCCCAGCAGTTCCTCAGCCGCAATGGCGGCAACCCCGACCTCAAGCCCGAGACCGCGCGCAACGTCACCCTCGGCTTCGTCTACCAACCGATCAGCGCGCTGTCCGCCGGGCTGGATTTCTGGTGGATCAAGATCACCAACCAGATCGCCGATTTCCCCGAGTCGGCCGTGTTCGAGAACCCTGACCTGTACCCCGAGCGCGTGGTGCGCAAGGCCGATGGTTCGATCGACCACATCGTCACGGGCCTGGCCAACCTGGGCAAGGTCAAGACCAGTGGCGTCGACGTCAGCCTCGACTACCGTTTCCCCGAATCGTCCCTGGGCAACTTCGGCCTGACGCTGCAAGGCACCTACGTCACCCGCTATGACTACCAGCAGCAACGCGATGGCGAGTACATCGACAAGGTCGGTGATTTCCGCGGTGGCGACTTCGCCTCGGCCGGCGCCGTGGCGCGCTGGCGCCACAGCCTGACCGGCAGCTGGAGCCGGGGGCCGCTCAGCGCCAGCCTGACCAACCGCTTCACCAGCGGCTACAACGACGACAAGCGCGACAGCCATGGCCAGGTGGGCTCGTGGAACGTCTGGGACCTGGCCGCCACCTACGACTGGCGCGGCACCCTGACTCTCACCGGCGGCGTGCAGAACCTGTTCGATCGCGAGCCGCCGTTCAGCAACCAGACCTACACCTTCCAGAGCGGCTACGACCCGCGCTACTCCGACCCGTTCGGACGCGTGCTGTTCACCCGCGTGGCCTATCACTTCTGAGGGCCGGGCGATGAACTCGCAAGCAGCGCGCCTGGCGCGCGTGGTGTGCCTGGGCCTGTGCCTGGGCGGCGCGGGCCTGGCCCAGGCGGCGCCCAGCCATGCCCTGACGGTGTATGGCGAGGCGCCAAGGTATGGCGCCGACTTCAGGCATTTCGACTACGTCGAGCCGAACGCGCCCAAGGGCGGGCGCTTCAGCCGCGCGTCCATGGAGAATGGCCAGTTCGACCATCTGATCCCCTATATCGACAAGGGTATCGGCGTGAGCCAGATCCAGGGCTGGTTGTACAGCCCGCTGGCCTACCGCTCCCTGGACGAGCCCTACACGGTCTACGGGCTGGTGGCGCGGCGTATGGAGCTAGCCCCCGACCGGCGCTGGCTGCGCTTCTACCTCGACCCCAGGGCACGCTTCGCCGATGGCCGGCCGATCAGCGCCGAGGACGTGCGCTTCACCTTCGAGCTGCTGATGCGCGAGGGCAGCCTCGGCTACCGGCTGCAGTTCGCCGATGTCGAGCAGGTGATCGTCGAGTCGCCGCGCCAGGTGCGCTTCACCTTCAAGAACGTCGACAACCGCAGCCTGCCGCTGGACATCGCCAGCTTGCCGGTGCTGCCCGAGCACTGGTGGCGCGGCCGCGACTTCGCCAACGGTGGTGGCTTCGAGGCGCCGCTGGGCAGCGGCCCTTACCGCATCAGCGCGGTGGACCCCGGGCGCAGCGTGACCTTCAGCCGCCAGGCCGACTGGTGGGCCAAGGACCTGCCGGTGACCCGCGGGCAGTTCAATTTCGACACCCTCAAGCTCGAGTTCTTCGCCGACACCGACGTGGCCCGGCAGATCCTGCGTGCCGGCGGCTTCGACTTCAACCGCGAGTTCTCGGCCACCCAGTACAACGTCGGCTACCAGGGGCCGGCGCTGCAGGACGGCCGCCTGCAGCGTGAACAGCTGGCGCCGCAGGCGGTGCAGTCCAGCCAGGGTTTCGTGTTCAACCTGCAGCGACCGTTGTTCGCCGACCGCCGGGTGCGCCAGGCGATCAGCCTGCTGTGGGACTTCGAGTGGAGCAACCGGCAGATGATGCACGGCATGTACCTGCGTCAGCGCAGCTTCTTCTCGCGCAGCGAACTGGCCGCCACCGGCCTGCCGGACGCCCGCCAGCGGGCCTTGCTCGAACCGTTCCGCCAGCAATTGCCCGAGGAGGTCTTTACCCAGGCCTTCGAGGCGCCGACAACCGACGGCAGCGGCAATGTCCGCCCACAGCAGTTGCAGGCCCTGGCGCTGCTGGAGGCGGCCGGCTGGAAGCCACGGGGCGACCGGCTGGTGAATGCCGCCGGCGAGCCGCTGAGCTTCACCTTCCTCAACGGCCAGAAGGGCTTCGAGCGCCTGCTGCTGCCGTTCAAGCGCAATCTGGCGCAGATCGGCATCGGCTTCGAGATCCGCCAGGTCGACACCGCCCAGTATGCCAACCGCGTGCGCGAGCGCGACTACGACATGATCGTCACCGGCTTCGCTGTCTCGCCCGCGCCGGGCGCCGAACTCTACAACCAGTACGGCTCGGCCAGCGCCAGCGACCCGGGCTCGAACAACTTCATGGCCTTGCGCAACCCGGTGGTCGACGCGCTGATCGACGGCCTGGTGCGCGCCGACAACCGTACCGACATGCTCAGCCATGCCCGCGCCCTGGACCGGGTGCTGCAGTGGGGCTACTACTGGATCCCCAACTACTACCCGCCAGGTTCCTCGAGCGTGTGGTGGAACCGCTTTGGCCGCCCGGCGATCGCCCCGCGCAACGATCCCGGCATCGACACCTGGTGGGAAACCAGCCCCACCGCCCAGGCTCGCCCCGTTACGCAACCCATCGCCGAGGTGCATTGATATGCTTGCCTACACCCTGCGGCGCCTGCTGCTGATCGTGCCGACCCTGTTGTGCATCCTGCTGGTCAACTTCGCCATCGTCCAGGCCGCGCCCGGTGGCCCGGTGGAGCAGGCCGTGGCCCGCCTGCAGGGCATCGGCGCCCCGGCCGGCGCCGGTGCCGCGCGGGTCGAACATGTGGGCGGCGAGTCCCGCACCAGCCGTGGCCTGGACCCCAAGCTGCTGGCCGACATCGAGCGCCAGTACGGTTTCGACAAGCCGCCGCTGGAGCGTCTGGGGCTGATGCTTGCCAGCTACGCCCGGCTGGATTTCGGCAGCAGCTTCTTCCGCGGCGCCAAGGTCACCGAACTGATCCTCGACAAGCTGCCGGTAACCCTGTCGCTGGGCCTGTGGGCGATGCTCGTCACCTACCTGGTGTCGATCCCGCTGGGCATCCGCAAGGCGGTGGCCCACGGCAGCCGTTTCGATGTCTGGAGCAGCACGGCGATCATCCTCGGCCATGCCATGCCGGCCTTCCTGTTCGCCCTGCTGCTGATCGTGGTGTTCGGCGGCGGCAGCCTGCTGGCCTGGTTCCCGGTGCGCGGGCTGGTGTCGGACGACTTCGCCGAGCTGTCCGTGCCCGGCAAGCTGCTGGACTACCTCTGGCACCTGGTGATGCCGGTCAGCGCCCTGGTGGTCGGCGGTTTCGCCACCCTGACGCTGCTGACCAAGAACAGCGTGCTCAACGAGATCAGCCGCCAGTACGTGGTCACCGCCCGGGCCAAGGGTTTGAGCGAAGGCCAGGTGCTCTACGGCCATGTGCTGCGCAACGCTTTGCTGGTGATCGTCGCCGGCCTGCCTCAGGCGCTGGTCGGGGTGCTGTTCGGCGGCTCGTTGCTGATCGAGGTGATCTTCTCCCTCGACGGCCTGGGACGGCTCAGCTACGAGGCAGCGGTATCGCGGGACTACCCGGTGGTGTTCGGCACGCTATTCATCTTCACCCTGGGCGGGTTGCTGATAAAGCTGCTGGGCGACCTGTGCTACCAGTGGCTCGACCCGCGTATCGACTTTGCCGCGAGGAGCGTGTGATGCAGGTGTTCACCCCGATTGCCCAGCGTCGCTGGCAACGCTTCAAGGGCCACCGGCGCGGCTGGTGGTCGCTGTGGGTGTTCGTGCTGCTGTTCGGCCTGAGCCTGGGCGGCGAACTGATCGCAAACGACAAGCCGCTGCTGGTCTCGCACCAGGGCCACTGGTACTTCCCGGCGTTCGAGCGTTACACCGAGCAGGACTTCGGCGGCCCGCTGCCGTTCCAGCCGGACTACCGCAGCGCCTTCGTGCGCACCCTGATCGAGGGGCAGGGCGGCTGGATGCTGTTCGCGCCGATCCCGTTTGGCTTCGACACGCTCAACTACGACCTCACGGTGCCAGCGCCCAGTCCGCCCTCGGCGCAGAACTGGCTGGGCACCGACGACCAGGCGCGCGACGTGCTGGCGCGGGTGATCTACGGCACCCGGGTGTCGCTGCTGTTCGCCCTGGCCCTGACGGCGGCAAGCGCGCTGCTCGGCATCGCCGCCGGCGCCCTGCAGGGCTACCACGGCGGCTGGGTCGACCTGCTCGGCCAGCGTCTGCAGGAGGTCTGGTCGGGCCTGCCGGTGCTGTACCTGCTGATCATCCTGTCCGGCTTCGTCGAGCCGGGCTTCTGGTGGTTGCTGGGGATCATGGCGCTGTTCTCCTGGCTGACCCTGGTCGATGTGGTGCGCGCCGAGTTTCTCCGGGGGCGCAGCCTGGAGTACGTAAAGGCGGCGCGGGCACTGGGGGTGGGCGATCGCCAGGTGATGCTGCGGCATATCCTGCCCAATGCCCTCAACGCCACCCTGAGCTACCTGCCGTTCATGCTCACCGGCGCCATCTCGACCCTGACCGCCCTGGATTTCCTCGGCTTCGGCATGCCCGCCGGCAGCGCGTCGCTGGGCGAGCTGATCGGCCAGGGCAAGAACAATCTGCAGGCGCCGTGGCTGGGGCTGACCGCCTTCTACGTGCTGGCGCTGATCCTTTCCCTGCTGGTGTTCGTCGGCGAAGCCTGCCGCGACGCCTTCGACCCGAGGGCCTGACATGGGCGACAACCTTATCGAGATCCGTGATCTGCGCGTGGCCTTCGCCGGGCAACCGGTGGTGCGCGGCATCGACCTGGACATCCGCGCCGGCGAGTGCCTGGCGCTGGTCGGCGAATCAGGCTCGGGCAAGTCGGTGACGGCACACTCGATCCTGCAGCTGCTGCCCAAGGGCGCCGCCAGCACCGAGGGCAGTATTCGCTATCAGGGCGAGGAATTGCTCGAGGCCGCGCCCGCGCGCCTGCGTCAGTTGCGTGGCGAGCGCATCGCGATGATCTTCCAGGAGCCGATGACCTCGCTCAACCCACTGCACAGCGTCGAGCGCCAGCTGGGCGAGACGTTGTTGCTGCACAAGGGGCTCAAGGGCCGCGCCGCGCGTGCGCGGATCGTCGAGCTGCTCGAACTCGTGGGGATCAGTCGCCCCGCGGAGCGCTTGCGCGCCTATCCCCATGAGCTGTCCGGCGGCCAGCGCCAGCGGGTGATGATCGCCATGGCCCTGGCCTGCGAGCCGCAACTGCTGATCGCCGACGAGCCGACCACGGCGCTCGACGTCACCGTGCAGCGGCGCATCCTGCAACTGTTGTGGCGCCTGCAGCGGCAGCTGGGCATGGCCCTGCTGCTGATCAGTCATGACCTCAACGTGGTGCGCAGCACCGCCCAGCGGGTGGCCGTGATGCGGGCGGGGGAGATCGTCGAGCAGGCCGATTGCGCGAGCCTGTTCAGCGCCCCGCGCCATCCCTACAGCCGCCAACTGCTCGATGCCGAACCCGAAGGGCAGGCGCCGGTGGTAGCGGCGGGGGAGCCGCTGTTGGAGGTTGACGACCTGCGCGTGCACTTCACGCGTGGCGGCTGGCTGCGCGGACCGCGCCAGGTGACCAGGGCGGTGGATGGCATCGACCTAAGGGTGCGGCGTGGGCAGACCCTGGGCATCGTCGGAGAGTCCGGTTCGGGCAAGTCGACCCTTGGCCAGGCGATCCTGCGCCTGATCGACTCAGAAGGTGGCATCCGTTTCCAGGGCGCGTCCCTGGACAGCCTGAACGGCCATCAGTTGCGGCCCTGGCGCAAGGCGATGCAGGTGGTGTTCCAGGACCCGTTCGGCAGCCTGAGCCCGCGGATGAGCGTGGCGCAGATCATCGCCGAGGGGCTGCAGGTGCACACGGCGCTGAACGCGGCGCAGCGTGAGGCGCGGGTGATCCGGGCGCTGGAGCAAGTGGGGTTGGACCCGGCCACGCGCCACCGCTACCCGCACGAATTCTCCGGTGGACAGCGCCAGCGCATCGCCATCGCCCGGGCACTGGTGCTCGAGCCCGAGTTGATCCTGTTCGACGAGCCGACTTCGGCACTGGACCGCACCGTGCAGAAGCAGGTGGTGGCGTTGCTGCGGCGGCTGCAGGTCGAGCAGGGCTATACATACCTGTTCATCAGCCATGACCTGGCGGTGGTGCGGGCGCTGGCCCACGAGCTGATCGTGGTCAAGGAGGGCGTGGTGGTCGAGCGCGGGGAGAGCGCACAGTTGTTTGCCAGTGCGCAGCATGCCTATACCCGGGAGTTGCTGGCGGCCTCGTTTGGCAGAGGTGATTCGGCAGGCAGTAGCCTGGCTGCCAATTACCCAAGCTTGCCTTGTCCAGAGGTCGACGAGATCACTTGACGACGCAGAAGCCGGTCTGCCTGAGTGCGTGTGGGCAGGGTGATCAGCACAGTGGTTGATTCGTGCAAAAGCCTTCATCATTGCCCGGAGCATGACGGCAGTGCTGATGGAGAAACGCATGACCCGCCTCGAGCCCTCCCGCGACCCCGTCGAGTCAGGCCTGCCAGGCCTGAGCGCCTTGATTGCCCGGCACGTCCCCAGCGCAGGGGACCTGATCACCCGGCTGCCTGCCCTGAGCCTGCACCGCCGCGCCTTGCCCACCGAGCCGATGCCCTGCATCTACGGCCTGGGGCTGGGCGTGGTGGCGCAGGGCTGCAAGCAGGTCATGCAACAGGACGCCGTGCTGTATTACCAGGCGGGGCAGGGCATGTTGACCAGCATCGACCAGCCCGTGGTCTCCCATGTCGCCCTGGCATCACCCGCCAAGCCGTTTCTGGGGCTGATGCTGACCCTCGACCCCAGCCAGGTCATGCGCACGGTCGAAGACCTGCAGCTACCGCCACCACCGAAAGCCAGCACTCACCAGGCCATCGTTATCGCCGAACTGGACAGCGGCGTGGTGCGTGCGCTGGAGCGCCTGCTCGGGCTGCTGGAGGAGCCTGCGTTGTTCGATCATCTCGCCCCGCTGGTACAACAGGAGATCATCGTCAGGCTGCTGGTCGGCCAGCACGGTGTCGCCCTGCGTCACCTGGTTGCCGCCGGCTCGCCGATGCAGCAGATCGCCAAGGTGGTTGCCTGGCTGAAACAGCACCTGGCCGAGCCGATGCGCATCGACGACCTGGCCGAGCGGGTGCACATGAGCCCATCGACCTTCCGCCAGCATTTTCGCGAGCTGACCGGCGTCAGCCCGTTGCAGTTCCACAAGCAACTGCGCTTGCAGGAGGCCCGGCAATTGATGCTCAACCAGCACATGGACGCGGGCCAGGCCGCCGGACGGGTGGGCTACGAAAGCGCCTCGCAGTTCAGCCGCGAGTACAGCCGGGCCTTTGGCGCACCGCCGCAGCGGGATGTGCGGCGCATGCGCCAGCAAGGCTGAGCGCTGTGTAATAGGCAAATCGGCCATGGTGCATCGTGGGGCTCCATGGTGGCCTTCCTGCGCTTGAGCGCTAGATATTGCCGAGGTCCGGTCTGGCTCTGGCAATGCTCGATGCCTGCGCACTTTCCTTGAAACGTGCAAGCAAGGCGTCGAATCAGGCAAAAACGCAGTACCCCTGCTTCCTATACTTGTCTCCAACGAAGGGTGGTTGCATCAGCCACCCCGCGCAAGCACCTCGCGCTGCCCACCCGGAGGCAACACCATGCAAGACGTCCAGTTCAACAACCGCAACATCGTGATGGCCGGTAACCTTTACCTGCCTGCTGCATTCGATGACAGCCAGCAGTACCCTGCGATCGTCACCGTCCACCCAGGCGGCGGCGTCAAGGAGCAGACCGCCGGCACCTACGCCCGGCTGCTGGCCGAGCAGGGCTTTGTCACCCTGGCCTTCGATGCCTCCTACCAGGGCGCCAGCGGCGGCGAACCGCACTTCCTCGATGAGCCGATGAACCGCGTGGCCGATGTGTACAGCGCCGTCGACTACCTGACCACCCTCGGTTTCGTCGACGCCCAGCGCATCGGCGTGCTGGGGATCTGCGCCGGCGGCGGCTTCGCGGCCAAGGCGGCCTCGGTCGACCGCCGCATCAAGGCGCTGGCCACCGCCAGCGCGGTCAACGTCGGCACCGCCACCCGCAAAGGCTGGGAGGGCAAGGGCTCGATCAACGACCTGCTGCCGGTGCTCGACGCCCTGGCCGGCCAGCGCACGGCCGAAGCTGCCGGTGCCGCGCAGGCCTACGTACCATATGTGCCGCAACTGGGCGACACCAGCGCACCCCGTGACCTGCAGGAAGCCGCCGACTACTACCTGACGCCCCGCGCCCAGCATCCCAACGCGCAGAACAAGATGCTGATGAACGGCCTGGGCGCCTGGGTCGCCTTCGATGCCTTCGACCTGGTCGAGCAGTTGCTGACCCAGCCCACGCTGGTCATCGCCGGCAGCGAGGCCGGTTCGGTGTGGCACAGCCAGGAGCTGCACGCCAAGGCGCTGGGCAAGAAAGAGCTGGTGGTACTGGACGGCCTGGCGCACATGGACCTGTACGACGGTCCTGGGGTCACTACGGCCATGGAACACCTTACCCCGTTCTTCCAGGCCAACCTCTGATCACTCGCTACGCCCTGTGCATACGATCTATCTGGAGAAACCCATGAGCGATATCACCATCAAGCACGTCCGTTACCAGAACCTGGGCTGGGAGACCGCCGCAGACCTGTACCTGCCGCCAGGCTTCGACCCTGCCAGACAGTATCCGGCCATTGTCAGCACCCACCCGATCGGCAGCTGCAAGGAGCAGACCTCAGGCAATGTCTATGGCGCGGGCCTGGCCAGGGAGGGCTTCGTGGTGATCGCCTTCGACGCCAGCTTCCAGGGTGCCAGCGGTGGTGAGCCGCGCTTCATGGAAGACCCGTCGATCCGTGTGTCCGACATCCGCTACGCCATCGACTACCTGGTGACACTGCCCTACGTCGACCCGGCGCGCATCGGTGCCATCGGCATCTGCGGCGGTGGTGCCTACACCGTGCATGCGGCCATCACCGACCACCGCATCAAGGCATTGGTGTCGATCACCGGGGTCAACTTCGGCCGCCTGATCCGCGAAGGCTTCAGCAACTTCCAGCCGGTCGCGGCGCTGCAGGCCATGGCCGCCCAGCGCACCGCCGAAGCCCAGGGCGGCGCGCGCAACGTGATCAACTACCTGCCGAACTCGGTCGAGGAGGGGCGCCAGGCGGGCATCACCGATATCGACGTGCTCGAAGCGACCGACTACTACAAGACCCCGCGTGGGCAACAGCCCAACGGTGCCACCAGCGGCCTGTTCTCGTTCAACAGCGCGGCGTTCGGCTGGGATGCCTTCCTCAATGCCGAATCGCTGTTGACCCAGCCTTTGCTGGTGGTCATCGGCGACAAGCCAGGCGCTTTCGGCGCCTACCGCGATGGCTGGGAAATCTACGGCCGGGCGTCCTCCACCGACAAGCAGATCTACGTGGCTGAAGGCTGGTCGCACTACGATCTGTACGACAAGCCCGAACCCGTCGCACTGGCCATGGCACAGGCCGTGCCCTTCCTGCGCAAGCATCTGCAGTGATGCCATCGGCTGGCCAGCCTGAGCGTGTTGCCCAGGCGGCCCCAGCAAACGTCCACCGAGGTAGCCCATGACCGCGGCTTTCCAACCATCGCGGCCGTCTTTCGCCGACAGTCGCCTCCTGGCCCTGGCCATCGCCAGAATCGCGCCCTCGGACGGCGACTACGAGACGGCCATTCCCGGCCTGACCTTGCACCGCCGCCGGGCCGTCACCCAACCCATGCACTGCATCTACGGCCTGGGACTGGGGATCACTGCCCAGGGCGAGAAGCAGGTCGTGCTCGGCGAGCGAGTCCTGCGTTTCGGGCCGGGCCAGTCATTGCTGACCGCCGTCGATCTGCCCGTGGTATCCACGGTGGTCGAGGGCAGCCACACCGAGCCGTTTCTTGGCCTGATGCTGCACCTGGCGCCACAGGACATCCTGCAACTGGCCACCGAACTGCGCCTGCCGTCGCCCAGCCGCGACCGTGGCTTCTGCTCGATGGCCGTGGAGCCCCTGACCGAGGGGCTGCTCGATGCCTTGCTGCGCCTGGTGCAGTTGCTGTCGGAACCGGTGCTGCTGCCTTATCTGGCCCCGCTGGTCCAGCGCGAGATCGCCTATCGCCTGCTGACCGGGCCCCATGGCGCGCAACTGCGCCACCTGATCAACCAGGAAGCGCCCAGCCAGCAGATCGCCTGCGCCATCAACTGGCTCAAGCGCCACTTCACCGAACCACTGAAGATCGAGCAGTTGGCCGCCAGCTGCCATATGAGCCCTTCGACGTTGCGCCAGCACTTTCGCACGATCACCGGTTTGAGTCCGCTGCAGTACCAGAAGCAACTACGCCTGCAGGAAGCCCGTCAGTTGATGCTCACGCAGAACCTCGATGCCAGCGTGACCGCCGCACGGGTCGGCTATGAAAGCGCCTCGCAGTTCAGCCGTGAATATGCCCGGCTGTTTGGCGAACCGCCCCAGCGCGACATTCGTCGCTTGCGCCTGAACTGAACCCCATCGTCATTGGCTGGCATTGACTGCTGCGCGGCGGTGGATTGTCCTGGCCGTGTCGGGCGCGCACAGGCGCAGAATCGGGCATGGACCTCGTTGGATTGGGCAAGGCCGTCACGGTGACGGTTCTTATACTGGCGGTTCCAGCCCTGCGCTCGTATGAGGTCAGCACCTTGAAACGCCATGCACCGGTCTTCCAGCACCGCGACTCTGCGCAGTCCCGCGAGGGGCGCTTTCACAATCTGTCACCGCGCCCAGCGGACATGCCTGAGCCCGACGCCAGGACAATCTGGAACGCGTTGTTCAACAAACCGAAGTTCACGGTGCCGCGCGCGCCGGTGCCGGTGCTGCAACTGACCCGCGCGCAGCTCGACGCCGCGCCGGACGCCAGCCTGTTCCGCCTGGGCCACTCCACGGTACTGTTCAAGCTCGAAGGCGGCTGGTGGCTGACGGATCCGGTGTTCTCCAAGCGCGCCTCGCCATTCTCCTTCGCCGGCCCCAAGCGCTTCCATGCGCCACCCCTGACCTTGGACGAGCTGCCGCCAATTCGCGGGGTCATTCTCTCCCACGACCATTACGACCACCTGGACCGGGCGACGATCAAGGCCCTGGCGCCCAAGGTGGAGCGCTTCCTCACTCCGCTGGGCGTGGGCGACCGCCTGCTGGCCTGGGGCGTGCCGGCCGCGAAGATCCATCAGTTGGACTGGTGGCAAGGGCTCGAAGCGGGCGGTTTGCGCCTGACGGCGACTCCGGCCCAGCATTTCTCCGGCCGGGGGCTGCGTGACGGCAACCGGACGCTGTGGTGTTCATGGGTGATCGAGGCGCCGCAACTGCGGATGTTCTTCAGTGGCGATACCGGCTATTTCGATGGTTTCGCCGAGATCGGCCGGCGCTTCGGGCCGTTCGACCTGACGCTGATGGAAACCGGCGCCTACGACGAGCATTGGCCTTACGTGCACATGCACCCTCGGCAGACGGTGCAGGCTCACATGGACCTGGGCGGGGGCTGGCTGCTGCCGATCCACAACGGCACCTTCGACCTGGCGTTGCATGCCTGGTACGCGCCTTTCGAGCAAGTGCTGGAGTGGGCGGAGCAAGAGGGTGTGCCGGTGGCCACTCCGAAGATGGGAGAGCGGGTTGACCTACATTTACCACGTACCGGCGAGCGCTGGTGGCGTGAGGTGGTTAACCAGGAAGAAACGACCAAGGGCCGTGGTTGCCGGCTGCGTTGGGCGAGCCTTCCAACACCCGCACAAGACTAACGTCCATCGCCGTGCGACGGTGCTGGTGGTGGTATCGCTGGCCGGCAAACGGTGGCGCGCGCCCGGACCTGAACCTGCAATGAACCTCGCCGTCAGCGCGGCGAGGTGCAGGAGGGCAGCAGTTGTGCGACCGCCAGGCCGATCTTGTTGACCGCCTGTTCGATCTTGCGGGTGGGCATGCCGGCGAAGTTGAGTCGCAGGCAATTGCGGTACTTGCCGGCGGCGGAAAAGATATTGCCGTTGGCGATCTGGATGTCCTCGGCCTCCAGCAGCCGGTTCAGCGTGTAGGTGTCGAACTCGTCCGGCAACTCCACCCACAGGGTGAACCCGCCCTGGGGTTTGCTGACCCGGGTGCCTTCCGGCAGGTAGCGGCTGACCCACTCGGTCATCAGGTCGCGGTGGCGCTGGTACTGCTTGCGCATCCGCCGCAGGTGCGGCAGGTAATGTCCCTTGGCAATGAATTCGGCGACTGCCAGTTGCGGCTGGGTCGCGGTGGTGCCGGAGCCTACGTACTTCATGTGCAGCACTTGCGGCAGATAACGCCCCGGCGCGATCCAGCCGATCCGTAGGCCCGGCGCGAGGGTCTTGGAGAACGAGCTGCACAGCAGCACGCGGCCGTCTTCGTCGAAGGATTTCAGAGTGCGTGGTCGCGGGTAGCGGAACGCCAGGTCGCCATAGATATCGTCTTCGATGATCGGCACGTCATAGCGCTGGGCCAGGCGGATCATCGCGCGCTTGCGGTCGTCCGGCATGATATAGCCCAGCGGATTGTTGCAGTTGGGTGTGAGCTGGACGGCCTTGACCGGCCATTGTTCCAGGGCCATTTCCATGGCTTCCAGGCTGATGCCGGTGACCGGGTCGGTAGGGATCTCCAGGGCCTTGAGACCGGCGGCCTTGAGCAACTGGATGATGCCGTGGAAGCACGGGGAGGCGATCGCCACTATATCGCCGGGTTCGCACAGCGCGCGGATGGCGATCGACAGTGCCTCCTGGCAACCGCTGGTCACGACGATTTCCGCGGGAGTCAGGCGACAACCGGAATCCACGCTCAGGCGGGCGATCTGCTCGCGCAGGGTCAGCACGCCTTGCAGATGGTTGTATTGCAGGCTCGGGCTGTCGCTGCGTCGGCTGATTCGCGCCAGGGCGGTCAGCAACGGCTTGAGGGTAGGCGCGGTGGTGTCCGGCATGCCGCAGCCCAGTTGCACGGCCTGGATGTTCTGCTCCTGGCGCATCAGGTCCTGCACCAGGTCCCATTGGGATATCTCCACGGGCCGCAACGAGGGTCGTCCCATCTTCGGCAGTTCCGGCAAGCGACGACTGGCCGGGACGAAATACCCTGACTTGGGCTTGGGAATAGCCAGTCCGGAGCGCTCCAGGACCCGGTAGGCCTGCTGGACAGTGGTGAGGCTGACGCCATGCTCGAGGCTCAGGGCACGAACCGAGGGCAAACGCTCCCCCGGTCCATACAATCCTTGCTCAATGCGGCTGCTGATGTATTCGGCGAGATTCAGGTATCGAGTCATGCGAGGGACTGTAGCGACTCATCTGTCGTATAAAAAGTTACAGATTTCACTATTTTTGAAAACTTTTCAGGGCAAAAAGGCAATCTGTACTGAGAAAAATCCTGGTGCGTGTACCTATAAGACAGTCATTGTCTTTGGGAAGATGGCTCGCATCGCACTGTACTGGTTGTTTCTGAATGCAGCCGAAGCACCATTCAGAATCACCCAGGCAGCGAGTAACGGGCTTCTGCCCCTGAAGCTACTTTAGACGATGATTTCTCAAGGAAGAGTAGGGTAATGACAGCAAAGATCGTCCCCGATCCGCCTCTGCACGACAAATACACCACCCACACCCTCGAAGACCTCCTGGTCCAGGTCTCCGACTACCTCGTCTGTGCCCTGACCGTCAGCCAGCAGACCGTCCTGCTCCATGCCAAACCGTCAGGCCAGGTACTGACCCGCGCCGCCATGCACGAAATCGACAGCGCCCGCACATTGGTAGAGGTGGCGCTGAGTCGCGTGCAATCCCGTCATTGACCTGGCGAGCCTGGGCTCACAATTGATGTTCACCGATCAGGCCCCGCGCCGTACGCGGGGCCGTAGGAGGATTGGCATGGATAAGGAGTTGCAAACCCCGCGCATCAGGAAGCTCGCCACCACCGGCGTCGGGCATTTCGGCAAAGCTGTAGAGGAGGGCGGTCAAGACCAGCTGTTCCGTGTTGTGGCGGGCCATTCGAAGGATCAAAGACTCCGCAGATGGCTGAGTACGCCCGCAGGAGCCGGCTTCACAGGTTGGTAAACCCTGCTCCCGCGACTTCTACAAGAGACCGTCAAATGTTTGATCTATCGAGCTTTGGTGCTGCCATGGCTGTGTATGTCATCGGAACCGCCAGCCCTGGCCCGGGTAACCTGGCGATCGCCAACACTTCGCTCAGCTATGGGCGGACCCCGGGGCTGGCGCTCGCGGCCGGGGTCATTTCCGGTTCGTTGTGCTGGGGCGCGATGACCGCTGCGGGGGTCTCGGCCTTGCTGATGTCCAATACCCAGGTGTTGGTCTGGCTGAAGATCCTCGGCGCCTGCTACCTGTTGTGGCTGGCCTACAAATCGATCCGCGGAGCCCTGAGCCCGAACGCGGTCAACCTCAATCGCGCCAAGGCCAGGCAGAGCCGCACGCTGGGGTTCTACCTGCAGGGGCTGGGCATCCACCTGACCAACCCCAAGGCAGCCTTGACCTGGTTCACCGTGACCACCGTTGGCCTCAGCGCGACGGCACCTTCCTGGGCCAGCTTCGTGCTGGTGGGCAGCTGCGCGGTCGCCGGCTTCGTGATTTTCTGCGCCTATGCGCTGGCGTTTTCCGCCCGTTCCGCGGAGCCGTTTTTCGTCCGTACGCGCAAGGCATTCGGCCTGCTGTGCGGTGCGTTCTACTCGATGGTCGCCGCGGGCTTCATCGGATCCTTGCTGTAAGCGTTGAGAGAATCGCCTGCGGCGAACGCGGGGCGAAAACTTTGAATCAGGGCTCTGTTCGGAGCATGTATTTCTCAGGATGAATGTATGCCGTTGTCGATCGACTTGTTGTTGGCTTTTGCTCTGTTCGCCTTTGTCACCTCGGTTACCCCCGGACCGAATAACGCCATGCTGCTGGCCTCAGGGGTGAACTTCGGGTTCCGGCGCACGGTGCCGCATATCCTTGGCATCAGTTCGGGGTTCCTGGTGCTGGTGCTGGCCGTCGGCCTGGGCCTGGGAGCGGTGTTCGAGGCTTATCCTGTGTTGTACAAAGTGCTGCGCTATGTGGGTGCGGCCTATCTGCTGTACCTGGCCTGGAACATTGCGTGCTCCGGGCCGGTGTCCCAGGACGTCGCCGGCAAGGGGCGGCCACTGGGGTTCTGGGGAGCTGCGGCATTCCAGTGGGTCAACCCCAAGGCCTGGGTGATGGCGCTGGGGGCTATCAGCACCTACACGCCCTTGCAGGGATACTTCTTCAACGTGGTGGTAATCGCCAGCCTGTTCGCCCTGATCAATGCGCCGAGCGTCGGGGTCTGGGCCGGGTTCGGCAGCGTGTTGCGCAACGTCTTGCGCGATCTGCGATGGTTGCGCCTGTTCAACTACGGCATGGCCTTGCTGCTGGTGATCTCGTTGTTCCCGCTGCTGAAAGCCTGACGGGCTCGCAGGGCGTCCTGCCGCCACCCGCCGGAGCCGGTAGGTGGCTTTTTTTTTGCCCGCTCACTGCATTGGCAGCGCCGCTGTCATGTCGGGCTGGTGGCGTGTCAGGCGATTGTGGAATGCGAAGGATGGCAATGGCCTCAATCTTCGCCTGTCTGGCTGAATTTACTGGGCCTGTCGGGGTTCAATGAAATTCACTCAAAGGCTATCGGGATCGCCGAAGAACATTTGGACAGGGCCATAGGGCGGGTTTTGTGGGTAGAAAAAGCAGAAATGTACCCCCAGAAATACCCTTGGATACCCCCAGCAGAATGCGCGACCGAGAATGGCGATTTCTGACAGCTGTCGAAGTGGTGCACATTAGAAACCCTGTGACGGGATGGCCGAAAGCAGGGCGGGAGTGTCCATATGGACCCGTTTGTCACACAAGCGGCAGTTAATATCATTAAGGCTGGGCAACCCGATTATTGTCGGCAGCCTCCACTAGCTTGATTGTGAGATTCACGCCTAACACGCCGCAGCGGTGATTGGCGAGGTGAAAGCACTGAAACTACGGCCACACAGCCACTGCTGTACTACAAGAGGCAGTATTGAGTGATTTGTCATCTTTCGACTCGAATTCCGAAACGCACCTATCTGAGCGGCTATCCGTAACGAACTCTGCACCGAAGTCTCTCAGAACATCAATCGTGCCCGTTCTCGCTGCACAGGAGAGGCCAGATGGGAGAGCGGCAACACACCCCGTGCGGCGCAATTGAAGCGCATCCAGGTCGCTCCGTCTTACTACAGTCGATACGACGAGCTGTCGTTATCAAGGAATACTGAGAATGTTCAGCTCTGGCGGCGGAAGTGGAGATCTTTTGGGGAGAGGCCTTGAGGGGGTGGGGGGACGCGACTCGGGCTCAACAGCCCGCGGCTGTTCTCGTTGCCGGGTTTCCGCGCGTTCCGGCTCCCGATAACGTGTGCCGCGCTCTGGCCGGTATCGGGGCTCTCTTTGAGACTCGCCAGAGTAGTTTGGTGAGTGATAAATCATGGGGGGACGATGTTGATTGCTGCCAACTGGATCAAACATTTCGTCCCAGAATGCCTTTCGTTGAAGGGCTAACGTTCGCTCCTGTTCAAGGATGCTGCGCTCGTGTGCAATTTGACTGCCAATTGTGCTTGAGCTCCATTCTGGATTCAGACTGATATTCCCTTGCGGGGTGATATTGTTCTGCATCCAGCGATTCATCCAATAGTTGTCCGAAGGGCTCGAAGATGGGAGGTGAACAACTAACCGATCCGCAGTAGTGATTCTTGACTCAGCCGCTTGCACGGTGAGTTCCTTCTGGATTTCTTTTTTTACCAGGTCATAAAAAACGGATCGGGCGTCCTGCTTAGGGCTCATGCGAATTGCCGAGAGTTCACGAATGCTGGCAAATGCCTCGCCCAACGCCCTTACTGCCGCACTGTGTGATCCCGGGCCTTCACGTGTAAGTTGCTGCACAAGCGTGGAGAACTGGTGAGCGCGGGGGTCATTGCCCAGTGTGTTCTGCCCCCCCAAAGGGATTTTTCCCAATATGATGCTACCTGCTCTGGCAAATGCCCTCAGATTCTCATTCGTGCTTAATCGGGAGCCGGTTGTGGACGAAGAATTCCACAGCTCATATCGCGATTGTTGACGCAGTCCGCTTAACGACGAATCTTCTGCGGGCTCAATATGCACAGGATCATAGAAGAGCGGTAGGGTTAGCCCTTCGTCATCTAGGATTTCAGCGAAATCAGGCAATCGAGCGGACGCGATGGCGCTAATTCCAATATCAGTTGCGAACCCAACTCCGTGACTGCTTTGTTTCGCGGGCTCAGCCACTATGCCCCTACGTATTTTTTCACTGCATGCTGAGGCGTTTCCCGTGTTGCAATCATCCCAGATGCTTCTCAACGCATCTTGCTCTTCTTGCGTTGCAAAGCTTCTCTGTATTGCTGCCAGCTCAGAACTTGTAAAGATTCCTTCAGAGCGCGCGATAACTAGTGCTCGCGACAGGCGCGCAAGAAACTCTTCATTCAACCCCTTGGGCCGAGGAGGGTGGTAAAGGGTTGTCGTGTTGTCTTCAGGGCCAAACCAGACGCCCGCCGATACCGCATGCGGCAAGACCGCAGCCAGTAGAGCCAGGACAAGTATCGGGACTCGAAGCAGGTGGATCGGCCAGTTCTTCATTGCCTGCCTATGATTCTTTGGTGAATTGCATTTTTGTATGCCGCCAAATCGGCCCGGCCGGACGGTACCACGAGTACGCTCAGCTCGCCTGCGCCAGTAAATAGTCCGTCAGGGACGCGCCGTGTAGTAAATTTCTTCTGTAAGAATCCAGTTCCACTTGTGCGCTCGGAAGCGGTTGGAAAGGTCTTTTGAAGGACATCTCTGAGGCCAGGTGGCACCGTCGCCTCATCAATTTCTCCGAGTACGTACTGACTCTTATCACATTCCAGTACTAGTTCAATTGAGAAGCCTGAAGTTGTCGGTGCGATGGCTGTTACCGTCCCAGAATATTCCTGTCTTTTTATCCATTCGCCGATATATGAATTGAGGCTTTCGGCTGATGCCTGCAGGTTGCCACTTACGCTTGTTGCGGAAATAACCTCAAAGGGAATTGGTGGTTGACTGGATTTTAGAAGCTTGACGTCAACAATAGAACCCACCTTGATTGCATCCATGAGCGGATCAGTAGGACTCACCTGCACCAGTATCGCCTCTCGAAACGCAGGAACAATGGTAGCAATGGGCGCACCTTGCTCAATGGTTTGATTTTTCGGCATCCTGACTTCGACCAGTCGAAATGGAATACTTCCAAAGGCTATTTCGTGAGCTCTCTTGCGCAATTCGATTGTGGCGTCAATCGACGTCTTTAATTCGAGTAGATCAGGTAGTAGCTCAAATCTGATTTTCTCGTCCTGGAGTCGCTGCAATAAGGCATCGACCACGATGTTGTAGAGGGCGAAATCCTGCTCTTCGTATTTACGTGCTCTCGCCTCAATTTTTGTATCGTCCTTGGCGAACTGCTCGTTCTTGAGCGCCGCACTGTACTGGCAAGCTGATTCTGGCAAACCGTTTTCCTGCAGGACGCAGATCGAAGAGCTTCCATAGCTCATATTCATGTCAGATGCAGCGGTCTTAATGTAATCGCGCCGTGGATAGAATCTGTTCTCCCATGGCTCTGGATTGAACTCTCTGGAGTAGTTAACTTTTCGTTGATTTCTACTGATGGTTTCAGTCATGTCACTCAAAAATCGAACTGTTGCCCATGGCCGGTCGTAGTCGAACGAGTTGCGGGCCCGTGCGTACCCAAAGAAGCTTGATATCAGCCGTTGAACGTTGTAGCGGACAGCCGGCGAGGTAGCGGCTATGGTGTAGTTCGGCGTATTGTTGCTCGTGAATCCGAAAATCCACGACCCATGCTTGTCTAACTCCGTGTTCGAATCCCCTGACAGAAGAGCAAATTCTTCGAGATCGGCAGAGGTGTGGGTGGTATGCGTTTGTCGCCAAGCTTCAAATTTTTTGGCAATAACCTGGGCACTATCCAGTCCGGACTCTTCTTCAGGACTTAGGGGTATTGTCTGCGCGGCAGCCTCCCAGGAGTTTTGCAAGAGCAGCAGCTCGTTGTCATTTGTCTCAGTTATAAAGAAATGACGCTTTGAACTCAGAATTCCGGAGTGGTAGAGATATCTCCGGCAGTCAGGAGAAAAAGCCATGTTTCTGACCGCCTCAAGTCCATCTTTCAAGTCGCTTTTCGAAAAGCTTCCGATGTCTATTTTCGAGGTTGTTGAAGCTGAGGTGAAAGTTGAAGAGAATGAATTATTAGATATCGCAGTCATGTCCAAGCTAACGGTTTGTACGCGGGTGCGTAGCGGCAACTGCTGAAGAGCTTTTGCGTACTCTTCAAACAGGCTGCTTGGGAAATCCGGACGAGCGGAGAATCGCCACTGAATTTGAGCTGGATTTATTGTGCAAGAGGAAGGGTTTGTAATCTGATGCCGTCCTGAAATCCGCGATGTTCGATCTAGAAGCTCCTGGATCAGTTTATCCAGTTGCGGATATGAGAACGTCCAGTCCGCCTTGTTGATCCACTGTGGGTCGCCAGCCTCAACTGCTGTTGAAAATATCGGCCGATAGTTTTCAATATCGAAGGGGGTAAAAAAATCGTCGGACATCGGATCCGAAACTGGAGGCAGACCTGTACCCGTTGCCATCTTGAACGGCGCTTTAATAGCCATTTCAAGAGTCCTTGTCGGCACCGCAGTGAACTCAGTTCCGATCTGCTTGTTGAGTGACGGCGGAACGAATTGCCCCAGTAGTACTTTTGTGTCTTGGCCATTGTCGTCGACGTGTCCGATGGGCAATGAAGACCAGGTTGTTATGACGTGGTCCGTACCTTGAACATCAATGGTTGCAGAGCCGAACCGGGAGGCCGCATCCACCGTTACACCATGAAGCAATAGGACTGAACCAACGATGCGCAGTAGGAGCCTTGGGCTTGAGAGCCAGTGCTTCAGCAAGACGCTCTTCCCATTCAACATAGGCATCGTTCATCTCCCTAGATTATTTGCGGAAAGGCGAAATCTATGTTGCAGACTTTAGCACCGCACCCACGGTCTGCTTGGTTGTGGATTCACCCGATGCCGGAGCAAGGTTGAAGAGGGTAGTGCTTCAGCCCTGCGGCCACGCATGGTCGAAGGGCTGCCCCAAACGCAGCGCTTTGGGGACTTTCTCCAGACTTGTGGGGTGCCAGAGTCGAAATATTGGGGCCACCAAAACAAACCGGTAACCCCCGGTTCCTATTGTTTGCGGCCATGCCCCGCCTTCTTCCCCAGGATCGCTCCATCGCTGATCCGAAAGGGGAACCCCGTGCTCACTACTCAGACCCACCTGGCCACTCGCTGCGCGGCGCTTGCTTCGCTGCT
Organism: Pseudomonas sp. BW16M2; assembly: GCF_014268865.1. Taxonomy (NCBI): domain Bacteria; kingdom Pseudomonadati; phylum Pseudomonadota; class Gammaproteobacteria; order Pseudomonadales; family Pseudomonadaceae; genus Pseudomonas; species Pseudomonas sp. BW16M2. The sequence goes on along the minus strand of NZ_JABWRI010000002.1, from coordinate 55,167 downwards.
TGCAATGGCCTGCATCGCACAGGCGGCTCCGCAAGCACAGCGCCAAGACCTCGTCACTACCCAGCGTCAGCTCGAGGCCTTGGAGCGCATCGTCCAGCAAGCCGCAACCTTCGCAGCACCTGATCCCAACGAACGCTACCACTTCGACTACCCGCGCCTGCTCGCGGATCTGGCGCGTGTACGCGCCGGCATCGAGCAATTCCTCACCCCCTCACGCGCCCAGCCTCGCGATACCGACGAACTTGGAGGCCAGTACCGCGCCGAGTCCGTCCCGCCGCAGGAGGACAAGTCATGACTGACGCCCAGCTCAGCGCATTTCAAGCCAACAGCGAAGTTGATCCCCAGGTCATGTTCTCGCTCCTGATCGGCGCCGTCCTGGCCGTGCTGCTGTGGGGCGTCTGGGCCGCACGCACGGCCTACGTGGGATGGACCGAGAACCGCGTCAACGAGCGCCAATTCCTTGGGGTCATCGTCTGCTTCCTGGCGATGTACCTGGTGCTGACGTACTTCCTGCTCTCCTGAAGGACTTCATCCATGAACCGCTTTGCCTTCCGTCATCTTTTGCTGCGTGCCTGTGTCACAGCCAGTCTGGTTTTCATGCCGTTGCTGTCCTTAGCCTAGAGTGGGGGCCCATCGCACGTGACGTGGGCGTCGAGTAGCTTGTTTGAAGAGGGCGTTAAGCCAGCGGTGAACACCTTGTTTGGCTTTCATCCCACTGAGTTGAACCTGCCGTCGACCATCTCGGTGCAGGGCAGTGCTCAAAAATGGCATTCGGCGTGCTGTTTGCCTACTTAGTTTCTCAGCAATTACTCGGTAGCTTGGGCATGGCAATGATCTAAATGTTAGAAACTAGCCCACCACTCGCTGTCTAGAAACAGACGGATCAGGGCGGAAGCTAGTAAACCTTGGCAAAATTCAAAGTGCCTTACGCAGTGCCTTCTAGAACTGCCGGACGTCGGCTTTTGGATGCCGGTGGTCGGGAGTAGAAATACACTGTGAATGGCTACGCTGCATTCGAGCTGATTTTCATAAAATATTGATTCTTGTCGAAAAAATTCGAAGTGTCGAACTGTCTCGTTGAGTCCGAATCCCGGATCACCCGCCAAATTCGGTTGGCGTGTTACGGGAAGGAAAGAAGACTGGGATCGTTACAGTTGGGCTTCAAGTCAGGGGGCGGCGATTAATTTGCAAGCGCTAGCTTGGTATTGTTCCGAAGCTGATCTAAGTAGTTCGCCCACAGTTGCGCGGCTTCCCGGCGCTGACTCAAGAGCTGAGCACGTGCATAAACTGCTCCCAGCGCTCCTGGCATCCGATGCGATAGCGATAGCTCCAGTACAATTGGATCGATGCCCAAATGCTCATGAGCGATCGTGCGGTAGGTAGCCCGAAAACCGTGCGCCGTGATGGCGTACTCTGGCCAGACTTTCTGAAGCGATTTGAGGATGGACGTCGCATCGATTGATCGGCCTGGATAGACAGGCGATCCGAACACCCAGCCGTTACCAGCATCATCAACCACCCGATCTTTGTGCAGTTCGCGCAGCAAGATTAGGGCTTGTTCTGGCAGCGGCACGATATGCTTGCTCTTGTCCAGATGTTTGGTCTTGCTGACCACATATCGCCAATCGGCGCCGATCAGATCGACATCCTCCCAGCGCATCTTCACAAGCTCAACCGGCCGAACCGGCAACAGCACCAGTAGGCGCATCGCATAGGCCACGCTGCCGAGGTTCAGGTCATCGAGACGCAGCAGAAATTTGCCCAAATCAGCAGGCCGCTCAATGGCGGGGTTGCTGGTCACCACGTGGCGGATCTTGAGTTCCTCAGTGTTGCTCAAGGCCACGTTTCGCTCGACCCAGCCACGCCCTTCGGCAAAGCTGAGGATGGAACGAATGATTGTCCGCACGCGCCTCGCCATCGCCATGATTCGCTTATACCGCAGCTCAGTAATGATTGCGGTGATGTGCTCGAGCTTGATTTCGCTGACCGGCCGCTCGCCGATTGTGGGCAAAATGTGGTTGCGCAGTGCGCCGCGAAATCCTGAAACGGATTTGCTGACCAAGTCGGCCGATTTGAACTTCATCCACTCCTCAGCGACGTAGGCGAACGTACGCGCCTCATTTAGCCATTGTGCTTCGATCTTGGCTTTTCTGGCTTTGAGTGGGTCGATGTGATTGGCCACGCTATTGCGCGCTGCCCGGGCGAGCTCGCGGGCCTCTTTCAAGCCCACATCCGGATACCTGCCGATCACGAACACGTTTTCCTTGCCGCGAAGACGGTATTTCAGTCGCCAGTGCCGTGAGGGTGATTTTCCAGGCTTGAGCGAGGCACGCACTTGGAGATAGAGACCCGGTACATCGCCATCGGCGTACTTGCCTGATGTGGTCAACGAACGGATGAATGCATCGCTGAGTTTCTGGCGGAAGGGTGGCGGTTTTTCGGGGGCATGGTGTGGGGGTATCTTTTTTAATCTGGGCTTGGTGTCCCCCAAAGATACCCCCAGTCAAGCTGGAATTAAGTGGATGCCGATGGACGGCAATGGACGATATTTTAACCTAACTATATGTATTTAAAGATTTTATAGCGTTTAGTGGAGCTCGATCAAAGGCTATCGGGATCGCCGAAGAACATCTGAATCCGCGAGCGCAACCAGCGCTCCGCCGGGTCATTGTCCTGCGCACCACGCCAAGCCATGTGCAGCTCGAAGCTGCGCACCTCCAGCGGCAGGTCTTCCGCGCGCAACCCACCCGCCGCGGTCAGCGCATCGGCGGTGTAGTCCGGCACCGTGGCGACGATATCGGTCCCCGCCAGCAAACTTCCCAATCCGTTGAACTGCGGCACCGCCAGCACCACATGGCGCTTGCGGCCGATCTCGTCCAGCGCCTCGTCGATGAACCCCGAGAGGTCGCCGGCGAACGACACCAGGGCATGGGGGCGGGCGCAGAAGTCGTCGAGGGTGATGCTGCCGGGCATGCTGTCGGCGCGCAGCAGCTTGGGCATGCTGCGACGCAGCACCTTGCGCTTGGCGTTGGCGGGGAGTTCGTTGGTGTAGCTCACGCCCACCGAGATCTCGCCCGAGGCCAGCAGGGTGGGCATCAGCAGGTAGTTGACCCGACGCACCACCAGGACGATGCCGGGGGCTTCGGCGCGGATGCGCTTGAGCAACTGCGGCAGCAGGGCGAACTCGGCGTCGTCGGACAGGCCGATACGGAACACCGCGTTGCTGGTGGCCGGGTCGAAATCCGCGGCGCGGCTGACGGCGGTGGAGATCGAGTCCAGTGCTGGGGACAGCAGGGCGAAGATCTCGTGGGCCCGCGCCGAGGGTTCCATGCTGCGGCCGGTGCGCACGAACAGCGGATCGTCGAACAGGTTGCGCAGGCGCGACAGCGCGGCGCTGATCGCCGGCTGGCCGAGGAACAGTTTCTCGGCGGCGCGGGTCACGCTGCGTTCGTGCATGAGCGTTTCGAACACGATCAGCAGGTTGAGGTCTACGCGACGCAAGTCGTTACGATTCATTCGATGCGGCTCGCCAGAAATGGGGCAGGGGTGAATCTTAAGGCCAAAGGCTGGTACCCTGCACCGATTTCCGGGTGCCAATGCACAGAATTGTCAGGGGCCCAATCAATGACAGGCATGTCGACTATTAACAGCCACTGATGGTCCAACCGTGAAAGCCCGGATAAAGTCCGTGGTAATACGAGATTCACACAGGCGAGGTATGCGATGTCCCGCATGATCCGTTTCCACAAGTTCGGCCAGGCCGATGTGCTCCGTTGCGAGGAGCAGGCCGAACCGTCCCCGGCTACCGGCGAGGTGCAGATCCGCGTCGAGGCGATCGGCGTCAGCTGGTACGACGTGCTCTGGCGGCAGAACCTGGCGCCGTCCCAGGCGCGGCTGCCGGCCGGTATCGGCCACGAGATGGCCGGCGTGGTCATGGCGGTTGGCGAGGGTGTGGACGATATCGCGGTGGGCGACCGGGTCGCCAGCTTCCCGGCCACCAGCGCCAACGACCACCCGGTGTACGGCGACGTGATTGTCCTGCCGCGCAGCGCCATCACCCGTTACCCGGATGTACTGACCCCGATCGAGGCCAGCGTGCACTACACGCCGCTGCTCATCGCCTATTTTGCCTTCGTCGACCTGGCGCGGGCCAAGGCCGGGCAGACCGCGCTGGTCACCGATGCCAGCCACTGCGCGGGGCCGGCCTTCGTGCAACTGGGCAAGGCCCTGGGGCTGAGGGTGTTCGCCGCCACCAAGGAGCCCGAGCAGCGCGAGTACCTGCTGGGCCTGGGCGCCGACAAGGTGATCGTCACCGAGGAGCAGGACCTGCTGATGCAGATCGGCAAGTACACTGATGGCCGTGGCGTGGACATGGTCCTCGACGGCATGGGCGGCCCGCAGATGTCGCTGCTCGGCGATGTCCTGGCGCCCCGTGGCAGCCTGGTGCTGTACGGCCTGCAGGGTGGCAACCAGACGCCGTTCCCGGCCTGCGCGGCGTTCCAGAAGAACATCCAGTTCCATGTGCATTGCATCGGCAACTTCACCGGCAAGCCGGAGCTGGGCATCGCCCAGGACCAGGTGGCCCTGCAGCGGGCGTTGCGCGATATCAACCAGTTCACCGCCGACCAGTTGCTGACGCCGCAGATCATCAAGGTGTACCCGTTCGAGCAGGTGGTCGAGGCGCACCGGCACATGGACGAGTGTCCGTGTGGTGGGCGGGTGGTGCTGGATATGGGTGGGCACTGATCGGGTAGTGACACCCTCAGGTCATACACGGCCCCTGTAGGAGCGGCCTTGTGTCGCGAAAGGGGTGCGAAGCACCCCCACGATTTGTGCATCAAGCAGATATCGCCGGGGCCGCTTTGCGGCCCTTTCCGACCGGTCCGACGCCTCGGCAAGGCCGCTCCTACAGGGGGGGCGCAGCTTGCAGGGCTGGAAATTTAGCTAAATGTCCTACTAGGCTTTAGGAAGTTTCCTTCAAGCTCGGTTTGCTATTCATCTGCCAGAATCGGACTTCAATTCGAAGCCGTCAGGGAGATGGAGCGATAGCATGACCGAGACCCACGACCAAGCCATGCACTATGTCTACCAGCAAGTCCTGCAGCGCCTGCTGGAGCACATGTCCCAGGCCCAGCGCGCCTCGGTGCAGCTGCTGGTCCAGCGATTGCTGGTCATCGCCGGCGGCCAGGAATACGTCGGCAACGTCCGGGTGCTGGTGCTGCACGGTGTCGACCAGCGCAGCGCGCATCTGCTGGCCTGCCTGCGCGCCGCGCAGTTGAGCATCGCCCTGCGCCATGGCGCTACCTGCCGCCTGCGTGTGCTGGTGGCCCGTCTGCCGACCCTCGATGATACCGCCCTGGCCCTTCACGACCGCTGCTTCAGCGCGCTGTTCCTGCATGACGATCCGCGGGTGGAGCTGCTGCGAGCCGACGGCGGGCAGCTCGGCCCGTTCGGTGCCCGCCAGGCCTGCTCGGGCGAGCAACTGGCCGATGCCGGCAACGCCTGGTTGCTGTTCGGCCACCTGGTCGGCGGGCAGCCGGACGCGATGCTCGGTGCCAGGGGCTACCTGGAGCTGGCCAACAGCCTGGGCCAGGCGCTGGCGGGGGAGGCCGGCGAGCAGATCCTGATCAGCGCCGTGCCGTTTTCACAGCGCCATCGCCTGCTGGCTTGGGGGCGGCGCTGCCTGCGCCACACCGTGGAGGTGGCCCACGCCCTGACACCTCACAATGTGCTGGCGGCGGGTCTGGAGCAGTTGGGCGAGGTGTTGGCCGATCCCTGGCAACCGCCGACTTCGCCCGTGCTGCGCCAGCCCGCTGGCGAGCCGCGCCTGGTCATGGTCGAGGACCTGTTGCACCACCCGGACGACGGTGGAGCACTGGACCGCATGCTCGGCCGGCAGGACGTCAAGGGCAGTCAGGCCCAGGGGCCGTCAGGGCTGTTCGATCCCTTGCCGCTGGCCCACCTGCATGGGCTCAAGGCGCAGTACCTCGACCAGCGCAGCTATCGCGAAGGCACCCAGGCTTTCTTCCAGCGCTTGCGCCAGCCGTCGACCGCTTGGCCCCAGGGCCGGGCCTTGCGCAGCGAGGCACAGGCGCGCCTGGCTGGCGCCTATGGCGTGAGCGAGGCGCAACTGGTCTGCCAGCTGTTCACCCCGTTCGAGGCGCTAGGGCACAACCTCGAGACCTTTGTGCTGCGGTGCCATCCGGGCATGCGCGTCGCGCTGCCGTACCTGCACCGTGCCTTGCAGGGGCGCCCCTGCCCGGAGCCGGTCAGCCAGTGGCTGGTTGAAACCAGCGGCCTGCAGCTCGCGCAGCTGCGCGGGCTGTATGCCGGCACGCTCAGCCACCAGGCCCGGCGTCTGTTCCAGCTGCTGGGCCGGCGCGACCTGTGGCTGCGGCCTTTGCCGGCCAGCCCGGGCGGCGGATATCCGCTGTTGCGCGCCGTCGAGTAGGCCTGCTGCCTGGGCGAGCGCTCGTAACGATCGTGTGACCGTCGATCCAGCGCACTTGCCCAGGCATGTGGTCTGTATGTATAACCAGTGCTTGATCCTCAACACCCGACTTGCACCGTGATCGCCCATTCCGTCGATGATCCCCTGTACTACCTGCACAACTTCCGCCAGGTCCTGAGCTGGGTCGGGCAGCGCTATGCCGATCTGCTGGACTGCGACGAGCACGGTTTCATCCAGACCTTCAGCGAACTGCCGGTGCCCAGTCAGGCCCTGCTGGTGCGCATGGTCATGCGCAAGGGCGAGCTGTTTCGCGGTGACAAGCTCGACTATGCCGAGATTGGTGACACCGAGGCGGCCCTGGCGCCACTGCTGGCATTGGGTTGGGTGGCCGACGATGCGCCGTTGACCATCGAGCAGCTAGGGGCGTTGCTGCGCAAGGACGAGCTGGCGACGTGCTTCGCCGGGCGACTTCCCAGACCGCGCGCCGGCAAGGCCGAGCTGCTGGAGCAGTTGCAGGCCCTGGGCTTGCCGCCTGGCCCGCTGGCCCAGTGGTGCCCCGGTTTCCCGCTGCGGATCCTGCACTGGTGCCAGCAGCCGTTGTGCGACCGCTTGCGCCTGCTGTTCTTCGGCAACCTGTACCAGAGCTGGTCGGACTTCGTGCTTGCCGACCTCGGGGTGTTCCGCTACGAACAGGTGGCGTTCAGCGACGACTCGCGGGCCTTGCGCCAGCGCGCCGAGGTCGACTTGGCCATGGCCCTGCACCAGTGCGCCGAGCGCCTTGAACAAGGCGTAGCGCCCGCCGATCTACTCGCGGCGCTGGACGGCTTTGACGACAGCAACCCCTGGCTGGCCCGGCGCCGGGCGCGCCTGCTGTTCAGCCTCGGGCAACAGTGCGAGCGCCTGGGGGACTGGGACCTGGCACTGCGGATCTATGCTGGCTGCGCGCACCCCGAGGCGCGTATTCGCCAGGTCCGGGTCCACGAGCGCAGCGAGCAATGGCCAGAGGCGCATGCCCTGGCCCGGCACATGGCCCAGGCGCCAGCCAACGCCCTGGAACGCCAGGCCCTGGAACGCCTGCTGCCACGCCTGGCACGCAAGCTTGGCGGTCCGGCACAGCCGCGCCGACGCAGCGAGGCGGTGACACTTATCGAACTGGAACTGCCGGCCGAAATGGCAGTGCTGGGGGTGGAAGAGGCGGTGCGCCAGCATTTGGAGCAGGAAGGCGGCAGCGTTTACTACGTCGAGAACACCCTGTTCAACAGCCTGTTCGGCCTGCTGTGCTGGGAGGCGATCTTCGCCCCGGTGCCGGGGGCGTTCTTCCACCCGTTCCAGAGCGGGCCGCAGGACCTGCACGACGTCGACTTCCAGCAGCGTCGCGCGGCACTGTTTGACGCCTGCCTCGAGCGCCTGGACGATGGCAGCCATCGCCAGGCCATCCGCGACTGCTACCAGGCCAAGCAAGGCCTGCAGTCGCCTTTCGTGTTCTGGCAGATGCTCGACGAGCCGTTGCTCGAACAGGCACTCGAGCACCTGCCGCCCGCGCACCTCAAGGCCTGCTTCCTGCGCCTGCTGCAGGATATCCGCGCCAACCGCGCCGGTATGCCCGACCTGATCCAGTTCTGGCCTGGGCAGGGCGGTTACCGCATGATCGAGGTCAAGGGGCCGGGCGACCGGCTACAGGACAACCAGCTGCGCTGGCTCGAGTTCTGCCATGCCCACGGGCTGCCGGTCGCGGTCTGCCATGTGCGCTGGAGCGATGTGCCAGCATGAGTTACACCGTGGCCGTGCGCGCCCTGTGCGAGTTCAGCGCCAAGGTTGGCGACCTCGACCTGCGCTTCACCCCGTCGCCCACCGCCCAGGAAGGTATTGCCGGGCACCGCCGGGTGGTGGCGCGACGCGCCGCCGGCTATGAAGCGGAGGTGGCGCTTGAGGGCGAGTTCCAGGGGCTGCGGGTCCGCGGTCGCGCCGATGGCTACGACCCGACGGGTAATCGCCTGGAGGAGATCAAGACCCACCGCGGCGATCTGGCCAGGCAGCCCGACAACCACCGCCAACTGCACTGGGCCCAGGCCAAGGTCTATGCCTGGTTGCTGTGCCAGGCACGGCAGCTCTCGGTGATCGATGTGGCGCTGGTTTATCTCGATGTCGACAGTGACGGCCAGACAGTGATCAGCGCGCGTTACCAAGCCGATGAGCTGAAGCGCTTTTTCGAGATCCAGTGCCAGCGCTTCTTGGCCTGGGCACAGGGCCAGGAACGACGGCTGAGCGAGCGGGACCGGGATCTTGGCGCGCTGACATTCCCCTATCCCGAATTCAGGCAGGGCCAGCGCCAACTGGCCGAGACGCTGTACAAGGCCGTGAGTACCGGTCGCTGTCTGATGGCCCAGGCCAGCACCGGCATCGGCAAGACCCTCGGTACGCTGTTCCCGCTGCTCAAGGCCGTGGTCCCGCAGCAGTTGGACAAGCTCTACTTCCTTACCGCCAAGACCCCGGGCCGGGCCCTGGCCCTCGATGCGCTGCGCCAGATCACCCGGGCGTCGCCGCAACCAGCCCTGCGCAGCCTCGAACTGATCGCCCGCGACAAGGCCTGCGAGTACCCCGAAAACGCCTGCCATGGCGAGTCCTGCCCCTTGGCGCGGGGCTTCTACGACCGTCTGCCGGCTGCTCGCGAAGCCGCCGCGCAGGTGTCGCTGCTGGACCGCGCCAGCCTGCGCCAGGTGGCGCTGGCGCACCAGGTCTGCCCCTACTACCTGGGCCAGGAGATGGCGCGCTGGGTCGACCTGCTGGTGGCTGACTACAACTACTACTTCGACGCCCACGCCTTGCTGTTCGGCCTGGCCCAGGCCAACCAGTGGCGCACGGCGGTACTGGTGGACGAGGCGCACAACCTGGTCGAACGGGGGCGGCAGATGTACAGCGCCAGCCTCGACCAGGGGCATCTTCTGGCGCTGCGCCAGAGCAAGCCGGCCGGGCTGGGCAGTGCCCTCGACCGGCTGAACCGGCAGTGGAACGCGCTGTACAAGGCCCAGGTGGCGCCGTACCAGGCCAGCGAGCAACTGCCGGATGCCTTCCTGCGTGCCCTGCAGCAATGCATCGGACTGATCCAGGAGCGCATGAACCAGGCGCCCGCCGAGGTCGAACCCAAGGTGCTGGAGTTCTTCTTCCAGGCCCTGCAGTTCAGCCGTATCGCCGAGCTGTTCGACGAGCACTTCCTGTTCGATATCAGCCCGCGCAACGGTCCACGGGGGCGGCGCCTGGCCACGCTGTGCCTGCGCAACGTGGTGCCGGCGCGGCTGCTGGGGCCGCGGATGAGTGCGGCGCGCAGCGTCACGCTGTTTTCCGCGACGCTGAATCCGCGGCACTTCTACAGCGACTTGCTGGGCATGCCCGCCGACACGGCCTGGCTGGAGGTCGCCGCGCCGTTCCGGGCCGAGCAGCTGCAGGTGCGCATCGTCAGCGAGGTGTCCACTCGCTACCAGCAGCGCCAGGCGTCGCTGGCGCCGATCGTCGAGTTGATCGCTGGCCAGTTCGCCGGCCAGCCGGGCAACTACCTGGCTTTCTTCAGCAGCTTCGAATACCTCGAACAGGTGGCGCGGTTGCTGGCCGAGCGCTATCCGGCGCTGCCCATCTGGTGCCAGGCGCCTGGCATGGACGAGGCCGGGCGCGAGGCTTTCCTGGCGCGTTTCGTGGAGCAAGGGCAGGGGGTGGGCTTCGCCGTGCTCGGCGGTGCCTTCGGCGAGGGCGTGGACCTGCCGGGCACGCGCCTGATCGGCGCCTTTGTCGCCACCCTCGGGCTGCCCCAGGTCAACCCGGTCAACGAGCAGTTCAAGCAGCGCCTGGGCCGCCAGTTCGGCGCCGGTTTCGACTATGCGTACCTGTACCCGGGCGTGCGCAAGGTGATCCAGGCCGCCGGCCGGGTGATCCGCAGCGACCAGGACCGTGGCGTGCTGATGCTGATCGATGAGCGCTTCGCCGAGCCCCGGGTGCGACAGATGTTCCCCGGTTGGTGGCAGCTGGGGTGAACGCCGCCATCGCCTAGCGCTGAAACTCCCAGTACACTGCGCGTTCCAACACCTACTTCTGTTGATTTCGAGGTTCCGCATGACGCTCAGTCCTTTGGCAGGCAAGCCGGCTCCGGCCAGCGTGCTGGTCGATATTCCCCGCCTGTTGACCGCCTACTACACCGGCCGTCCCGACGCCGCGGTGGCGGCCCAGCGCGTGGCCTTCGGCACCTCGGGGCACCGCGGCACTTCGTTCGAGCTGAGCTTCAACGAGTACCACGTGCTGGCGATCACCCAGGCCATCTGCCTGTACCGCCAGGAAAAGGGCATCGACGGCCCGCTCTTCATCGGCGCAGACACCCATGCGTTGTCCGCCCCGGCCGCCGCCAGCGCCCTGGAAGTGCTGGCCGCCAACGGCGTGCAGGTGATGCTGAGCCAGGATGACGAGTACACCCCGACCCCGGCGGTGTCCCACGCCATCCTCTGCTACAACCGTGGCCGCCAGCAGGGCCTGGCCGACGGCATCGTCATCACCCCGTCGCACAATCCGCCGCAGAGCGGTGGTTTCAAGTACAACCCGCCCAATGGCGGGCCGGCCGACAGCGACGTGACCAAGTGGATCGAGGCCAAGGCCAATGAGCTGCTGGCGGCGAACCTGGCCGGCGTCAAGCGCATGGACTACAAGCAGGCGCTGGCGGCACCGACCACCCAGCGTCACGACTACGTCAGCAACTACGTCGCCGACCTGGAAAACGTCATCGACTTCGACGTCATCCGCAGCGCCAATCTGCGCCTGGGCGTCGACCCGCTGGGCGGCGCCGGGGTGCGCTACTGGTCGGCCATCGCCAAGCGCTACCAGCTGAACCTGGAAGTGGTGAACACCGAGGTCGACCCGACCTTCCGCTTCATGACCGTCGACTGGGACGGCCAGATCCGCATGGACCCGTCCTCGCCGTACGCCATGCAGGGCCTGATCGGCCTGCGCGAGCGCTTCGACGTGGCCTTCGCCTGCGACCCCGACCATGATCGCCACGGCATTGTCACCGCCGATGGCCTGCTGCAACCGAACAACTACCTGGCCGTGGCCATCGACTACTTGTACCGCAACCGCCCGCAATGGCGCAGCGACGCGGCCGTGGGCAAGACCGTGGTTTCCAGCGGCCTGATCGACCGTGTCACCGCCGCGCTGGGCCGTGAGCTGTACGAAGTGCCGGTGGGCTTCAAGTTCTTCGCCCAGGGCCTGTTCGACGGTTCGCTGGGCTTTGGCGGCGAAGAGAGCGCCGGCGCCTCGTTCCTACGCAAGGACGGCAGCGTCTGGGCCACCGACAAGGACGGCCTGATCCCGGCGCTGCTGGCGGCCGAGATGACCGCCCGTACCGGACGCAACCCGAGCCAGATCTACGCCGACCTGACCGCCAAGCTGGGCAAACCCTACGCCACCCGCGTCGAGGCCAAGGCCGATGCGCGGCAGAAGGCGCTGCTGAGCAAGCTGGCGCCGGAGCAGGTCAAGTCCACCGAGCTGGCCGGCGAGCCGATCCAACAGATCCTCAGCCACGCCCCGGGCAACAACCAGGCCATCGGTGGCCTGAAGGTGATGACCGAGAACGGCTGGTTCGCCGCCCGTCCTTCGGGTACCGAGGACATCTACAAGATCTATGCCGAGAGCTTCATCGACGAGGCGCATCTGACGCGCCTGGTGGCCGAAGCCCAGGTACTGGTGGACGCGGCGATCGCCTGATCGTCCGTTGAAGCCAATCGCGGGGCAAGCCCGCTCCCACAAGGCCAACGTACATTGGCCTTGAGGGAGCGGGCTTGCCCCGCGATGCATTGGATTGTTCCAATTTTGGAACGAACCATGCCATTTTAGCTGTCTACCGGATCATTAGTCTCATCTGTAAGGTGATACCCATCAAACAGGAGGCTTCTCATGAAAAAGATCCAGGGCATCCACCGCAGCCCCCACGCCCATTGGGTGGGCGACGGCTTCCCGGTGCGCAGCCTGTTCACCTACGATCATCTGGCCCGGCACATCAGCCCGTTCCTGCTGCTGGACTACGCCGGCCCCCACGACTTCGCCCCGACCACGGCCCGTCGCGGCGTCGGCCAACATCCGCATCGCGGTTTCGAGACGGTGACCATCGTCTACCAGGGCGAACTGGAGCACCGTGACTCCACCGGCGCCGGCGGCCTGATCGGCCCGGGCGACGTGCAATGGATGACCGCCGCGGGAGGCATCATCCACGAGGAGTTCCATTCCCCGGCCTTTGCCCGTAGTGGCGGCACCCTGGAGATGGTGCAACTGTGGGTCAACCTGCCGGCCAAGAACAAGCGTGCCGCAGCGGGCTACCAGACACTGTTGGCCAACGACATTCCCGTGGTGGCGCTGGCCGGCGAGGCGGGCAGCCTGCGGGTGATCGCCGGACGTTACCTGGATCATCAGGGGCCGGCGCGCACCTTCACCGAGATGGATGTCTGGGATCTGCGGCTGAGTGCCGGTGCCACGTTGCAACTGCCCTTGGCCGCCGGGCGCAATGCCGCGCTGGTGGTGCTGCGGGGTAACCTGCGGGTCAACGACGAGCGCGAGGCCGGCCCTGCCAGCCTGGTGCTGCTGGAGCGCGATGGCCGCGATGTGCGCCTCGAGGCGCTGGAGGAGGTCAGCGTGCTGCTGCTCAGCGGCGAGCCGATCGACGAGCCGATTGTTGGCTACGGGCCGTTCGTGATGAACAGCCAGGCGGAAATCGCCGAGTCGTTCGATGATTTCCAGGCTGGGCGGTTCGGGCAGATGGGCGGCGTCGAGCGCGGCGTCGTTCGATAGTACCCATCGCGGGGCAAGCCCGCTCCCACGCCTTGAGTCCACAATGACTCAAGGCGTGGGAGCGGGCTTGCCCCGCGATTTTTTTAGCGCGTCACTGCTGATCCGGCACCACCGCGATCACATCGATCTCCATCAGCCACTCAGCCTGGGCCAACCCGGCCACCACCAGCCCGGTGGAAATCGGGAACACCCCCTTGAGCCATTTGCCCACTTCCTTGTACACCGGCTCGCGGAAGCGCGGGTCGGTGATGTAGGTGGTGGTCTTGACGATATGCGACAGGTCCGAGCCCGCTTCTTCGAGCAGCTGCTTGACGTTCTTCATCGCCTGTTCGGCCTGGGCCCGTGGATCGCCCAGGCCCACCAGCCGGCCTTCGAAGTCGGTGCCGACCTGACCGCGCACGTAGATGGTGTTACCGGCCCGCACCGCCTGGCACAGGTCGTTGTCCAGGGTCTGGTTGGGGTAGGTCGCCTTGGTGTTGAACATGCGGATGCGAGTGTGGGTAGGCATCAGAGGGCTCCGAAAGTGCTGACGTTGCTGATCGAGGGTTGCTGCTCATCCGCCGCGCGCTGCTCGCGGTCGCGGTAAGCCAGGTAGGTGCGCTGGGTGGCGATATGGCCGGCGACGTGCTTGGCGTCGTGCCACACGCCCCAGATGAACGACGAGCCACGGCGCGACAGCCAGGGTAGGCCGAGGAAGTACACGCCCGGCTCCTTCGACACGCCGCGCTGGTGTTGCGGCTTGCCGTTGGCGTCAAAGGCGTCCACCTGCAGCCAGCTGAAATCCACGCCGTAGCCGGTGGCCCAGATGATGCTCCTGACGTTGGCCTGGGCCAGGTCCAGTTCCAGCAAGGGCTGGCTGACGCAGGCCGGGTCGGGCAGGCGCTTGCGCGCCTCGGGCTCCTGCGGCAGGTCCAGGCCGTTGCGTTCGACATAGGCGTCGGCGGCGTCCAGCAGGGCCAGGTAGTTCTCGTCACCGCGGTTGATGTTCTCGGCCAGGTTGTCCTGGAAGCAGGCCACGCCGCCCTCGAACGACTGGGTCAGGCCGACCAGGGTCATGCCTTGGTGGGCGAGGGCGCGAAAGTCCACGGTATGGCCACCACGGGCGCCGGACACGGCGATGGTCACGTGCTCACGGCCAGGCTTGGCGATCTCCGCGTCCCACTCGCCGAGCACGCCCAGCCACCAGCAGAAATCGCGGTTGCGGTAGCTGCGCGGCGGACGGTCATGAGCGCCGACCGAGAGGTACACCTGGCGCCCGGCGCGCATCAGTTCCTCGGCGATCTGCACCCCGGAGGAGCCGGCGCCGACCACCAGCACCGCGCCCTCGGGCAACTGCTGGGGGTTGAAGTAGGCGGCGGAGTGGATCTGGTGCAGGCCCTCGTCCTTCGGTGCGATGGCCGGGATCACCGGGCGCTGGAACGGGCCGGTGGCGGCCACCACGCGGTTGGCGCGGATCACGCCCTGGTTGGTGTCGATGGTGAAGCCCGGGCGGTCGGCGTTGCGCGCCACCTTCCTCACCTCGACCCCGGTGCGTACCGGCAGGTTGTACTTGCGCACGTACTGTTCGAAGTAGTCGGCGACCTGGTCCTTGCCGGCGAAGGCATCGGCGTCGAGGTCGAATTCCAGGCCCGGGAAACGGTCGTGCCAGACCGGTCCGTTGGCCACCAGCGAATCCCAGCGCCCGGTGCGCCAGGCCTCGGCGATGCGCTTGCGCTCCAGCACCAGGTGCGGCACGCCGAGCTTGCTCAGGTGTTCGCTCATGGCCACGCCGGCCTGGCCGGCGCCGACCACGAGGGTGTCGATTTCGATGTTGTTCAGTGTCATGTCCCAGCCCTTCTTCAGCGGCGTTCTTGTTCAGGTCGGTGGGGACCGCCTTTGCCTGGGGCCAGACTAGGGATGGGCGGGAAATCGCGAAAATAGTATTTAGCTGGGGGTTGCCTATAAATTGGCGAAGGCTTTGCTGGCAATGGGCTGCAGCGGTTTCTCAGGGATGCGCAGGACCCTGTAGGAGCGGCCTTGTGTCGCGAACGGGCTGCGTAGCGGCCCCAGGATTCGTGCTCTCCTCAAGATTGCCGGGGCTGCTGCGCAGCCCGTTCGCGACACAAGGCCGCTCCTACACAGGATGCATTCACAGGCGCCTTAGTTTTTTCCTGCCCAGTGCCGAGGAAAATGTTGGTTTCGCAGCATTCGGGGCCCACCGAGAATGCCGGTAACCTCAACACAGGAGCTGCACCATGACCTTCTCCATCATCGGCCGCTGCCAGGAAACCGGCCAGGTCGGCATCGCCATCAGTTCATCGAGCATCGCCGTCGGCGCCCGCTGCCCGTGGGTGCGTGCCGGGGTCGGTGCCGTGGCCACCCAGAACATCACCCTGCCGGCCCTCGGCCCGCAGATCCTCGATGCCCTCGAGCAGGGCCAGCTGCCGCCCGCAGCGGCGCTGGACCGGGTGCTGAGCGCCAATGGCTGGAGCGAATATCGCCAGGTCACGGTGATCGACAGCCAGGGCCAGGTAGCGCTGTTCACCGGCAAGGAGGCCCTGGGCGTGCACAACGCCGTGGCCGGCGAGCAATGCGCGGCGGCCGGCAACCTGCTGTCGTCGCGGGCGGTGATCGAGGCCATGGTGGCGGCGTTCGAACAGGCCGGTGGCCACCTGGCCGAGCGCCTGCTGGCGGCGATGCACGCGGCCATGGCCGCAGGCGGTGAGGCGGGGCCGGTGCACTCGGCGGCGTTGAAGATCGCCGGTGAGCTGACCTGGCCCTTGGTGGACCTGCGCGTGGACTGGGCCGAGCACGATCCCATCGGCGAGCTGGACAGCCTCTGGCAGGCCTACCGCCCGCAGATGCAGGACTATGTGACCCGTGCCCTGAACCCGACCGCCGCGCCGAGCTATGGAGTGCCGGGCGATGAATGAGGTTTCCAGCCGTGCGCTGCTGGAGCGCTTGGTCGGGTTCGCCACGGTCAGTCGCGATTCCAACCTCGAGCTGATCGCCTTCATCCGCGACTACCTGGCCGGACTTGGCGTTGCCAGCGAGCTGTTCCACAACGAGGAGGGCACCAAGGCCAATCTGTTCGCCACCATCGGCCCCGCCGACCGTGGCGGCGTGGTGCTCTCCGGGCACACCGACGTGGTGCCGGTGGAGGGCCAGGCCTGGACCGTCGAACCGTTCTGCCTGACTGAACGCGAAGGGCGCCTGTACGGCCGTGGCACGGCTGACATGAAGGGCTTCATCGCCTCGGTGCTGGCGGCGGTGCCGGCGTTGCTCGCCCAGCCGCTGAAGCTGCCGGTGCACCTGGCGTTTTCCTATGACGAGGAGGTGGGCTGCCTGGGCGTGCGCTCGATGCTCGCAGCCCTGGCGCAGCGCCCGCACAAGCCGCGGCTGTGCCTGATCGGCGAGCCCACCGAACTCAAGCCTGTGCTCGGCCACAAAGGTAAGCTGGCCATGCGCTGCCAGGTGCATGGCGCGGCCTGCCACTCGGCCTATGCCCCCTACGGCGTCAATGCCATCGAGTATGCGGCGCGGCTGATCGGCAAGCTGGGCGAGATCGGTGACCAGCTGGCGCGCCCCGAGCATCACGACGAGCGCTTCGATCCGCCGTTCTCCACGGTGCAGACCGGGATAATCAAGGGCGGCCGGGCGCTGAATATCGTCCCCGAGGAATGCGAGTTCGACTTCGAAGTACGGGCATTGCCAGGCTTCGAGGCCCAGGCCGTGGCCGACCGCCTGCAGACCTACGCCGAGGCCGAGCTGCTGCCGCGCATGCGTGCCGTCAGTGGCGCCAGCGACATTCGCCTGCGCGCCCTGAGCGCCTACCCGGGCCTGGCCACACCAGCCGAGAGCGAGGCCGCACAACTGGTGGCGTTGCTTAGCGGTTCGGACGATTTCGGTACTGTGGCCTTCGGTACCGAGGGCGGCCTGTTCGACCAAGCGGGTATCCCCACGGTGGTCTGCGGGCCCGGGAGCATGGACCAGGGGCACAAGCCCGACGAGTTCGTCAGTGTCGAGCAGTTGCAGGGATGCGATGCGATGTTGCGGCGGTTGGTGGATCATCTGAAGCAGGCATGACATTCGCGGGGCCAGCCCGCTCCCACAGGTTTTGCAGCTACCTGTGGGAGCGGGCTGGCCCCGCGACAAGGTTACAGCGGTTCAGGCCTGAACAACGGTTTCTTCATCACGCCCTTGATCCACACGACGGCAATCAGCGACACCACCGCCAGTACCACTCCCGCCGTACCGAAGACCTTCAGGTTCATCTCCGGGCTGGGCGAGGCATGCCAGATCGCGTACAGCATCCCACCGATGCCGAACAGTTGCGGAAGTGGGTAGAACGGTGTGCGGAACGGTCGGGGCAGGTGTGGGTAACGCCGACGCAGGGCAATCACGTCCAGGTGCACGATGATGTACGCCAGCAGCCAGGCCAGCGCGGCGGCCAGCAGCAACAGGTTGATTGCCGCGGCGTCCTGGCCCATCAGCAGGATCGGCAGGCCGGTGATCGCCGCCACGAACAGCACGGCCACCCAGGGCGTGCGCGCCAGCGGGCTGAGCTGCTTGAACTGGGGGAACGCCTGGCCGTTGCAGGCCATGCCGTAGAGCATGCGCGGGATGGCCGCCAGCGACGTGTTGAGGGTGCTGCAGGTAGCGGTCACCGCGGCGATCACCAGGAACACCTCGCCGGTCTTGCCGAACACCGTGGTGGCGAACAGGTAGTGGGGCAGGGCATCGCTGCTCAGGGCTTCGCGGGGCACCAGGAACAGTGCGCCCAGGCCGTACAGGCCGATGGTGGCGAAGATCACCGTCAGACCGATGATCATCGAGCGCGGGATGTTGCGCTCGGGCTTGCGGGTTTCCTCCACCAGCGAGCAGACGAACTCGGCGCCGACGAAGCCCCACACGGCCATGGCGGTCAGGGCCAGCACCCCGGCGCCCATGGGGTTCCAGTCGCCCTGCAGCAGGGTGGTGGTGACCCCTGCGGCATGCCCTTCGCTGATCGCGGCGACGCCGAGGATCAGCAGTACGATCACCATGACCACGGCCATGGCGCTCTGCAGCTTGGCGAAGATGTCGATGCCCATCAGGTTGAGGCCGGTGAACAGCGCGAGCACGCCAAAGGCCACCGAGTATTGCGGGAACACCCCGGGGTAGACTTTGCCGACGATCAGGTCGAGCAACAGCAGCTCGGCCGACAGGGCGAACATGGCCACCACCACGTAGCCGGAGAAAGTCGCCAGGATAGCCGGGAAGTGCCCCAGTGCCACTTCGGTGTAGCTCGACAGGCTGCCGGCGCGGGGCACCAGCAGGGCCAGCTCGGAAAAGGAAAAGGCGTAGCTCAGGGCCAGCAGGTAGGCCAGCCCCAACGGCACGATGAAGCCCAGGCCGGCGGCGCCGACCCCCTGCAGCATCATCACCATCACCCCTTGCGACACCACCAGGCCCACGGCCACCGCCAGCAGCGACCCCAGCCCCAGGACCCGGCGAAAGCCGGCTTGATCGTGCTGCACGCTGGCAGGCACGGACGCACTTGCACTCATGACAGTTTCCCCGCTCTTTGTTGTTGTAGTTGCGCCAGATACTGGGACAGGGGCCGGGGCGGGGAAATTAGTAAATATGTGGTTGCTGGGCAGGAAAAAGCTATGTGCGGCAAGGCCGCTCCACAGAGCTCGCCAGGTCTGTGGTCAGAACGTCGCCTTGACCTGCAAGCCGAACACCAGCGCGTTGTCGATGTCTTTCCCGGAAAACGCCCCCGGCTCGATGATGTACTGCACATCCGGTCGCAGGTTCAGCCACGCGGTGGCCTGGTAGCCATAGCTCAGCTCGACCAGTTGCTCGGCGCTGTCGAGGTTCGGGAAGGGCTGCCCGGCATCGACAGTCGCATCTTCCAGCACCGCGCGGCTGCGAGGGTTCGGCACCGCGCGGCCATACCCCAGCGCGACGGTATCCCGTGGCCGGCCTTCGAACGGTTTGTACAACACCACCCCCGCGCCATACCACTTGGTGAATGGCGAGGCGGCCTTGCTCGACGCCGAGTACTGGCCGAAGGCATGCAGGCTGCGCCCGGGCGACGTCGGGTCGTTCCACACGGCCTGGTCGACCAGCAGGTAATGCCCGCCACGGCCGGCGACTTTCTCGCTGCTGCCGATGCGTTTCACGTTCGAGCTGTCGTAGTAGTAACCGAGCTTGTACTCGCCCGGCAGTTCGCCGCGCAGCTTGTACACCAGCTCCACCGGGACCACGGTGCCGGTGGTGTGCTTGGGCCCCAGGTGCCAGGCACGGCTGGCATTGCCGTTGCTCTCGGGGTCGACGTTGAATGCCGCCAGCCGCAGTTGCCAGTCGGGCGTCAGGTCATACTTCACCCGCACGCCGAGATGGGCGTTGGGATAGTTGGTCCAGCCGCTGCCGCCGGACATGTTCAGCGGGTGACCGCAGAAGCCGGCGTTCATGAAGTTGCACAAAATGCCGCTGTCCAGGCCGCCGAGATCATTGCCCATGGCCATGTAGCCGAGCTTGAGGTTCAGCGCCGGCGACAGGTTGCGCTCGTAGCTGAGCTCGGTCAGGCGGGTGTAGAGACCACCGTAGTTTTCCTGGATCGGCAGGCGGTTGCCCACCAGGTCCTCCGAGGCGCTGCTGCCGCGGCGGTCGTTGATGGTCAGCTGGACCTTGCCGCCGTTGTCCAGACCGTACAGCTTCGACAGGTCGAACTGCACGCCGAGCTTGAGGTTCTGCGAGTAGCGGGCCGAGCGGTGCAGGCCGCCATGGGCGTTGTAGGCGGTCTCGCCGCTGTAGTCGCCGGTGAAGGTGATGCCGTCTGCCTCGAGCTGGTGGCGCAGGCCGCCCCAGTCGCCGGTCAGGGTGTTGCGTGTGAGCAGGTCGCCCTCGGCGAGGGCGGTGGTGCTGGCCAGGGCCAGCAGCAGTGTGGAGGGGAGGCGGGAGCGCATTGCGATATTCCTGGAATCAAAGGTAGAAGCCATCGCGGGGCAAGTTGCATCGGCGCACCGCCACTCCCACGCTACCGATGGTGCGGTTCGTGGGAGCGGGCTTGCCCCGCGATGAGGCCTGCTATTTACGGCAGGGCGTAGGAAATGACGTAGTCGCCACGATCAGTCGACTGGCGCGCGCCGCCGGCGGTGACCACCACATACTGCTTGCCGGTTTTCGGCGACACATAGGTCATCGGGCCGCCCTGGCTGCCGACCGGCAGGCGGGCCTTCCAGATCTCGTTGCCGTTGCCGCTGTCGTAGGCGCGCAGGTAGAAGTCCTGGGTGCCGGCGATGAACACCAGGCCGCCCTGGGTGGAAAGGGTGCCGCCCAGGGTCGGCAGGCCGATCTTGATCGGCAGGTGCATGCGGATGCCCAGGGGACCGGTGTCCTCGACCGTGCCGACCGGCACCTGCCAGGCGACCTGCCGGGTCTTCATGTCGATGGCGGTGAGAGTGCCGAACGGCGGTGCCTGGCAGGGGATGCCGGCCACCGACAGGAAGCGATTCTTGTTCACCGCATACGGGGTGCCTTTGAGTGGCACGGCGCCCATGCCGGTGTTCAGTGCTTCGCCACCGCCTGCGGCGGCACCTTTGTTCTGCGACGGGATCATCTGGATCCACAGGCCCAGGCGCATGTCATTGACGAAGATGAAGCCATGCACCGGGTCGGTGGAGAGGCTGCCCCAGTTCATGCCGCCCAGCGAGCCCGGGAAACTCAGCGACAGGTCGGTGCCGGGCGCGGTGTACAGGCCGTCGTAGCGCATCTTCTTGAAGTCGATGCGGCACAGCAGCTGGTCATACGGGGTAGCGCCCCACATGTCCGACTCGGTCAGGGTCTGCGCGCCGATCTGCGGCATGCCCACCGACTTCGGCTGGGTCGGCGAGTACGGCTCGTTGGGAATGTTGCCCGGCTTGACCGGTACTTCGTCGACCTGGGTCAGCGGCCTGCCGGTGGCGCGGTCGAGCACGTAGATCTGCCCGGCCTTGGTGCCGATCACCAGCGCGGGCACGGTATTGCCGTCATCCTTGGTGAAGTCGATCAGGCTTGGCTGCATCGGCAGGTCGAAGTCCCAGAGGTCGTTGTGCACGGTCTGGTACACCCACTTCTGGTTGCCCGTGGTGGCATCCAGGGCCAGCACCGAAGCGCCGTAGGTGTGGTCCAGCTCGCTGCGTTCGACGCCGTAGATGTCGGTGGACGAGGAGCCCATCGGCAGGAACAGGGTATTCATCGCCGGGTCGTACGACATCGGCGCCCAGCTGTTGGGCGTGCTGCGCACGTAGGTCCGGTCGCCTTGCGGGGCGTCGCGGTCCTGCGGGTTGCCCGGGTCGAAGGCCCAGCGCTGGGCACCGGTGATCACATCGAAGCCACGGATCACGCCGCCGGGCATGTCGGTCTGCACGTTGTCGGCGACGCGGCCGCCGACCACCACGGTGGTGCCGGCCATCAGCGGTGCCGAGGACAGCTGGTAGTAAGAGTCCGGCACGTTACCCAGGCCAGCCTTGAGGTCGACCTGGCCGTTGTCGCCGAAGCCTTCGCAGAACGCGCCGGTGTCGGCATCGACCGCGATCAGGCGGGCATCGATGGTATTGGTCAGCAGACGGCGTTGGCAGTTGGCGCCAGCTGGCACGCTGGCCACGCTGACGGGTGTGCTGTCGGGTTGGGATGGCTGGGCGATCGGCGCGCTGGCGTCGAAATAGGCCATGCCACGGCAACGTTGCCAGACCTTGGACTGGGCGTTGATGGCGTTCTTCCACAGTTCCTTGCCGGTGTCGGCGTCGAGGGCGATCAGGTTGTTGTGCGGGGTGCAGATGAACACCTTGTCGCCTACCTGCAGCGGGGTGAGCTGGTCTTCGGCGCCGTTGCCGTCGCTGAGGGCGACGTCACCGGTGTGGTAGGTCCAGGCCACCTTGAGCTGGTCGATGTTGCCTCGGTTGATCTGGTCCAGCGCGGCGAAGCGGCTGCCGCCCTCTGTGTTGCCGTAGTGGGCCCAGTCCTTCTGTTGCTGGCCGGGTTCCACCGGGGTCAGGCCCGGGCCCTTGCCGGTGGGGGCGACGCTGGGATGGGCGACGAACATGTTGCCGGCGGCGATCACCAGCGCTACGCCCAGCAGGCCGGCGACGCCATAGGCGCCACGCGCCGGGCCTTGGACCAGTTGCGGATAGACCAGCGCCACCACCAGGCCGATGGCGGCGAACATGAACAGCCGCGAGAACAAAGGCCAGAACACCAGCCCGGCGTCGGCCACGGCCCAGACGGCGGTGCCGGCGAGGAACAGCGCGTACAGCCAGGCGCCTGCCGGCTTGCGACGGGCGATGAGCAGGCCGGCGAAGGCCATGGTCAGGCCGCCGACCAGGAAGTACCAGGAACCGCCCAGGCCGGCCAGCTTGACGCCGCCGGCGGCCAGGAGCAGGCCGAGCAGGGCGATGACGACGCCCAGTCCGACCAGGATGAAGGTTGAGGCGCCGGAGGCGCGGGGTGAGTCTTTCATGCCAGGGATCTCGCAGGTGGAATGCGGGAAGTTTAAGCCCTTAGCAAGCTAATTAACAAGTTAGTACATTTTGTTTCGTGACCGATTGTCGCAGGTCGAGCAGGCGATTAACCATCCTCGTGGGAGCGGGCTTGCCCCGCGATGAGGTCAGTCGCTACAACCAAGTTGGCTGGGGGGACGCCATCGCGGGGCAAGCCCGCTCCCACGCAGCACGCGCCAAAACCAGAATGAACTCAGACCTGCAACCCCTCCATCAAACAGCGCAACGCCCCCTTCACCCGCTCCGCCGCCGCCTGCGGATCGTCCTGGGCAATCACCCACATGCCGCTGTCGCCCATTGCGCCGTTGATCAGGTGCGCCATGGCCACGGCGTCGAAGGCGCGCAGCCTGCCAGCCTGCTGCAACTCCACCAGCCCCTGGGCCATGGGCCCGATATAGCTGGCTTCCTCCAGCTCGCGCAGCCGCGGGCCGAGTACCCCAGGGGCGTCCTGCAGCAGGATGCGCCGCAGGGCCGGCTCGTGCAGCAGGTCGTAGTAGTACAGGCAGGTATCGATATAACCCTCCCACGGATCGTCATGGGTGGCGTAGCGGGCGTCGATCGCCTGGTTGATCTCCTCGAGCAGGTGCTCCACCACCGCGGTGAACAACCCGGCCTTGCCGCCGAAATGGTGGTGCAGGGCCCCCCGGGTAAGGTCGGCTTCGGCGCACAGTTCGTCCATCACCACGGCGGCAAAGCCCTTTTCGGCGAACTGGCGGCGGGCGACGGCAATCAGCCGTTCGGTGGTGTCCGCGCTCATGGCGGCGCGGCTGCGGCGAGGGTTGGGCATGGGAGGCTCCGGGTAGAAAAGCAATGCCTGCAAATTAGCATACGTTGCGTATGTCAATAAATGGCATTAGCATACGCGGCGTATGTCAATTGGAGGTGGCTACCGTGACTGCCCTCGTTTCACCCAAGAATGTTGCCTGGCTGGGCGAGCTGCCCGGCCTGTTGCGCCTGGCGCTGCCGCTGGTGCTGGGCCTGTCGGCGGCCGAGCTGATCAGCCTGACCGATACCGTGCTGCTGGCCTCGCTGGGCACCGTGGTGCTGGCCTGTGTCGCGCTGACCAGCAGCGCCGGGCTGATCTTCCATGCCGGGCTGTACGGCATGCTCGCCACCTTGAGCGTGCGCGTCGGCCATGCCTACGGCGCCGATGACCCCGGCACCGTGGCGCGCACGCTGCGCGCCGGGCTGGGGTATGGCCTGCTGGTGGGTATCCTCGGCTGCCTGGCGATGCTGGCCTGCCTGCCCTTGGTGCAATGGCTGGGCGTGCCACTGCCCGACGTGGCGCTGCTGACGCCGTACTGGCAGGCGATGGCGGTGTTCCTGATCCCGTACTGCCTGGCGGTGGTGTTCAAGGACGTGCTGGAGGCCATCGGCCGGCCCTGGGTGGGCGTGCTGCTGGTGATGAGCGCGGTGCTGTTCAACATTCCGCTGAGCTACGGGCTGATCCACGGCCATTTCGGCCTGCCGGCGCTGGGCCTGCTGGGCGCGGGCGTCGCCGGGGTGATCGCCGAATCGCTGGCGGTGCTGCTGGCCCTGGCCTACTGGCGCCTGGCGCCTTCGCTGGTGCGTTACCGTCAGGCGCCACAAGGACCGCAGTTGAGCTGGCGCACGCTGCTGGGCGAGGGCTGGCCGCTGGGCCTGGGGTATCTCGCCGAGGCCGGCGCGGTGGTGATCGCCGCCTGGATGCTCGGCTGGCTGGGCAATGCGGCCCTGGCGGCCAACCAGGTGGTGCAGTCGATCGGCGCTTTGCTGTACATGCTGCCGCTGGGCATGGCGGCGGCGGTGAGCATCCGCATCAGCCAGGCCCAGGGCCGTGGCGAGACGGCGCGCATCCGTGCCATCGGCAGCGCCACCTTTGCCAGCGTCACCGCCTGGATGCTGGTGGCCACCGTGCTGCTGGCGCTGTTCGGCCGCTCCATCGCCGAAGCCATGAGCGACGACCCGCAGGTGATCGCCATCGCCGTGCCGATGTTCGTGGTGGTCGCGGCCATGCAGGTGGCCGACGGTCTGCAGTCCACCGCGCTGGGTGCCTTGCGTGGCCTGCAGGACTACCGCTGGCCGGTGGGGGTGACCATGGTCAGCTACTGGTTGCTGGCGCTGCCGCTGAGCTACTGGCTGGCCTTCCACTCCTCGCTGGGCGCGGTGGGTGTGTGGGTCGGCTTCGCCTGCGGCCTGGCCGTGGCGGCGGTGATGCTGCCGTGGCGGTTCTATCGGTTGCAGGCGATGCCCGCCACGGCGGCACTGGCTCAGCCCTGATAGAACACCGCCAGCCACACCGTGGCCACGCCGGGCTCGGTCCACTCCACGCGGTGGCGGCAACCGGGCGGGATGTCCAGGTGGTCGCCGGGGCGCAGCACGCGGGTGTGCGGCTCGTGCTCCAGGCGCAGCCCGGCGCTGCCGCTGAGCACGACTACCCATTCGCCCTCGGCCTGGTCGTACCAGAACCCCGGCGGGCTGGCCTGGCCGCTGGAGACGATACGCTCGATGCGCAAGCCTGGGCGCCGTAGCAGGTCGGTGAACTGCTCGTCGGCGTCGGGCGCGAGCGGGGGCAGGGCGGTGAACAGGTTGTCGGGCATGGGCGTCTCGCGTGGTTGATTCCAGCCGGTGATTGTAGGAAGGTTTCGGCCTTTGCCCCATGGAAGATTGACGATGGACAAGCTGCTGGCGCTCAAGGTGTTCATGGCCACCGCCGAGGCCGGTGGCTTTTCCGCCGCCGCGCGCAGGCTCGGGGTGGCGACCTCCTCGGTGACCCGCCAGGTCGACGCCCTGGAACTGGAGCTGGGGGCCAGCCTGCTCAATCGCTCGACCCGCCAGGTCAGCCTGACCGAAGCCGGCAGCAGCTACTACCAGCGGGCCCGCGAGATCCTCGAGGCCCTGGCCGAGGCCGACGCCAGCGTCGCCGACCGCGGCGAGGAGCCGGTCGGCGTGTTGCGCCTGTGCCTGCCGGTTGAGTTCGGTCGCCGGGTGATCGCTCCGCACCTGGGCGCGTTCCTTGCCCGCCACCCGGCACTGGAGCTGGACATCGACCTGAGCGACCGCTTCGACGACCTGCTCGATGGTCGCTATGACCTGAGCATCCGCCTCGGCGAGCCGGCGCCCAGCGATGACCTGGTATGTCGCCCGCTGGGGCGCTTCGAGCGCTGGTTGGTGGCCAGCCCTACGTACCTGAGCCAGCAGCCGGCGCTGAGCGAACCGCAGCAACTGGCCGCGTGCGCCTGCTTGCGCTTTCGCTACGGCCAGTCGGCGCGGCCGTGGCGGCTAAGCCTGGGCGAGCAGCGCCTGGAACTGGATGTCAGCGGCCCGTTGCGCAGCGCCAACGCCGACCTGTTGCGCGAGGCGGCCATCGCCGGCAGCGGCGTGGCGCTGCTGGCCGACTGGCTGGTGCGCGAGGATGTCGAGGCCGGGCGCCTGCAACGGTTGTTCGCCGACTGGACGGTGAGTCCGGGAGCGGCCAGCGCCAGCATCAACGCCCTGTACCTGCCCAACCACCGCGGCTCGCGCCGGGTCATGGCGTTCGTCGCCTTCTGCGAGGGGCTGTTGGCCGGCTGAGGCGTTGCGCGCCACGCAAAGGCCCGTTGCGCGGGCGATGGATTCTCGCTGGGGCGGTTGTCCGTCACCCTTCGCGCACATCCTTTCGCAAGCCGAGGTACCCTCGAATGAATCCTTCCCTCGCCGTCGCCCAGGCATCGGCCCCGGGCCTGAGCCGCGCCCTGGTGACGCTGCTGGCGTTCTGCTGCGGCGCCATCGTCGCCAATATCTACTACGCCCAGCCCATCGTCGGCCTGATCGCGCCGGACCTGGGGCTGTCCACCGAGCGCGCCAGCCTGATCGTGTCCCTGACCCAGATCGGCTACGCCCTGGGCCTGTTGTTCCTGGTGCCGCTGGCCGACCTGCTGGAGAACCGCCGGCTGATGATCGCCACGGCGGTGCTGGCCACCGGCAGCCTGTTGCTGGCCGGCACCAGTGGCCACGGGCAGGGCGAGATGTTCCTGCTGTACGCGTTGCTGATCGGCTTCAGCTCGGTGGCGGTGCAGATGCTGATACCACTGGCGGCGCACTTGGCGCCGGAGCGCGAGCGTGGCCGGGTGGTCGGCAACATCATGGGCGGGTTGCTGCTGGGCATTCTGCTGGCGCGGCCGCTGGCGAGCCTGGTGGCGGATCACTTCGGCTGGCGTGCGGTGTTTTTCGGCGCCGCCGGGGTGATGGTGGCGATCATCCTGCTGCTGGCGTTGACCTTGCCGCGCCGGGTGCCGGAGCACAAGGCCAGCTATGCCGGGCTGATGGCCTCGTTGCTGGTGCTGTTGCACCGCCATCCGGCGTTGCGCCAGCGGGCGTTGTACCAGGCGCTGATGTTCGCCGCATTCAGCCTGTACTGGACGGCGGTGCCGCTGGCGCTGGCCGGCGAGCACGGCCTGTCGCAGAGCCAGATCGCGCTGTTCGCCCTGGTGGGGGCGGTGGGCGCGGTGGCGGCGCCGCTGGCCGGGCGTCTGGCCGATGCCGGGCATGCGCGACGCGGTTCGCTGCTGGCGATGGCCCTGGCGCCGCTGGCGTTGCTGCTGGGTCTGAGCGCGCCGGGCGCCAGCGTGATCGGCCTGGGGTTGACCGGGGTGCTGCTGGATTTCGCCGTGCAGATGAACATGGTCATCGGCCAGCGTGAGGTGTACGCGCTGGATCCCGCCAGTCGTGGCCGACTGAATGCCCTGTACATGACCAGTATCTTCCTCGGCGGGGCGCTGGGTTCGGCGCTGGCCAGTGGGGTGTATGCGCAGTACGGCTGGAGCGGCGTGGCGTTGCTGGGCGCGGGATTGCCGGCGCTGGCACTGGCGGTGTTCCTGAGCGTTTCCCGGCGTTGATCCCGGGGCGTCTATCGTCCCAGCGGCAGGGCCACGCCGATCAGCGCGAACAGGCTCCCGCAGCAGCGGTTAAACCCACGGCCGCCCTTGGCCAGCCACGGGCGGATGCGAAACGCCAGGCGTGCCAGCAGGTACTCCACCAGGCATTCGACACTGGCGAAAGTTGCCGCCATCACCACGAACTGCACCAGCAAGCCGCGCTGCGGATCGATGAACTGCGGCAGGAACGCGCCATAGAACAGCAGCACCTTGGGGTTGGCCAGCGCTGACAGGCAGCCCTGGCGGAACAGCCCGGCATTGCTCAGCGCCACGCCGCCGTGCGGTTGCTCCAGGTGCAGTGCCGGTGTGCGCCACAGCTGGATCCCCAGCCAGACCAGGTACGCCCCGCCGACCCACTTGAGCACCGTCAGCACCGAGGCCGAGGCCTGCAGCAGGGCGCTCAGGCCGAACATGGTCAGGGCGATCAGGGTGCTGAAGCCCAGCACTCCACCAAGGATGGTAAACAGCGTGCGGCGGGCACCGTACAGCGCGCCATGGGTCAGGGCCAGCAAGCTGTTTGGGCCTGGGGTCAGCGACAGGCCGATGCTGGCGAGCAGGTAGATGAGCCAGGTGTCGAGTGCCATGAGAGAAGCCTTGTGGATGAGCAGGGCGCCAGTGTAGGGCAGGGTAGTGGGAACGTAGGGTAGTATCTGGTCATTAAACGGTCATATCTAGACATCCCACAATGACACCCGACCTACGCCTGCTGATCCTGCCGCTGCCGGAGTTCGCCCTGCTGCCGTTCGGCGCATTCCTCGACAAGTTGCGCTTCTCCGCCGACGACGAGGACTACAGCCGCCAGCGCTATTGCCGCTGGACCGTGCTTGGGCTGGACCGGGATCCGGTGGTTTCCAGCAGCGCAGCGATTGTCCAGGTCGAGGCAACCCCTGCGGACATCCGCTGGGGCGACTACGACCACCTGGTGCTGTTCGGCGGGCGCAACGCCAGTGCCACGGCGGCCTTGGCACCGCGCTACAAGGCCGTTTTGAAGCAGGCGAGCAAGGCCGGGGTGAAGCTGGTGTGTGTCGACAACGCGGCCTTCCTGTTGGCGGCCTGTGGCCTGCTGGACGGCCACCAGGTGGTGGTGCACTGGCGCCATGAAGCGGAGTTTCGCCTGGCCTTTCCCCGCGTGCGGCTGTTGACCGGGCAGCTGTTCTGCTTTGACGGTGAGCGCATCACTTGTGCCGGCGGCACGGCGGCCATCGACCTGGCGGTGGAGCTGATCGCCCGCGCCAGTGGCCGCGCCCGGGCGCTCAAGGGCCTGGCCGACATGCTGGTGGACGAGAGCCGGGATAGCCTTCACGCCTTGCGTTCGCTGGAGGTCGACGCCGGGCAGGGGCGCCAGGTGCAACGGGCCACGGCGCTGATGCGCCATCACCTGGCCGCGCAGCTGCCGGTGGAGGCGCTGGCGGCAGAGCTGGGCATCAGCCGGCGTCAGCTCGACCGCCAGTTCCAAGCCTGCCATGGCATGAGCGCCAAGGCCTGGTGGCAGGAACTGCGTCTGCAGCAGGCGCGCTGGCGTTTGCTCAACTCCAGCCACAGCCTGGCGCAGATCGCCGATGAGGTGGGAATGGGGGATGCCAGCTACCTGGGCAAGTGGGTGCGGCGGCGGTTTGGTTGCACGGCGCTGGCGTTGCGCAAGTCCGAGCAGGACTCATCGCGGGGCAAGCCCGCTCCCACGCCTTGACCCGCGGCGTGGGAGCGGGCTTGCCCCGCGATGCGGGTTTACTGCGGTGTACCGAACAACCCCGTCCAGTAGATCCCGGCATCGCTCTTCGGATCCACCGCATACGCCGCCCCCAGCTCGCGGAAGTCGGGGTTCATCAGCGTGGCACAGTGCCCTGGGCTTGCCAGCCAGCCGTCGACCACCTTGCGCGCGGTGTCGCGCCCGGCGGCGATGTTCTCGCCGATCTGCCGGTACAGGTAGCCGGCCAGCTCCGCCCGGTCGCCCGGGGTGCGGCCATCGCGGTCGATGTGGTCGAAGAAGTTCTGGTTGGCCATGGCCCGGGTGTGGTTGGCGGCCACGCCCGCCAGGGTCGTGCTCCAGGCCAGCGCCGGGGCGGCGGCGAAGGGCTGGCCGCCGCACTGGCGGGGCAGCTTGCGCGCGGCGTTGATCTCCTGTAGCAGCTTCTGCCCTTCGGCCTGCCAGTCGCCCAGGCGGGCGCTGAGCAGCGGCCGGGCCAGGACGATGCGCCAGTCGCGGCCCTCCTGGCTGACGCCGATATCGACGAACTGCGGGTCGAGCACCACCTGGCAGAAGCTCTCCTCGACAGCCTTCATCGCCGCCTGGGCGTCCCGCGGGCCGGACAGGCTGATGGCCTGGACGTTGACCATCGGGTAGGCGGCGCGGGTCATGGCCTGCTGCAGGTCGCGGGTGCCTTCGGGCGACAGCGCCAGGCGGGTGTCGCTGTTGAGCGGCGGCAGCTCCAGCGAGGCTTCGCCGCCACAGCGCTGGGCCTGGCTGCGGTAGACGTTGATCGTATCGATCAGTTGCGCCTCTTCACCGGTGAAGGCCTGGGCGCTGGTCGCGGCGAGCAGGCCCAGCGTCAGGCCGAGGAGGCAGGCAACGGATGGGACGCGCATGTGGATCTCCCTGTAACTGGCAGCGTCTGGATCTGCGCTGCCCATCCTACACAAGCGCAAGGCTTTTGGCCCGGCCATGTGCAGTGTGAAAAAAACCAGCCTTGGCAATCGATTGCGGTTGGCAAAAGAGGGGGTAGACCGCTGGTCGGCGAAAAAGTGCGATAGTTTGGTAATAATTCGCACTATCAGCTAGAAACACTACTCAGTGACCTTTTGTTTCTCATCCGCCAGGAAGGCCTTTACCCTTGTCCGGGAGCCCTCCATGGCACGTACCTGTCCGTATCAATCGACCCTGCTGGCCCTGTGCTGTTCCGTCGCCGTCGGCACCCATGCCGCCGACGGCGCCATCGAGCTGGACGCCACCGCCATCAACGCCGAGGCGCTCAAGGCCCCCGCCGGCGAACTGCCCGAGCCCTACGCCGGGGGCCAGGTGGCCCGGGGCGGGCAGATGGGCGTGCTGGGCAACCAGGACATGATGGACGTGCCGTTCACCATGACCAGCTACACCGCGCAGCTGATCGAAGAGCAGCAGGCCGAGGATGTCGGCGACGTGCTGCTCAACGACCCGTCGGTGCGCCAGTCGTTCGGCTTCGGCAACCAGTCCCAGGTCTTCGTCATCCGTGGCCTGCCGCTCAACGGCGACGATGTGGCGTTCAATGGCCTGTACGGCGTGCTGCCACGGCAGATGATCTCCACCGATGCGGTGGAGCGGGTCGAGGTGTTCAAGGGTCCCAATGCCTTTCTCAATGGCGCCAGCCCCACCGGCACGGGCCTGGGTGGCAACGTCAACCTGCAGCCCAAGCGTGCCGGCGACACCCCGACCCGCCGCTACACCCAGGACATCAGCAGCGACGGGCGTATCGGCGAGCACCTGGACCTCGGCCAGCGTTTCGGCACGGACAATCGCTTCGGCGTGCGCCTGAACCTCTCTCAGCGCGAGGGCGAGACCGCGGTCGACGACCAGGACCAGCGCAGCAAGCTGTTCGTCGCCGGCCTCGACTATCGCGGTGACAATTTGCGCCTGTCCGGCGACTTCGGCTACCAGAAGCAACGAGTCAACCATATGCGCAACTCGGTGCGCCTGGGCGCGGGACTGACCGACATCCCCCACGCGCCGGACGCCGACCACAACTACGGCCAGGACTGGGCCTGGACCGAGACCGAGGACACCTTCGGCATGGTGCGCGGCGACTACGACTTCAACGACAACTGGAGCGGCTACCTGGCCGGCGGCGTCAAGCACACCCACGAGAACGGCTTCTACGGCACGCCGATCCTTACCGACGCGGCCACCGGCGCCGCCACCATCGGCGGTTCGAAGATCCCCCACAACGAGGACAACACTACCTTCATGGGCGGTATCAATGGTCGCTTCCAGACCGGACCGGTCAGCCACCAGCTGAATATCGGCGCGGCGAGCATCTGGACCCAGCAGGAGAACGCCTTCGTCTTCTACAACTCCCAGGCCACCAACATCTACCACACCGACCCGTTGCCCAAGCCGACCACACCGACCTTCGTCGGCGGCAAGCTGGACGACCCCGGCGTGACCGGCAAGACCCGCAACCGCAGCATCGCGGTGTCCGATACCGTGGGCCTGTTCGACGACACGCTGCTGCTGACGGTGGGCGTTCGCCGCCAGCAACTGCGGGTCGAAGGCTACGCCTACGACGGCCCCGGCCCGGACCTGGGACGCAACGCCTTCTATGACGAGGCGGTCACCACGCCGGTATACGGCATCGTCTACAAGCTCAACCCAGCGGTCTCGCTGTACGCCAACCGCATCGAGGGCCTGGCCCAGGGCGCCACGGCATCGGGGCAGGTGATCAACGTCGGCGAGGTGTTCCCGCCGGCCAAGACCAAGCAGGTGGAGGCGGGGGTGAAGCTCGATTACCAGACCTTTGGCGCCAACCTGGCGGTGTTTCGCATCGAGCGGCCCACCGATGGCTTCGTCGAAGGCAATGTGTTCGTCCAGGATGGCGAGCAGGTCAACAAGGGGCTCGAACTCAGCGTGTTCGGCGAGCCACTGCCGGGGCTGCGGTTGATGGCCGGTGGCACGCGGATGGACACCGAGCTGAAGAACACCCAGGGCGGCACGGCCGATGGCAACCATGCCGTCGGCGTGCCGACCTTCCAGCTCAACGCCAGTGTCGACTGGGACGTGCCGGGCCTGGAGGGGGTGGCGCTCAATGCGCGCATGCTGCGCACCGGCGGGCAGTACGCCAACCCGGCCAACACCCTGAGCCTGCCGACCTGGAACCGCTTCGACGTCGGCGCGCGCTACCGCTTCAAGGTGCAGGAGAAGGCCGTGACCTTGCGGGTCAACGTGGAGAACCTGACCGACAAGAACTACTGGGCCTCGGCCAATGGCGGGTACCTGACCCAGGGCGACCCGAGGCTGGTGAAGTTCTCGGGAACCCTGGATTTCTGACGCCGGTGCCGGCGGCGTGACCTACCAGAGCGCCACCGCCGCCGCCCCGACCACCCGGCCGAATACCGCCAGCGCCGTGTCCACGTCCGCTTCGCTGGTGTAGCGCCCGAGGCTCAGTCGCACGCTGTTGCGCGCCTGGCGCTCGTCGAGGCCGAGGGCCAGTAGCACGTGGGACGCGGCGTTGCTCGCAGAATTGCAGGCCGAGGTGGTGGACAGCGCCAGCTCGCCGGCCAGGGCCAGGCTGTTGAAGCCCTTGGCGTCGATGCACAGGTTGAGGGTGTGGGGAATGCGCTGTACCGCGCAGCCATTGAGGGTGACCCCGGGCAGGGCCAGCAGGCCGTCGCGCAGGCGCCGGGCGAGCTGCTCCAGGCGCTGGAACTCCGCCTCGCCGGGCTGGCCGGCCAGGGCGAAGGCGCTGCCCATGCCGACGATCTGGTGGGTGGCCAGGGTGCCGGAGCGCAGGCCGCGCTCATGGCCGCCGCCGTGCATCTGCGCACGCATGGCCGGGCGGGCGCGGGGGCCGACGTAGAGGGCGCCGATGCCCTTGGGGCCGTAGACCTTGTGCGCCGAGAACGACATCAGGTCGACGGCCTGGTGCGCCAGGTCGATGCGGACCTTGCCCACGGCCTGCGCCGCGTCCACGTGCAGCAAGGCGCCGTGGTCGCGGACAAGCTGGCCGATGCGGGCGAAGTCGGTCAGCGTGCCCAGTTCGTTGTTCACCGCCATCAGCGACACCAGGCGCGTATCCGGGCGTAGCGCGGCCTGCACGGCTTCGGCCTGGATCAGGCCATGGGCGTCCGGCGCCAGGCGGGTCACCGTCCAGCCCTGGCGCTCCAGTTCGGCGGCGGTGTCGAGGATGGCCTTGTGTTCGAGCTGGCTGGTCAGCAGGTGGCCTGGCTGGGCGAAGCCCTGGGCGATGCCCTTGAGCGCCAGGTTGTTGGATTCGGTGGCGCCGGAGGTCCAGACCAGATCGTCCGGCTGGGCGCCGACCTGCTCGGCCACCTGGCGGCGGGCCTGCTCGACGGCCTCGCGGGCGGCCTGGCCATGGAAGTGGCCGCTGGAAGCGGGGTTGCCGAAGTTGGTTTCGCGGCCCAGGCAGGTGAGCATGGCGGCAATGACCCGGTCATCGACCGGAGTGGTGGCGGCGTAATCGAAGTAGAGCGGGGAGCTGGGCATGATCGCGAGCGAGTCCGTGCGTGGACGCCGCCTGTCGGCATCCATGGACATCATCCTAGGCAATTGCCGATATGAATGTTTTTCCTTTTCCCCGTTCTAGGGCGATTTAGGGAAAAAATTCTATTCTTTTTGGCTATGTATTTAGAATTTTTTTCTTGCCTGGATCAGAGCAATTGCCACGGTGCCTGTTTGGTGATCATCACCAGCACGATCAGGAACATACCGGCAAACCCCGCGACCCCCATCCACAGCCAGGGACGGTACAGCCGCTGATAGTCCTCACCCAGCGCGGTGCCATGCTTGACGGCCTGGGCGGCGAGGCGTTGCATGCGTGTCTGCAACAGCAGCACCGGCAGCCACAGGGCGCCCACCATGAAGAAGATCAGCAGCGCGCCCTGCAGCCAGTCCGTGGACCACGGCATGCCG
Organism: Pseudomonas sp. BW16M2; assembly: GCF_014268865.1. Lineage (NCBI taxonomy): Bacteria > Pseudomonadati > Pseudomonadota > Gammaproteobacteria > Pseudomonadales > Pseudomonadaceae > Pseudomonas > Pseudomonas sp. BW16M2. The sequence continues at coordinate 20,886 of NZ_JABWRI010000002.1, read as the reverse complement.
GTCATGCTGACCATGGCGTAGCCGGTCAGCAACTGCAGGACCCCAGCGGGCGTGGTGATCCAGGCATCGAAGCGCACCACCATCCTGGCCACGGCGGCGATCACCCGTGGGTCGCGGCTGCGGTTCGCGGCGATCAGGTACAGGTACGAGCCCATGCCGAAACCGAACAGGAACACGGCGGCGATCACATGCAGGTACTTGAGCAGCAGATAGCTCATCTCAGCCTTGCCCGTGCTGGAAGCTGACGCTGTAGCGCACCTTGTCCGGCTCGCCGATGGCCGCCAGGTACTGCTCGACACTGATCTCGCCGACGCAGGGGCGGGCGCCCGGGGCCGGGGTATAGCCCTCGATCACCCTGGCCATCAGCGCCACCGCCGCGCAGCTGGGGATCTCCGGGCCCTTGTCGTCACTGGCGCTGACCTGGGCCTGCAGGCGCAGTGGCTGGCCCTGCATGTCCAGGCCGCGGACATCCAGGTACATCGCACTCATGCCATCGCCAAAACGCTCGAAATGGCCGCCCAGGCGATGCAGGCGCCGCGCCCAGGGCAGCGGGTCGCGCACCAGGCCGTACTTGACCAGCAACGCCAGCGCGGCATTGGCCAGGCCGCCGGCCATGAGCCCGGAGCCGGCCTTGAATGCAAGGTCCCGGGCGCCGTAGCGCTCGGCGAAGATGTCCATGTCCGGCACATCGACGTTGTTCAGCAGGCGCCAGCCCAGGCCGGGGAGGTGGCGCAGCTGCAGGCCGAGCCAGCCGTCCACGGCGTGCGGGTGTCCGTCGCGCCACTGGCGGATCGGCCGGCCGGCGTAGGCCAGCACACCTTCGATGGTGGACAGGCCGGGCATCTTCGCCGAGGAGGAAATGCCGTGCTCGATGCGCTCGATGCGGCTGAAGTGATGGCGCTGTTCGTCGAGGATCGCCGACGACAGGCTGGGCACTGAGCTGCAGCCGCTGAGCAGCGCGACATTGGCCTGGCGGGCGCGGTCGTCCAGGCGCTCGATGCCGTTGACGAACACCCGGCAGTCGGAGAGGTCGCAATAGCTGGCGCCAGCCTCGATGCAGGCTTCGGCCACGCTGTAGGGCTGGCCCTGGAAGGGGCCGCCGGTGTGGATCACCCAGTCGATGCGCAGCGCGCGCAGTGCGTCGGCAAAGCCAGGGGCCATGGCGTCGCCGCACCAGCTTTCGCTGCCGCTCAGTTGGGTGGCCAGTCGGGCGAGGCTGTTGGCGTTACGGCCGGCGATCACCAGTTGCACGGCGGGCATCTGCTGCAGGTGGCAGCAGATGATCCGGCCGAAGTTGCCGTAGGCGCCGATCACCAGGATTCTGCGGGACATGCGGGGGTCCTTGTGCATGTGTCGGGGAAGAAAAGCTGATTCATGCCTCCCTGTGGGAGCGGCTTTGTGTCGCGAAAGGGCTGCATAGCAGCCCCAGGATCTCAGTGATGATGCAAAGATCGCTGGGGCCGCTCCGCGGCCCTTTCGCGACACAAGGCCGCTCCTACAGGGGCAGCGCAGGCCTGGGATTCGATTCAGCCCTCGTAGCCCAGGTTCGGCGCCAGCCAGCGCTCACTGACGCTGATGTCCTGGCCCTTGCGGGCGCTGTACTGCTCGATCTGGTCCTTGTCCACCTTGCCCACGGCGAAGTACTGCGCCTGCGGGTGGGCGAAGTACCAGCCGCTGACCGCCGCCGCCGGGAACATGGCGAAGTGCTCGGTGAGGAACACGCCGCTCGGGCCGGTCTCGCCGATGGCTGTGCCGTCGAGCAGGCGGAACAGGGTTTCCTTCTCGGTGTGGTCCGGGCAGGCCGGGTAGCCAGGTGCCGGGCGGATGCCGCTGTACTGCTCCTTGATCAGCGCCTCGTTGTCCAGGTGCTCGTCCTTGGCATAGCCCCAGTGTTCTTTACGCACCTGCTCGTGCAGCCACTCGGCGCAGGCTTCGGCCAGGCGGTCGGCCAGGGCCTTGACCATGATCGAGCTGTAGTCGTCGCCCTTGTCCTGGTAGGCCTTGGCCACTTCCTCGGCGCCGATGCCGGCGGTGGTGATGAAACCACCGACATAGTCGGTCACGCCGCTGTCCTTCGGCGCGACGAAGTCGGCCAGCGACCAGTTCGGCTTGCCGTCGGGCTTGATGGTCTGCTGGCGCAGGTGGTGCAGGGTGGCCAGGGTTTCACCGTTGTCGCCGTATACTTCGATGTCGTCGTGTTCGACCTGGTTGGCCGGCCAGAAGCCGAACACCGCGCGGGCGCTGATCAGCTTTTCGTCGATCAGCTTGTCGAGCATCTCGCGGGCGTCCTGGTACAGCGCCGTGGCGGCCTCGCCGACCACTTCGTCGGTGAGGATGCGCGGGAACTTGCCGGCCAGGTCCCAGGAGATGAAGAACGGCGTCCAGTCGATGTACTCGGCCAGGGTGCGCAGGTCGATGTCCTCCAGCACCTTGACGCCGGTGAAGGCGGGCACCGCGGCCTGGTAGGCGGCCCAGTCGTACTGCGGCTTGGCGGCGATGGCCTGGGCATAGCTCAGGCGCTCGGTGCGGGCGCTGCGGTTGGCAGTGCGCTCGCGCACCTCGACGTATTCCTGGCGGGTCTTCTCGACGAAGCCGCTCTTGAGTTCCTTGGACAGCAGCTGGGTGGCCACGCCCACCGCGCGCGAGGCGTCGGTGACATAGACCACGGCGTCATTGGAGTACTTCGGCTCGATCTTCACCGCCGTGTGCGCCTTGGAGGTGGTGGCGCCACCGATCATCAGCGGCAGGTGGAAGTCCTGGCGCTGCATCTCGCGGGCGACGTGAACCATTTCGTCCAGCGACGGGGTGATCAGGCCGGACAGGCCAATGATGTCGCATTTCTGCTCGCGGGCGGTCTGCAGGATCTTCTCGGCCGGGACCATCACGCCCATGTCGACGATGTCATAGCCGTTGCAACCGAGCACCACGCCGACGATGTTCTTGCCGATGTCGTGCACGTCGCCCTTGACCGTGGCCATGAGGATCTTGCCCTTGGCCTCGGGCTTGTCGCCTTTCTCGGCCTCGATGAACGGGATCAGGTGGGCCACGGCCTGTTTCATCACGCGGGCGGATTTCACCACCTGCGGCAGGAACATCTTGCCGGCGCCGAACAGGTCGCCGACCACGTTCATGCCGCTCATCAGCGGGCCTTCGATGACTTCGATCGGGCGCGCCGACTGCTGGCGGCATTCTTCGGTGTCCTCGACGATGTAGGCGGTGATGCCCTTGACCAGCGCATGCTCGAGGCGCTTGTCCACCGGCATCGAGCGCCATTCCTCGTTCTCGACTTCCTTGGTGGCGCCGCCGCCCTTGTAGTCGTCGGCAATCGCCAGCAGGGCGTCGGTGCCGTGCGGGGTGCGGTTGAGCACCACGTCCTCGACCTTCTCGCGCAGGGCGGCGGGGATCTCGTCGTAGATCTCCAGCTGGCCGGCGTTGACGATGCCCATGGTCAGGCCGTTCTGGATCGCGTGGTAGAGGAATACCGAGTGGATCGCCTCGCGCACCGGGTTGTTGCCGCGGAACGAGAACGACACGTTGGACACGCCGCCCGAGCTCAGGGCGTAGGGCAGGTGGTCACGGATGTAGGCGCAGGCTTCGATGAAGTCGACGGCGTAGTTGTTGTGCTCTTCGATCCCGGTGGCGACGGCGAAGATGTTCGGGTCGAAGATGATGTCTTCCGGCGGGAAGCCCACCTCGTTGACCAGGATGTCGTAGCTGCGCTGGCAGATCTCGCGCTTGCGCGCGGCGGTGTCGGCCTGGCCGACCTCGTCGAAGGCCATCACCACCACGGCGGCGCCGTAGCGCTTGCACAGGCGGGCGTGGTGCTTGAACTGCTCGACGCCTTCCTTCATCGAGATCGAGTTGACGATGCCCTTGCCCTGGATGCACTTAAGGCCCGCCTCGATCACCTCCCACTTGGAGGAGTCGATCATGATCGGCACCCGGGAGATGTCCGGCTCGCCGGCGATCAGGTTGAGGAAGCGGACCATGGCGGCCTGGGAGTCGAGCATCCCTTCGTCCATGTTGATGTCGATCACCTGGGCGCCGGCCTCGACCTGCTGCAGGGCGACTTCCAGGGCCTCGGTGTAGTTCTCCTCGCGGATCAGCCGGGCGAACTTGGCGGAACCGGTGATGTTGGTACGCTCGCCGACGTTGACGAACAGCGACTGGCGATCGATGGTGAACGGCTCCAGGCCCGACAGGCGGCAGGCCTTGGGGATGTCCGGAATCGCACGCGGCTTGTACTTGGCGACCGCCTCGGCGATGGCCTGGATGTGCGGCGGGGTGGTGCCGCAGCAGCCGCCGATGATGTTGAGAAAGCCGCTGGCGGCGAACTCCTCGACCACCGCGGCCATTTCCGCCGGGGTCTCGTCGTACTCGCCGAAGGCGTTGGGCAGGCCGGCGTTGGGGTGGGCGGACACATGGGTGTCGGCCTTGGTCGCCAGCTCTTCCAGGTACGGGCGCAGGTCCTTGGCGCCGAGGGCGCAGTTCAGGCCGACGGAGATCGGCTTGGCGTGGCGCACCGAGTTCCAGAAGGCCTCGGTGGTCTGGCCCGACAGGGTGCGGCCGGAGGCGTCGGTGATGGTACCGGAGATCATGATCGGCAGTTCGACGTCGTCCTCTTCGAACACCTGCTGCACGGCGAAGATCGCCGCCTTGGCGTTGAGGGTGTCGAAGATGGTCTCGATCAGGATCAGGTCGGCGCCGCCCTCGATCAGGCCACGGGTGGCCTCGATGTAATTTTCCACCAGTTCGTCGAAGGTGACGTTGCGATAGCCCGGGTCGTTGACGTCGGGGGAGATCGAGCAGGTGCGGCTGGTCGGGCCGAGCACGCCAGCGACGAAGCGCGGCTTGTCCGGGGTCTCGAGGGTCTTGGCGTCGGCCACCTGGCGGGCAACGCGCGCGCCCTCGACGTTGAGCTCGTAGACCAGCGCTTCCATGCCATAGTCGGCCTGGGAAATCTGCGTGGCGTTGAAGGTGTTGGTCTCGAGGATATCGGCGCCGGCGTCCAGGTAGGCTTTCTCGATCGCGGCGATGACATCCGGGCGGCTGAGCAGCAGCAGATCGTTGTTGCCTTTGACATCGCTTGGCCAATCGGCGAAGCGCGTGCCACGATAGTCGTGTTCCTCGAGGCGGTAACTCTGGATCATAGTACCCATGCCGCCGTCGAGGATCAGGATGCGCTCTTTGAGTGCTTTCTGGAGTGCTTGGTAACGAGCGCTGCGGTCGGACATAGGAACTACCTGGTCGGGCGAATATCAGAAGGTGCCGAATAATAACAAAGCTGCACGGATTTTAGGCGTACTGCCGATTTGCATGAATTTCCTTCATGTTGGTGCGCGCCCCAACACCTCAGGACCCGCCAGGCACATCGTGATGGCTTCAAGTAACCAGGACATTCGGCACATGCTGCATCGCATATTTGCCAGCGCCTTCGCCTTGCTCATCAGTGGCGCGGCGTTCGGGCAGGCCCCCCAAGCGAGCCCGACGATTTCATACACCCGGGATATCCAACCGATCTTCACCGAGAAGTGCGTGGCCTGCCACGCCTGCAATGACGCCGCCTGCCAGCTCAACCTGGGCAGCGCCGAGGGCGCCGAGCGCGGCGCTTCCAAGGTGCCGGTCTACCAGGGCGAGCGCAGCCAGGCGGTGCCCACCACGCGGCTGTTCTACGATGCCCGTGACGAAGCCGGCTGGCGCAAGCAGGGCTTCTACTCGGTGCTGGACAAGCAGGGCAGCCAGGCGGCGCTGATGGCGCGCATGCTCGAACTGGGCCACAAGACCCCGCTCACGCCCAATGCCAAGCTGCCTGAGGAGATCGTCCTGGGGCTCAACCGCAACAACATGTGCCCGTTGCCCCACGAGTTCGACGCCTACGCCGGCGCCCACCCGAAAGAGGGCATGCCGCTGGCGGTAACCGGCCTGACCGACCAGGAATACCAGACCCTGCAGCGCTGGCTGGCGGCTGGCGCTCCGGTCGAGAAGACGCCGATCCAGCCCAGCGCGGCAGAGGCCAAGCAGATCGCCGACTGGGAAGAGCTGCTCAACCGCCCGGGCTCGACCGAGGCGCTGGTCGGCCGCTGGCTGTACGAGCACCTGTTCCTGGCGCACATCCACTTCGTCGGTGGCGAGCCGGGTCACTTCTTCCAGTGGGTGCGGTCGCGCACGCCAAGTGGCCAGCCGGTGGACCTGATCGCCACCCGCCGTCCCAACGACCCGCCGGGCACCGATTTCTACTACCGACTGATGCCGGTGCAGGGCGTGATCGTCCACAAGACCCACATCACCTACCCGATGGGGCCGCAGAAGCTCAAGCGGGTCAAGCAGCTGTTCTACAGCGGCGACTGGCATGCCTCGTCGCTGCCCGGCTACGGCCCGCGCCACCGCGCCAACCCGTTCGAGACCTTCGAGGCAATCCCGGCGGTGGCCCGCTACCAGTTCATGCTGGACAACGCCGAGTACTTCGTCCGCACCTTCATTCGCGGTCCGGTATGCCGTGGCCAGATCGCCACCGACGTGATTCGTGACAACTTCTGGGCACTGTTCCAGGAGCCGGCCCACGACCTGTACATCACCGATGCCGAGTACCGGGGCGAGGCCACGCCGCTGCTGGCCATGCCCGGGCAGATCGACGACGTCGGCAGCGTGCTGAGCCTGTGGCACGCCTACCGTGACAAGCGCAACGAGTACGAGGCGCTGCGCCGCGAGGCTTATGCCGAGCAACCGGCGCCGAGCTGGTCGACCCTGTGGGCCGGCAACGACAACGCGCTGCTGAGCATCTTCCGTCACTTCGACAGCGCCTCGGTGACCAAGGGCCTGATCGGTGACGTGCCGCTGACCATGTGGCTGTTCGACTACCCGCTGTTCGAGCGCACCTACTACCAGCTGGCGGTGAACTTCGATGTGTTCGGCAACGTCTCGCACCAGCTGCAGACCCGCTTGTACTTCGACCTGATCCGCAATGGCGCCGAGGTCAACTTCCTGCGCCTGATGCCGGCCGGCAAGCGTAGCGAGATCCTCGGCAACTGGTACCAGAACAGTGGCAAGGTGAAGATGTGGATGGACTACGAGGACATCGACACCAGTACCCCGAGCGCGCTGAAGCTGGACAAGCACGATCCCAAGCGTGACTTCGGCCTGCAGTTGCTGCAGCGCAGCGGCAGCCTGAACGTGGCGCCCGACCCGATCAACCGCTGCCAGGGCGCCTATTGCTCACGGCCCGGTCTGTCCCAGGAGTTTCGCGATGTCGAGCAGTCGCTGAGCCGCCTGGTGTCGCGCCCGGCCGCAGGCCTGAAGGTGATCGGCCAGCTGCCCGAGGCGACCATGCTGCGCATCGAGGGGCAGGGCGGCCAGCGCCAGGTCTACAGCCTGCTGCGCAACCGCGCCCATAGCAACGTGGCGTTCCTGCTCGGCGAGGCCTACCGCTACCAGCCGGGGCTGGACACCCTGACCCTGGTCCCGGGCGTGCTCAGCAGCTACCCCAACTTCATCTTCAATATCCCGGCGGCCGATGTGCCGGAGTTCGTCGAGGACATGGAGGCGGCGCGGGACGACACGGCGAAGTTCGAGCGCATCGTCATGCGCTGGGGCGTGCGTCGCAGCCATCCCGAGTTCTGGCGCTACTTCCATGACCTGAACAGCTACATCAAGCAGACCGAGCCGGTGGAGGCGGGGGTGCTGGACATGAACCGCTACGAGAACCTCTGATCGGTTGGCCTGACCTTTCCGGCGCTATTGCGGTCGGAATCGATGGGTAGGCCCTGGGGCTGCTTTGCAGCCCATCGCCGGCAAGCCGGCTCCCACAGACGTACGCGCACCCTGTGGGAGCCGGCTTGCCGGCGAAACGAGCGCAAAGCGCTCGCCGGGCCTCAATGCATCGACGATCGCAGGGTTTTTCATGCTGTATTCGCTTCAGGCTCTCCGGGCATTCGCCGCCTGGGTGGTGGTCTGCCACCATTTCATGCAGATCTTCTTCGACTTCAATGCCACCGGCCCTATCGGCCAACTGCTCGCCGACCGTGGTGCGGTAGGGGTGGACATCTTCTTCGTCATCAGTGGCCTGGTGATCTACCTCTCGACCCGCGACAAGGACATCGCGCCCGCTCAGTTCCTGCTCAACCGCGCCCTGCGCATCGTGCCCGCCTACTGGTTCTACACCCTGCTGATGGCCGCGCTGATGCTGGTCGCCAGCCGTTGGATGCCGCACCAGGTGTTCGAATGGCAGCACCTGCTGCTGTCGCTGTTGTTCATACCAGCGGAAAACCCGGGCGGCTACGGCCTGTACCCGACCCTCAACGTCGGCTGGACGCTGAACTTCGAGATGTTCTTCTACCTGCTGTTCGGCCTGGCGTTCCTGGTGCGCCAGCGCCATCACCTGCTGCTGGTGACGGCGGCGTTGCTGCTGGTCAGCGAGGTGCTGGGCCGCCTCGGCGTGCTCAGCCGCTTTTACAGCAACGACATCGTCTATGAGTTCCTGCTGGGCATCGGCCTGGGCGTGCTGTATCGCCGCGGGCTGATTCGCCAGGGCCTGTGGCTGCCGCTGGGGCTGCTTGGCGTGGCAGGGTATGCGCTGTATCACCTGGACGCTTCGCAGCGTCTGCTGCACTGGGGCCTGCCCAGCGCCCTGGTGGTGCTGGCGTTCATCGCCCTGGAGCCTTGCTTCAAGGGCAATCGGGTGCTCAAGGCGCTGGGCGATTGTTCCTATTCGGTCTACCTGGTGCATGTCCTGGTACTGTACGGCGGCCTGTTCGCCAGCGAACGCCTGCGGCTGAACCCGTACCTGGTATTCGCCTTGTGCGTGCCGTCAATCGGACTAATGTCGTGGCTCAGCTACCACTGGCTGGAGCGTGGCCTGTACGGGCGGCTCAAGGCCGGACTCACGGGGCGTGGCGCCCAGGAGCCCGCGCTGGCGCTATCCCGAGTCAAATGCTAGGACTTTGTTCGAGGGCCGGGTTGGCGTACACTGCCGGCAAGTCTGTGAGGAACTTCCATGAGCGCTATAACCATTACCGACGCCGCCCATGATTACCTGGCTGATCTGCTCTCCAAGCAGAACACGCCTGGCATCGGCATCCGTATTTTCATCACCCAGCCGGGTACCACCTACGCCGAGACCTGCATCGCCTACTGCAAGCCGGGCGAGGAGAAGCCCGACGACCAGCCGGTGGGCCTGAAGAGCTTCACCGCCTACCTCGACGCGGTCAGCGTGCCGTTCCTCGAGGACGCGCTGGTCGACTATGCCACCGACCGCATGGGCGGCCAGCTGACCATCAAGGCGCCGAACGCCAAGGTGCCGATGGTCAACGAAGACAGCCCGATCAACGAGCGTATCAACTACTACCTGCAGACCGAGATCAACCCGGGCCTGGCCAGCCACGGCGGCGCCGTGAGCCTGGTGGACGTGGTCGACGACGGCATCGCCGTGCTGCAGTTCGGCGGCGGCTGCCAGGGCTGCGGCCAGGCCGACGTGACGCTGAAGGAAGGCATCGAGCGCACCCTGCTCGAGCGCATTCCGGAGCTCAAGGGCGTGCGTGACGTGACCGACCACAGCCAGAAGGAAAACGCCTACTACTAAGTACGGTGGCTTTTCAATCGCGGGGCAAGCCCGCTCCCACGCCTAGGGCATACTTGGGTCACAGCGTGGGAGCGGGCTTGCCCCGCGATGCTTTTCAGGCGTTGTGCATTGATCCCTAGCAACAAAGTGTTACGGATTCAACCCCTGCGACAACCGGTCGCGCCCCGTAAACAAAGGGCTGCAGCCCGATTGGCCGGATGTCGGGTGGATGGTGTGGGGGGAGCGTGACAGAATGCCCCGGTTTTCTGGCCGGCCCATCCCAGGGGTCGGCACCTTCCCTGTAAAGGATGGTTCCATGAATGATCTGTTGACCCGGCGCGCGGTAGTCGCCGGGATGGGCGTACTGGGGCTTGGCCTGCTGGCGGGTTGCAACCCGGCCCGGGGCCTGGATTTCAAGTACGGCAAGAACATGAGCAACGAGATCCTCGGGCGCAAATTCAAGCTCAACGACACTCAAGGCAACGAGCGCACCCTGTCGAGCTTCTACGGCTCGATGCCGATGATCTTCTTCGGCTTCACCCAGTGCCCGGCGGTCTGCCCGACCGCGCTGGCGCGGATCGTCCAGATCAGGAAGATCCTCAGGGGCCGTGACCGCGAGCTGTTCCAGCCGGTGTTCATCACCCTGGACCCGGAACGCGACACCCCGGAGGTGCTCGACGCCTACGTCAAGGCCTTCGACCCGTCGATCGTCGCTCTGACCGGCACCCCCGAGGAAATCGCCGAGGTGGCCCGGGAGTTCAAGGTGTTCTACGAAAAGGTCCCGGCCGGCGACACCTATACCATCTCTCACTCGTCCACCAGCTACGTCTACGATACACGTGGCACCCTGCGCCTGAGCCTGGGCCATTCCCTGAATGCCAAGGAATGCGCCGAAGACCTGGTCACCCTGATGGAGATCTGCTGAATGTCGATGCAACCGATCAAACGCGGCCTGGCCGCCCTGGCCCTGCTGGGCATGACCCTGCCGGCGTTCGCCCAGACCACCGTGAGCGACGCCTGGGTCCGCGCCAGCGTACCGCACCAGCAGTCGACCGGTGCCTTCATGACCCTGACCGCCAGCAGCGACAGCAAGCTGGTGAGCGTTGCCTCGCCCGTGGCCAAGACCGTGCAGGTGCACGAGATGACCATGAACGGCGATGTGATGGGCATGCGTGAGGTGAAGTCGGTCGAGTTGCCGGCGGGCAAGGCGGTGAAGCTGGACCCGAACGGCTACCACGTGATGCTGATGGGGCTGAACCAGCAAGTGAAGGAAGGCGAGCAGGTGCCGCTTACCCTGACCATCGAGGATGCCAAGGGCGTCAAGGAAACCCTGCAGGTGCAGGCGCCGGTGCGCGCGCTCAACGCCGAGGCCGGCGCAGGGCATGACCATATGCACATGAACCACTGATACAGCCACTGTCGCGGGTCAAGCCCGCTCCCACGCGATCGGTGGGAGCGGGCTTGACCCGCGATGCTTTTTGGCGCTCAGCTACGAAAACGTGGCAGCGGCCGCTCGATGTTCAGCGAAGTCAGGGTCTTGCGCACCTGCGCATCCTCGGCCTCCAGCGCCTTCAGGCTGGCGCGGATCTTCCCGGCGGCAGGCACATCGCCCTGGCGGTCGATCCAGTCGGCGATCTCCTTGCAGGCGCTGCTCAGGCAGGCCTGGCGCTGGCTCATCAGCGACAGGAGCGTGGTGATATCTCGTTCGGACATGACGCGATCCTCCATTCAGCCCCTTGAGTGTAGCAGCGCCCGGCCAGGCTGCTCGTAGCCGATGGCCAGCAACCAGGCCGCCAGGGCACAGGCGAACAGTGTCGCCCCAAGGGCCTGGCAAATGCCCGCCAGTAGCAGCCCCGTGCCGATCTGCAGGTAGTAGAACAAGCCGAACAACGCACCCGCCGTGCCACGGCAGTCGGCGTAGTCGACCAGCGCCGAGCCCAACACCAGCGGAATCGCCATGGCGAAGGCGAACATCACCAGGGCCATCGCCAGCACCGTCCACAGGCTGTCGCCCATCCCCAGCAGTACCAGCGCTGCCAGCAGGTCGAGCAGGCACGCCAGGCGCAGCAGGCGCGCCATGGCCACCCCGCGTTGCAGCAACCATGCATTGAGACGCGCGCCCAGCAGCGAGCCGAGCGCCAGCGCCGCGCCTGAGTAGCCCATCCACGGGCTGGCGCCGAGGCGCTCGAAAACAAACGGCGCCAGGCTGTACCAGCTGAACACGCTGATGTTGAACACCGCCACCAGGGCGCTGGCCAGCAGCACGCGATGGTCGCGCAGCAGGCGCCGCAGCACCTGGCCGAGCGCGGGCGTCGCCTGCGCGGCGGAGCGTGTCTCGGGCAGGCCCCGCCAGGTCCAGGCGAGCAGCAGCGCGGCCATCAGCAACTGGCTGGCGAGTACACCGTGATAGCCGAACAGCCGGTCCAGCCAGGCGCCGCTGATCAGCCCCAGCGCCGGGCTGAGCGCCAGGCATACGCCGATCAACGAGAACACCCGGGCCAGTTCAGGGCCAGCGTGGCGATCGCGCAGCACGGTCTGGGTAACCACGGAGCCCACCGCCGCGGCAAAGGCCGCCACGACCCGAGCCAGCAGCAGTTGGCTGAAGTCGACCGCCAGCAGCGCCGCCAGTGCTGCGGTGGTATAGAGCAACAGGCCGGCAAGCATGGCCGGTCGCCGCCCCCACAGGTCGCAGGCACGCCCCCAGGCCAGCACGCCGACGGCAAAGGCGACGAAGTACAGCGACAGGGTCAGCGAAGCCTGGGCAGCGCTGACGGCGAATGCTTCGGCCAAGGAGACCAGGGCAGGGCTGTAAAGGGTTTCGGCGACTTGCGGAAACATCAGCAGGGCGGTGGCCAGGGCCAGCCAGGAACGGGAAAGCATGGGAGTGAACGCCTTGCAGCACAAACGGGCGCTCATGGTAGGGATGTTGTGCCGTGAGCTATTATCGCGATTCCGTTGCTCTATCGTTGAAATCGGACAATTACAGCCATGGCCTGGTTAGCCCCCGACGCCCACTTCGACCCCGATGCTTTCGACGCGCCGGTACTAGGCATCTGCTCGGCCCTGGGCGACCACGACTCGGGGCGCCACCGCCATGGCCGCGGCCAGGTGCTGTTCACCCGCCAGGGCTGCGTGCGCATCCAGACGCCCGGACGCCTGTGCCTGCTGCCACCGACCCAGGCTGCGTGGATTCCGGCGGGGCTGGAGCATCGGGCGCGCATGCGCGAAACGGTAGACTACCGCTCGCTGTATTTCAGCGCCGTGCTCAACGTGGAGCTGCCCGACGACGTGACGATCATCAGCGTCAACCCGTTGCTGCGCGAACTGCTCGAACGCATTGCCCAGGCGCCGTTCGACACGGCCTGGGACCGAGGTGACCAGGCGCACCTGCTGGCGCTGTGTCTGGGCGAATTGCGCCTGGCGCCGCGCCAGCCGATGTTCCTGCCACTGCCAGGCGATCGCCGCCTGGTTGGGCTGGTCGAGCGGCTCGAGCGCCTGCCGCCAGCGCTGGGTGAACTGGCGCGGCAGGTTGGCGCCAGCGAGAAGACCATCAGCCGCCTGCTGCGCCGGGATACCGGCATGTCCTATCAGCAATGGCGCCAGCAGTGGCGGTTGCTGCGGGCAATGGAACAGCTGGCGTTGCAGCGGCCGCTGGGCGCCATCGCCGACGACCTGGGCTTCGCCAGCGACAGTGCCTTCATCGCGTTCTTTCGCGGCATGACCGGGACCACGCCGGGCGCCTGGAACCGTGGCGCGGCTACAGGCCCAGGCAGGCCTGGCGATAGGCGCCCGGCGTAACGCCATAGGCCTGCTTGAACTGGCGGCTGAGGTGGCTCTGGTCAGCGAAGCCCAGGACAAAGGCAACTTCCAGTGCCGGCAGGCCGCTGCGCAACAGCTCCCGGGCGCGGGCCAGGCGGCGCTGCTTGAGCCAGGCGTGGGGCGGCAGGCCGGTGGCCTGGCGGAACACCCGGGCGAAGTGGAACGGCGACAGGTTTACCGCCGCCGCCAGGGCTTCCAGCGAGGGTGGCTCGGCCAGCCGGCTCTCCAGTAGTTCACGGGCGCGGGCCACGGCCAGCGGTTCGTTGCCGGGGGCGGCGGGCTCGGCGCAGTGGCCGTGGCGCTGCACCAGCGCCAGCACTGCCTGGCGCCAGGCGGTCTGTTGCTCCAGGGCGCTGGCGCAGGATTCGGACAACTGGTGCAGATGGCTGAACGCGGCGGCCAGGGCCGGGTCCTGGATCACGCTGTCCTTGAACCGGGGCAGGCCGTGACGGCCCAGCTCCAGTTCGTCGAGCACACCGGTGACCCGCTCGTGCTCGGGGTAGAAGCCACGGTAGCGCCAGCCGGCCTCGTGGGCGGTGGCGCCGGTGTGCAGCTCGTCGGGATTGATCAGTACCATGCTGCCCACCGGCGCCAGGTGCTCGCTGCCGCGGTGCCAGAAACGCTGGGCGCCGGACTCGATCACGGTGAACACGTAGCCTTCGTGCACATGCGGGGCGAAGCGCTGCTGGATATAGCGGGCGTGCAGCATCTCGACGTCGCCGAGAGCGGGCGCCTGCCACAGGTGGGCCTGTTCGCGCAGGGGCGTGGTCATGCCAGCCAGCTGCGCAGGAGGAAGAAGATCAGCATGCTCGCCAGCATGCTCAGCAACACGCTGCGGGTCAACAGCACCAGGGCGATCGCCACCAGCGAGCCGAGCAGGTAAGGGTTCAGCGGGCTCAGCTCGAGCTGGTGGCCGGGCAGGAAGATGATCGGCCCGCAGATCGCGGTGAGCATGCCGGGCACGGCGAAGCCGAGGAACTGCCGCGCGTTGGAGCTCAGGCGCAGCGGCAGGCGCGGTTCGAGGAAGGCGTAGCGGTTGAGGAACACCACCGCGCCCATGGCGACGATCAGCAGCCAGATCATGAACGGCCTCCGGAGAATTTCTGGCAGATAAAACCAGCGGCCATGCCCAGCAGGCCTGCCACCACCAGGGCGGTTTCCCAGTGCCAGTAGCTGAACAGCACCGAGCAGAACAGCGACACCGCCACGCACACCACGGTCGGCAGGTTGCGCACCAGCGGCGCGATCAGCGCGACGAAGGTGGCGACGATGGAGAAGTCCAGGCCCAGTTGGTCCAGGTGCGGGATGTTCTGGCCGAGGACGATGCCGGCCAGGGTGAACAGGTTCCACGCCACATAGAAGGTCAGGCCGACCCCCAGGGCGTACCAGCGGTTGAACTGCTGCTGGTCGTGGTGGCTGGTCAGGGCGAAGAATTCGTCGGTGAGCAGAAAGCCCAGGCCCAGGCGCCAGCGGGTCGGCAAGCCGGACATCACCGGGCGCATGGACAGCCCGTAGAGCAGGTGCTGCGAGGTCAGCAGCAGGGTGGTGAGCAGGATCGACAGCAGGTTGGCACCACCCTTGAGCATGCCGATGGCCACCAGTTGCGCGGCGCCGGCGAAGACGATGGCCGACAGGCCCTGGCCTTGCCAGGCGCTGAGGTTGGCCTCGATGGCCATGGAGCCGGCCAGCAGGCCCCAGGGTGCGACGGCCAGGGACAGCGGCAGGATGGCGATGGCGCCGTGGAGGAAGGCGTGGCGGGCGAGCGGTGGACTGGACATGGGAACGACAACGATTCGACAGGGCAGGCCAGCATGACAGAGCGGCGCAGGGGCGGCTTGAACGATCTTGCTTTGTTGTCGATCATGCCGGCCCCTGTAGGGGTTCAGACCATGGCCAGGCGCTGCTTGCGGGTCGGCGCGGGGAAGGCCTGGTCGATGGCCCGCAGGTCTGCTTCGCTCAACATCAGCCCTGCCGCCGCCGCGTTCAGGCGCACATGTTCCGGGGCGGTGGCCTTGGGAATGGCGATCACGCCCTCCTGGCGCGTGACCCAGGCCAGGCTCACCTGGGCCGGCGTGGCGCCATGGCGCGCGGCGATGTCGCCCAGCACGGGATGTCGCAGCAGGCGCCCGGCCTGGGCCAGCGGGCAGTAGGCCATGGTCGGCAGGCCCTGCTGCTGGCTCCAGGGCAGCAGGTCGAACTCGATGCCGCGCTCGGCCGGGTTGTACAGCACCTGGTTGGTGGCGCAGGCAGAGTTGTCGAGCTCGCGCAGGTCGTCGAGGTCGAAGTTGGACACGCCCCAGCGGCGAATCTTGCCCTGTTCGATGAGGCGCTCGAAGGCCTCGACGGTCTCCTCCAGCGGATACTGGCCGCGCCAGTGCAGCAGGTACAGGTCGATGCAGTCGGTGCCCAGGCGCTCGAGGCTGCGTTCGCAGGCGGCCGGCACATCGCGTCGGCTGGCATTGTGCGGATAGACCTTGCTGACCAGGAACACCTGGTCGCGACGCCCGGCGATGGCCTGGCCGACCACGCGCTCGGCGCCGCCCTCGGCGTACATTTCGGCGGTGTCGATCAGGCCCAGGCCCAGTTCGATACCCTGTTGCAGGGCCGCTACCTCGGCGGCCCTGCGCCCAGGATCCTCGCCCATGTACCAGGTGCCCTGGCCGATGGCCGGAACGCGGGAGCCCGCCAGATTCACGTAACGCATGTCACCTCCTGTGGATGGGTATGGGTCAGCAGTACATCGAGCAGCGCCTCGGCAGCCTTGGACAGTTTGTGATCGCTCAGGGCGATCACGCCGATGCGCCGCTCCACGGTCGGTTCGACCAACGGCACGCAGCGGGCGCCGAGCTCCTGCATCTGCCCGATGCACAGCGCCGGCACCGCGCTGACCCCCAGGCCGCTGGCGACCATGCGGCCGATGGTCGACAGCTGGTGGCTCTCGAAGGCCACCGCCAACTTGCCATGGTTGGCGGCCAGGTGCTGCTCCAGCAGCAGGCGCACCGCGGAAGGCCGTTGCAGGGCGATGAAATCCTCGGCCAGCAGCTGCGGCCAGCGCACCTGGGGCTGGCGGGCGAGGGGCGAGTCGGCGGGCACTACCGCGACGAAACGGTCCAGGTACAGCGGGTGGAAGCGCAGCGCCTCGCTGCTCTCGGGCTCGAAGCCGATGCCCAGTTCGACGCGACGGTGGCGCACCAGTTCCAGCACCTGCTCGTTGATCACATCGTGCACGGTGACGTTGACCTTGGGGTAGCGCTGGCGAAACACCTTGAGCGACTGCGGCAGCAGGTTGCCGGCAAAGGCCGGCATGGCCGCCACCGAGACCCGTCCCAGCTGCAGGGTAAAACGCTGGCGCAGCATCTCCTCGGTGTCGTCCCAATCGGCCAGCAGGCGCCGGGCCAGCGGCAGCAGCACTTCGCCCTCGGGGGTCAGGCTGACGCTGCGGGTGGTGCGGGTGAGCAGGGCGCCGCCAAGGTTGTCCTCCAGCGCCTTGATGGTCAGGCTCAGGGCCGGTTGCGAGACATGCAGGTGCTCGCCGGCCTGGGCGAAGCTCTGGTACTTGGCCACGGTGACGAAGGCGCGCAGCTGCTTGACATTCATGGGGCGGGCCCTTTGTTTTGTAAAAGTTATCAATCGATGACGAAAACAAAATTAACAAATCAGTCGACTACAGTGAAGATGACCGTACGGTTCCAACAACTACAAAAGGCGACTGAGCATGGCCGGACTGGACAAGCGTGTAGCAACTTATGAAGAGGCCCTGGCGGGCCTGACCGACGACATGACCGTGCTGGCCGGCGGCTTTGGCCTGTGCGGCATCCCCGAGAACCTCATCGCCGAGATCAAGCGCCGCGGCGTCAAGGGCCTGACCGTGGTGTCCAACAACTGCGGCGTCGACGGCTTCGGCCTGGGCGTGCTGCTCGAGGACCGGCAGATCCGCAAGATGGTCGCCTCCTATGTCGGCGAGAACGCCGAGTTCGAACGCCAGCTGCTCAGCGGCGAACTGGAAGTGGAACTCACCCCGCAAGGCACCCTGGCCGAGAAGATGCGTGCCGGCGGCGCCGGCATCCCGGCCTTCTTCACCGCCACCGGCTACGGCACTCCGGTCGCCGAAGGCAAGGAAGTGCGCGAGTTCAACGGCCGCAAGTACATCCTCGAAGAATCCATCACCGGCGACTTCGCCATCGTCAAGGGCTGGAAGGCCGACCACTACGGCAACGTGGTGTACCGCAACACCGCGCAGAACTTCAACCCGCTGGCCGCCACCGCCGGCAAGATCACCGTGGTCGAGGTCGAGGAGATCGTCGAGCCCGGCGTGCTGCTGCCCAGCGAGATCCACACCCCGGGCATCTATGTCGACCGGGTCATCGTCGGCACCTTCGAGAAGCGCATCGAAAAGCGCACCGTCAAGGCCTGAGCGCCGTCCTCAAGAACAACAAAGAGATCCTGACCATGGCATTGACCCGCGAACAAATGGCGCAACGCGTCGCCCGTGAACTGAAGGACGGCTACTACGTCAACCTCGGCATCGGCATCCCCACCCTGGTGGCCAACTATGTGCCCGAGGGCATGGAAGTGATGCTGCAGTCGGAGAACGGCCTGCTGGGCATGGGCGAGTTCCCCACCGAAGCCACCATCGACGCCGACATGATCAACGCCGGCAAGCAGACCGTCACCGCCCGCCGTGGCGCGTCGATCTTCGATTCGGCGCAATCCTTCGCCATGATCCGTGGCGGCCATGTCGACCTTACCGTGCTCGGCGCCTTCGAGGTGGATGTGGAAGGCAACATCGCCTCGTGGATGATCCCCGGCAAGCTGGTCAAGGGCATGGGCGGCGCCATGGACCTGGTGGCCGGTGCCGACAACATCATCGTCACCATGACCCACGCCTCCAAGGACGGCGAGTCCAAGCTGCTGCCCAAGTGCAGCCTGCCGCTGACCGGCGCCGGCTGCATCCGCAAGGTGCTCACCGACCTGGCCTACCTTGAGATCGAAAACGGTGCCTTCATCCTGCGCGAGACCGCCCCGGGCGTGAGCGTCGAGGAAATCATCGAGAAGACCGCCGGCAAGCTGATCGTGGCGGACGATGTGAAGGAAATGACGTTCTAATCAAGCATTACCGCCCTGTGGGGCGAACCCGTGGGAGCGGGCTTGCCCCGCGATGACGTCATTCCAGGTGCCACGACCGCCTGGTCGGACGCGATCGCGGGGCAAGCCCGCTCCCACGTTTGCGTCCCCACAGGGCTTTGCAATACCTGTTGAAAACTCCACCAATAAAACCAAAAAAGGAAAACATCGTGGCCGCTGATATCCAAGACAGCCGCTCCGCCCGCTTTGCCCTGCGCTGCTCCAACTGGGCCGAACGCTGGTTCCCCGACTCCTGGGTGTTCGCCGCCCTGGCGGTGATGCTGGTGTCCCTCGGCGCCCTGGCCATGGGCGGCAAGCCCACCGACACCGCCAAGGCCTTCGGTGACGGCTTCTGGAGCCTTATCCCGTTCACCATGCAGATGGCCTTCGTGGTCATCGGCGGCTATGTGGTGGCCAGCTCGCCACCGGCCGCCCGGCTGATCGACCGCCTGGCGCTGCTGCCGAAGAACGGCCGCTCGGCGGTGTGCTGGGTGGCGCTGATCTCGATGCTCGCGTCCTTGCTCAACTGGGGCCTGTCGCTGGTGTTCGGCGGCCTGCTGGTGCGCGCCCTGGCCCGGCGCAGCGACCTGAAGATGGACTACCGCGCCGCCGGCGCCGCCGCCTACCTGGGACTGGGCGCGGTGTGGGCGCTGGGCCTGTCGTCGTCGGCCGCGCAGCTGCAGGCCAACCCGGCCAGCCTGCCGCCGTCGATCCTGTCGATCACTGGGGTGATCCCGTTCACCGAGACCATCTTCCTCTGGCAGTCCGGGGTGATGCTCGCCGCGCTGGTGGTCGTCTCGCTGGTCGTGGCCTATGCCACCGCGCCCGGGCCGAACAGCGCCCGCAGCGCCCAGGACTGCGGCGTCGATCCGAGCTTCAGTGCGCCGCCTTCGCCACAGCGCACCCGCCCGGGCGAGTGGCTGGAGTACAGCCCGATCCTGATCCTGCTGCTGGTCGCCCTGGCCGCCGGCTGGCTGTACCAGGAGTTCGCCACCAAGCCGGCGATCACCGCGATCTCTGGCCTGAACACCTACAACCTGCTGTTCATCATGCTCGGTGCCTTGCTGCACTGGCGCCCGCGCAGCTTCCTCGACGCGGTGACCCGTGCCGTGCCGACCACCACCGGGGTGCTGATCCAGTTCCCGCTGTACGGCTCGATCGCCGCCATCCTCACCCAGGTCAAGGGCGCGGACGCCCAGACCCTGGCCCACCACATCTCGGTGTTCTTCACCCAGATTGCCACCCATGACACCTACGCGCTGCTGATGGGCGTGTACTCGGCGGTGCTCGGTTTCTTCATTCCGTCCGGCGGCGGCAAATGGATCATCGAGGCGCCCTACGTGATGCTGGTGGCCAACGACCTGCAGTATCACCTGGGCTGGGCGGTGCAGATCTACAACGCCGCCGAGGCGCTGCCGAACCTGATCAACCCGTTCTACATGCTGCCGCTGCTGGGGGTGCTGGGGCTCAAGGCGCGCGACCTGATCGGCTTCTCGTTCGTGCAGTTGCTGGTGCATGTGCCGCTGGTGCTGGTGCTGCTGTGGGCGCTGGGCACGACCTTGCAGTATGTGCCACCAGTGATGCCGTAAGGCCCAAGTCGTGGAGCTGCACGGCAGCTCCACGTGGTTCACGGCGACAGGGCGAAATTTTTTCTCTGTAGCGCAACAGCTCTATCTCAATGCTTTCATTCAATACGCAGAGCTGTGTTACAAAAAACTCAATGATGGCAAATTGACGCCAATATGATGTCAAAATAGTATGCCCGCCACTTTGCACTGTTCACCAGGGATTGGTCATGGCGGGACGTCTAGTTTCAGGGCGCAAAACGGCCCTCTGTGCGCTTGTCGGCCTGCTGTGCTGCCTGCGGCCTGGGCCGTTTCACCCGGCGACCAGGACCTGATCCGCGACCGCCAGGACCGTCTGCTCGAAGAGCAGCAGCGCCGCCTCGAAGAGCTGCGCAACCTGCCCGGCAAGGCCGCCGAACCCGGTGAGTCGCAACCGGCGTCCGACAGCCGCTGCTTCACCATCCACACCATCGAGCTCAAGGGCGCCGACAGCCTGTCCGCCGCCGACCGCGACCGCCTGCTCAAGCCCTTTATCGACCAGTGCCTGGGTGTCACCCAGCTCAATGCCTTGCTCAAGGCCATCACCGACCATTACCTGGGTCGCGGCCTGGTCACCAGCCGCGCCTACCTGCCGCAGCAGGACCTGTCCTCGGGCCATCTGCAGGTACTGGTGGTGGAAGGGCGCCTGGAAGGGTTGCGCCCGGACCCGGCCAGCGGCCTGAGCGACCGTGAGCTGGCCATGGCCTTCCCCGGCGATATCGACCAGCGCCTGAACCTGCGCGAGATCGAGCAGATGGTCGACCAGCTCAACCGCCTGCCGTCGAA